>PMLO01000156.1 GCA_003158895.1 Propionibacteriaceae bacterium
AGTTGTCGCGGACGTACTTGCCGTTGTTGGCCTTGTACGTCTGGAAGTCGCCGTCGGTCGTGACGTTCATGAGGTTGACCAGTGCACCCTCGTCGTCGTCCTCGAGCAGGCGGTCCCAGTTGGAGCCCCAGNNNCTCGCCGTCGCCGAGGAACGCCCATACGTGCTGGTCGGACGTGTCCTTGAGGCCGCGGTTGTGCAGGTAGCGGTTGAAGGACGCCTGGTAGATCGCGTTCATCGGGCCGATGCCCATAGAGACGGTCGGGAACTCCCAGAAATCGGGCATCTGGCGGGGGTGCGGGTAGCTCGGCAGAGCCTCGACCTTGCCGTTCACGACGTGGCTGTGCTCCTGGCGGAAGCCGTCCAGCTGGTCCTCGCTCAGGCGTCCCTCGAGGAACGCCCTCGCGTACATCCCGGGCGAGGCGTGGCCCTGGAAGAAGACCTGGTCGCCGCCGCCGGGGGCATCCTTGCCGCGGAAGAAGTGGTTGAAGCCGACCTCGTACAGGCTCGCGCTCGACGCGTACGTGGAGATGTGGCCGCCGACGCCGACGCCGGGGCGCTGCGCGCGGTGCACCATCATCGCGGCGTTCCAGCGGAGCAGGCGACGGTAGCCGCGCTCGAGGCCTTCGTCACCGGGGTACGCGGGCTCGATCGACTTCGGGATCGTGTTCACGTAGTCGGTCGCCGTCAGTGAGGGCACGCCGATCTGCTTCTCGCGCGCACGATCCAGCAGGCGCAGCATCACGTACCGTGCCCTGTTCCGGCCACCCTTCTCGATGAGCCCGTCCAGGCTCTCGATCCACTCGCCCGTCTCGTCCGGGTCCGTGTCGGGAAGGTTCGTGGGCAGTCCGTTGAGTACGGGGCCGCCCTCGTCGCGTGGGATCACCAGATACCTTTCGTCGCACTAACTCTGTGGGCAATCTTGTCATGTCCTGCGCCGGAGCCCCAGCCCATGAAGTCGACGCGGACGGCCTTCTTCAACTCGTCGCCCATGCCATCAACCTCTCCAACGGCCAGGTGTTCACGATGCGTTCGGCCGGGATTCCCATGCGCTGTGCCCGCTCGCACCCGTAGTCGAGGAACTCCAGCTGGCCGGGGGCGTGCGCGTCCGTGTCAATACTGAACAGGCAGCCAATATTCCGCGCGAGCTCGAGCAGGCGGCTCGGCGGGTCGCGCCGCTCCGGACGGGAGTTGATCTCCACGGCCACGTTGAGCTGCCGACACGCCTCGAAGACGACCTCCGCATCGAACCTCGACTCGTTGCGCAGCCCGCGCTCCCCCTCGACGAGGCGTCCGGTGCAGTGCCCGAGCACGTTGGTGCGCGGGTTCGCGATCGCGGCGATCATCCGGTGGGTCATCGACTCGGAATCCTGGTTCAGCTTCGAGTGAACGCTCGCGACGACCAGGTCGAGCGCCGCAAGCGCAGAGGGAGACTGGTCCAGCGCGCCGGTGTCCAGGATGTCGACCTCGATGCCCTTGAGAACGTGTACGGGACTGGCCTCGTTCACGGCATCGATCCGTACGCCTTGGTCGGCGAGGCGCTCGGCGCTCAGACCGTGCGCCACCGTGAGCCGCGGGGAGTGGTCGGTGATGAGCAGGTACTCGTGGCCGAGCATCGCAGCGGCGGCCACCATCTCCTCGAGCGGTGCGCTGCCGTCCGACTCGTCGGTGTGGCAGTGAAGGTCCCCGCGCAGCCTGCCCCGCAGCTCCTGCCCGGTGGTTGCGAGCGGCCGGGCCGCAGCCCGTACCTTCGCGAGGTAGTCAGGGACACGGCCGGCGAGCGTCGCCTGGATGACTGCGGCAGAGCTAGGGCCGATGCCTGGAATGTCTGACCAGCTCGAGGCCTCGCCGCGTAACGCGTACTCGTCCGGGTCCATGGCGTCGAGGATCCGCGCGGTTGCGCGGAAGGCCATGGACCGGCGGGAGTCGCTCCGGGATCGGTCGAGCCAGTACGAAATCTCGCGAAGCGCGGCCGCAGGCGAGGCTGGGACGCGATCTTTCACCACAAATTCACCCTACGCTGTGCCGCATGGCGAAGGGCTCTCCGACAGGACCGGTACGGGTGAGCGGCCGGACGCTCATCCCCTCGTCACGATCCCGTACCGCCATGGTGCGTCGCCTGTCGGCCCAGGCCGCGGTGATGACGACCGCTGTGCTGGCGGAGATGGACGCGCGGCACGACTGGTTCGGCGACATGGAGGCCGAGCACCGCTCGTGGATCGGCATCGTCGCCCGCGCCGGCATCGACCTGTTCGTCGACTGGCTCGCCGACGAGGGCGAGGACCCGGTCTCGCCGGCGGGGTTGTTCGACGCCGCACCCCGATCCGTGATGCGCCGGATCTCGCTCAAACAGACGGTCGAGCTCGTACGAACCACGGTCGAGGTGGTCGAGCAGACGGTGGCCCAGATGCCGCGCGGCGATCGGGCTGTGCTGTCGGCGGCGATCGTGTACTTCAGCCGAGAGGTCGCCTTCGCGGCCGCGGAGCTGTACGCGACGGCGGCGGAGAGCCGCGGCGCTTGGGACGCCCGGCTGGAGAGCCTCGTCGTCGACGCGGTCGTGCGCGGTGAGGCCGACGAGAACCTCGTATCGCGTGCCTCGACGCTCGGGTGGCACTCCCCGGAGGCCGTCGTGGTCGCCGTCGGGCTCGCCCCGGAGGGACACGAGTCCGCCGTCGAGCAGCTGCGCAAGGCGGCGACTCGGGCAGGTCTCGACGCGCTCGTGGCGACGCAGGGCGAACGCCTCGTCGTCGTCCTGGGCGGAGCCGCACTGGCCGACAGCGAGGGACCCGTCGCCGTGGTCCGACGGCTGCAGAGCTTCTTCGGAGACGCGCCGATCGTCGTCGGCCCCGTCGTCGAGCAGCTCGTCGATGCGGGCCTGTCCGCGCGGGCGGCATTCTCCGGGATCCGGAGCTCTGCCGCGTGGCCGGAAGCGCCGCGCCCGGTCTCGGCCGTCGACCTGCTGCCGGAACGGGCGCTCGCCGGAGACGGCCATGCGCGACGGGCGCTCGCCCACGACATCTACCAACCTCTCGACCAGGCCGGTGGGGAGCTCATGACCACCCTCGTCGCCTTTCTCGACCACGGCGGATCCATCGAGGCGTCGGCCCGCGCGCTGTACGTGCATCCGAACACCGTCCGGTACCGTCTCCGGCGGATCCAGGAGGTCAGCGGCTACAACCCCTCGGCCGCACGTGACGCGTACGTGCTGCGCCTGGCCGTCACGGTCGGTCGACTCTTTGCGTCCTGACGCCCCGGGAGAGGGCCTGTTTGTAGTATTCCTACAACGACACGCCCACGAACTTCGTCGTGTCCGGTACTGAGTTTGCTGCATAGTCACGAAACGATGGTCACGTGCTCGCAATAGTCGCCCCGGGCCAAGGCGCCCAGACCCCTGGATTCCTCGCCCCGTGGCTGGAACTCCCCACGTTCGCCACACGCCTCGCCTGGCTGTCGGCGGTGTCCGGCCTCGACCTCGCCTACTACGGCACCGAGGCCGATGCCGAGACGATCCGCGACACCGCGGTGGCGCAGCCGCTGCTCGTCGCCGCCGGCCTCACTGCCGTCCTCGAGCTCTTGCCCTCCCCCTCCGAGGCGTTCCGCAAGGTCGGTGTCGTCGCCGGCCACAGCGTCGGCGAGATCACGGCCGCTGCGGGCACCAACGTCATGAGCGTCGAGGCCGCCATGGTCCTCGTCCGCGAACGCGGCAAGGCGATGGCAGCCGCCAGCGCCGCCTGGCCCACGTCGATGTCGGCGATCATCGGGGGTGACCGCGACGAAGTGATGGCCGCCATCGAGAGGTACGGGCTCACGGTGGCCAACGACAACGGCTCCGGCCANNGTCGCCGGGGCCTTCCACACGGTCCACATGGAGTCGGCCGTCTCACACATGAAGTCACTGGCCAAAGCCGTGTCCACCAAGGACCCGCGCACCCGGTTGCTCTCCAACGCGGACGGGCAGGTCGTCCAGAGCGGCGCCGAGTACCTCCAGCGGATCGTGCGTCAGATCTCGAATCCCGTCCGCTGGGACCTGTGCATGGCGACGATGGCCGAGCTCGGAGTCACCGGCCTGCTCGAGCTCCCGCCGGCCGGCACCCTGACCGGGATCGCCAAACGGAACCTCAAGGGCGTCGAGCTCTTCAGCCTCAACACGCCCGACCAGCTCGATGACGCGCGCGACTTCGTGGACCGGCACGCCGATGCGTCCCACTACGACCTGTCCACCACGCCCAGCTGGCGCCTCGTGGTGTCGCCGGGCAAGGGCCGCTTCACGCGAGACGCCTCCATCAACGTGGACGACACGCTGGCCGCTCACACCTCGATCGGCTCGGTCAAGAACCTCCGCGACGAGATCCCCGTGTCTGCCACGTATGGTGGCGTCGTCCTGGAGTGGCTCGTCGAGGACGATGACCCGGTCGCTCCTGGCCAGCCGCTGCTTCGCCTTCATCCGTCCCCGTCCAGCATCCAGGAGAACCTCGCGTGACCGCTCCCCTCACCATCCGGCCCGGACGCGCCGGATCGCGCATCGCCGGCGTCGGCTCGTACCTGCCGCACCGCATCGTCACGAACGAAGAGATGTGCACGATGATCGACTCGAGCGACGAGTGGATCCAGCAGCGCACCGGCATCATCGAGCGGCGGTGGGCCAGCGATGACGAGCCCCTGATCTTCATGGTCGCCGAGGCCTCGCGCCGGGCGATCGAGCACGCGAACGTCTCCACCGACGACATCGACGCCGTGATCGTGGCCTCCGTCACGCATCTCAAGGCGACCCCGGCGCTCGCCCCGATCCTCGCAGCCGAGCTGGGCCTCAAGGATCCGGCCGCGTACGACATCTCCGCCGCCTGTGCCGGCTTCTGCTACGCACTCGCCCAGGCAGACGCGATCATTCGTACCGGGGGCGCCACGACCGTTCTCATCGTCGGAGCCGAGCGTCTCAGCGACCTCACCGACAAGTCCGACCGTTCCACGGCCTTCCTGTTCGCCGACGGCGCGGGCGCCGCGATCGTCGTCGGCAGCGACACACCCGGTGTCGGACCGGTCGTCTGGGGATCCGACGGCACGCAGGCCGACGTCATCACGCAGACCGCGGACTTCCGCGATGCAGTGCCCACCGGCCAGATGCCGACCGTGTACATGGACGGCAAGCCGGTCTTCCGGTGGGCCACCACGTTCATCGCCGATGCCGCGAGCGACATTCTCGCCCAGACGGGGATCGAGCCGGACCAGCTCGACGTGTTCATCCCCCACCAGGCGAACAACCGCATCACGGACTCGATGCTGCGCCACCTCAAGCTCCCCGAGCACATCGTCGTCGCCCGCACGATCAAGCGCTTCGGCAACACGTCGGCCGCATCCGTGCCGATGGCGATGGTCGAGCTGCTCGCCAACGGTGAGGCCCACTCGGGCCAGACCGCGCTCATCATCGGCTTCGGCGCCGGGCTCGTCTACGCGGGCCAGGTCGTCGTCCTTCCGTAACCCACCAGTTCTGCTTCACAGAAGACCCAACAAAGGAGAGGTAAACATGGCCACCACCGAAGAGATCCGCGAGCAGCTCGCTGAGATCGTCAACGACGTCGCGGGTGTCGCGGTCGAGGACGTGCAGCTCGACAAGTCCTTCACCGAGGACCTCGACGTCGACTCACTGTCGATGGTCGAGATCATCTACGCCTGCGAGGACAAGTTCGGCGTCTCGATCCCGGACGACGACGCGAAGAACCTCCGTACCGTCGGCGACGCCGTCGCCTACATCGAGCGCGCTCAGGCCTGAGTCCTGACCTGCGGTGGCAGCCCTCGTGACTGCCACCGCGGCCCTCGACCCCGTCTCACCACCGATCGTCCCTGCGAAGGATCACTCATGCGCACCGTCGTCATCACCGGCCTTGGAGCCACCACCCCCGTGGGCGGTGATCTTCCCACCACCTGGTCGGCCCTCCTCGCCGGCACCAGCGGCGTCAGCCTCATCGAGGCCGACTGGGCTCAGGACCTGTCCACGCGGATCGCCGCGCAGGCCGCAGTAGACCCCGCCTCGGTGATGGACCGCGTCGCGGCCCGCAAGCTCGACCGCTCGTCGCAGTTCGCGATTGTCGCGGCACTCGAGGCATGGGCCGACGCCGGGCTCGGCCTCGATGATGAGTCCACCGTCGATCCCGACCGGCTCCTCGTCTCCCTCGGCACCGGCATCGGCGGTCTTCACTCGCTTCTGGGCAACTGGGACGTCCAGAAGGAGAAGGGTGCGCGCCGGGTCTCCCCGCTCACCATCCCCATGCTCATGGCCAACGCTCCCGCGGCCAACGTGAGTCTGCGACTCGGCGCCCGCGCCGGAGTCCACGCTCCCGTCTCCGCGTGCGCCTCGTCCAACGAGGCCATCGCGCTCGCGTTCGACCTCCTCCGCCTCGAGCGGGCGGACATCGCGTTGGTGGGTGGGACTGAGGCTGTCATCCACCCGCTGCCGATGGCAGCGTTCGGCCAGATGCAGGCCCTGTCCCGTCGCAACGACGAGCCCACCAAGGCCTCGCGTCCCTTCGATGTGGACCACGACGGGTTCGTACTCGGCGAAGGCGCCGCGTGCATGGTCATCGAGACCCTCGAGCACGCTCAGGCCCGTGGTGCGCGCATCTACGGCACGGTCGTGGGCGCCGGTACGACGTCGGATGCCCGGGACATGGTCAGCCCCGATGCCCGCGGCCAGGTACTGGCGATGCGCAAGGCGCTCGACGAGGCCGGCCTCACACCCGCGGACATCAGGCACATCAACGCTCATGGCACGTCGACGCCGACCGGAGATCCCGTCGAGGCGGCATCCATCCGTGAGCTGCTCGGCGAGGCCGTCAACGGGTGTGTCGTCACCTCGACGAAGTCGATGACCGGCCATCTCCTTGGCGCCGCTGGGGCTCTCGAAACCATCGCGACCGTCAAGGCGATCTACCACCACGTGGTGCCTCCGACGATCAACCTCGACAACCCCGAGCCTGACCTGGGGATCGACATCGCAGCCAACGTCGCGCGGCCCCTGCCGTCCGGCGACCTGGCGGCCCTCAACAACTCCTTCGGTTTCGGCGGCCACAACGTGTCCGTCGTCGTGACGAACGAGAACGCCACTGCCGGGAGCGCCACATGACCTCGACCAAGGAGAAGCTCCCCCGCGAGCTCGACCCCCGCAACCCGAAGCACCGCCTGGCGGCGCTGTTCGACGACGGTCAGATGCAGCTGCTCACCGCTGACGACGACTCCGGCATCCTCGCCGCGGTCGGCCTCATCCACGGCGCCCGTACAGTCGCCTTCTGCTCCGACCCCACCGTCATGGGTGGCGCGATGGGCGTCGCCGGGTGCGATGCGATCGTGCGCGCCTATGCGACAGCGATGAAGAACGGCCTCCCCATCGTGGGCATCTGGCACTCGGGCGGCGCGCGACTCGCCGAGGGCGTGCTCTCGCTGCACGCCGTGGGCCTCGTCTTCAACGCGATGACGAAGGCGTCCGGCAAGATCCCGCAGATCTCCATCGTCCTCGGCGCAGCAGCTGGCGGCGCCGCGTACGGACCCGCGTTGACGGACATCGTCATCCTGGCGCCCGAAGGCCGGATCTTCGTGACCGGCCCCGACGTCGTACGGTCCGTCACCGGTGAGGACGTCGACCAGCTCCGGCTCGGCGGCCCTGACGTACATGGCCGCCGCTCCGGCGTCGTACACATCGCAGCCGACAGCGAGGCTGATGCGATCGATCGCGGCCGCAGGCTCGTGTGGTTGTTCGCCGACCAGGGCGAGGTCGAGGCTCACGTCCCCGACATCGACCTGAACGACTTCCTGCCAGATTCGAAGAAGCGCGCGTACGACGTGCACCCGCTCATCACCGGATTGTTGGACGAGGGCTCGGTCGTGGAACTCCACGCCAAGTGGGCCCCGAACCTGGTCGTCGGTCTGGGACGGCTCGGCGGCCGTACCGTCGGGGTCGTCGCGAACAACCCGCTGCGTCTGGGCGGCTGCCTCGACTCGTTCAGCGCCGAGAAGGCCGCACGGTTCGTACGGATGTGCGACGCGTTCGGTGTACCGCTCGTCGTCGTCGTCGACGTACCGGGTTACCTCCCGGGTGTCGGCCAGGAGTGGGACGGGGTCGTACGACGCGGCGCGAAGCTCCTCCACGCGTTCGCCGAGTGCGTCGTCCCGCGGGTGACGCTCGTGACCCGCAAGGCGTACGGCGGTGCGTACATCGCCATGAACTCGCGCTCTCTCGGCGCGACCGCGGTGTTCGCCTGGCCGGGCGCTGAGGTGGCGGTCATGGGCGCGGTCGCGGCCGTACGGATCCTGCACCGGCGCAAGCTCGCCGAGGTGCCCAGCGACCTGTTGGCCACCGTCGAGGCCGAGCTGGCGACCGAGCACGAGCGGATCGCGGGGGGCGTCGACAAGGCCGTACAGATCGGGGTCGTCGACGAGATCATCGCCCCGGATGTGACGCGGTCGCGCCTCGCGAAGGTCATCCGTGACAACGATCACGGCTACCGCGGTGTGCACACCAACATCCCGCTCTGAGGTCATCGTCAGGCCGGCTGTCGCGGCGGACGCGACGTCGATCGCCGCGATCCACCACGCTGGCTGGACCGGTACCTACCGTGGCCTCCTGCCCGCGGCGTACCTCGACACCCTCTCGTACGACACCTGCCTGACCCGCTGGACGAGCGCTCTGACCGAGGGCGCGGCGGTCGACGTGCTCGTCGCTGAGGTCGACCGGAGCGTGGTCGGGTTCGTGGCGGCGGGTCCGTCGGCGGATCCCGACGCTTCGGCGGCCGGCGAGATCTGGGACCTCTGGGTCGACGGCTCGTCGAGGTCCCACGGCGTCGGCGCGCAGCTTCTGGCCGCCGCGCTCGACGGGTTGGCTGTACGGCACCGCGCCGCGCTCGTGTGGGTTCTGGAGGCGAACGCTCGCGGCCGGGTCTTCTATGCGCGCGAAGGAGCTGTACGCGACGGGTTCAGCCGAACCACCGAGATCCCGGGCGGTCGCATGAACGACGTCCGCTACCTGTGGGACGTGCGCGGACGCCTGACCCAAGAACCCGCGACAAACGGATAGCCTGGCGCGGGCTTACCGAGAGGAAACCAAAGATGATTCAGTGGTGGCAAGCGATCCTTCTGGGCATCGTCGAGGGGCTGTCCGAGTTCCTACCGATCTCCAGCACCGGTCACCTGACGGTCGTCGAGAAGCTTTTCAAGTATCCCATCGACGACGCCGGGGTCACGGCCTTCACGGCGATCATCCAGGTCGGAGCGATCCTGGCAGCCGTCTTGTACTTCCGTCGCGACATCGTCCGGCTCGCGGTGGGGTGGTTCCGGGGTTTGTTCTCCAAGGAGGCGCGGACGAACGTCGACTACCGTCTCGGTTGGGGCGTGATCGTCGGCACCATCCCCATCGCGATCGTCGGCCTCACGTTGCAGAAAGCCATCGAGGGCCCTCTTCGCAACCTCTGGATCGTTGCCGCGGCCCTCATCTTGTGGTCGGTGGTGCTTTGGTTCGCCGACCGCGCGTCCGCTCAGTCTGCCCCGCGCGGCACCCCCCGCGGCGAGGAGTCGATGACGATCATGGACGCCCTCATCCTCGGCGTGTGGCAGTGCGTCGCGCTCATCCCTGGCGTGTCCCGGTCCGGCGCGACGATCTCCGGTGGCCTGTTCCGCGGGATAGACCGTGTCACGGCGACCCGCTGGAGCTTCTTCCTCGGCATCCCCGCACTGCTCGCCGCGGGTGGGTTCCAGGCGGTGAAGGCGTCCAAGAGCATTCACGACACCGTTGGCTGGGGGGCGACAGCAATCGGTACGGTCGTGGCCTTCGTCGTGGCGTACGCCTCCATCGCCTGGCTGTTGCGCTTCGTGGCGCACAACCGTTTCACCGCCTTCGTCATCTACCGCGTGATCGCCGGCCTGGCGGTCGTCGGCCTGCTGGTCGGCGGCGTCGTGACCGCGAGGTGAGCCTCGCGGGGCGCCGCACTGGATAGGGTCGAGCCATGCATACGCGGCAGGTCGGGACGTCGGGACTGCGTGTGTCCCGCCTCGGCCTGGGCACGATGACGTGGGGCAGGGACACATCCGCACGCGACGTGGACGCCCTGTTCGGCGCGTTCCGGGCAGCCGGAGGGACACTGATCGACACCGCCGCGGCGTACGGGCACGGTGAGGTCGAGCGGTTGCTCGGTGCGATCGTCGCCAAGGCGGGCTGCCGCGATGACATCGTGCTGGCGACCAAGGCCGGTTTCGTCTTGCGCGACGGTGCACGCGTCGTGGACACCTCGCGCCGGACGCTGCTCGACGATCTCGCGGCGTCCCTGAAACGACTCCGTACGGACTCCGTCGACCTCTGGCAGGTGCACGCCTGGGGCGAGGCGCCGATCGAGGAGACGCTGTCGGCGATCGACCATGCGGTCAGCGCGGGCATGGCGCGGTACGCAGGGGTGTCGAACTTCGTCGGCTGGCAGACCGCACAAGCCGTCACCTGGCAACGGGCTGTACCAGGTCGCGTACCGGTGATCTCGACCCAGGTCGAGTACAGCCTCCTGGCCAGACGGGCCGAGGTCGAGATCCTGCCGGCTGTACGGGCGTTGGGACTGGGCTTCTTCGCATGGTCGCCGCTCGGTCGCGGCGTGCTCACGGGTGCGTACCGCACCGGTACGCCGCGCAACTCCCGCGGCGCCTCCGACCACCTCGGCTGGTTCGTCGAGCCATATCTCGAGCCGCGCGCATCGGGCGTCGTCGAGTCCGTCATCAAGGCCGCCGATGGGCTCGGTCTGACACCGGCTCAAGTGGCGCTGCTGTGGGTACGTGACGCGCCGGGGGTGACCGCTCCCCTGCTCGGCGCGCGTACGGTCGGGCAGCTTCAGCCGTACCTCGACGTCGAGGACTCCGAGCTCCCCCTCCAGATCGCCCAGGCGCTCGACGACGTGTCGGGCGGACCGCACTACGGGCGAGTCGAGGCCACCACGACCGTCTGAGGCCTCGCATGGGACGCGACCGCACGTGCGGCTAATGTGCCCATCGTGTCGTCCGTCCGGGAACAACTGCTTCAGGAAGCAGCACGCCTGCGTGAGCAGGCACTCGCCGCCATGACCCAGCTCGCGGGCGGCACGAGCGCCTGCGCACGTGCCAAGGATGGTCAGTCGTTTCCCGCCTACAAGTTCCACGAGGGGAGCGCCACAGCCCTGGGGCAGGTGTCCCGACGGCTGCAGGACCCGAGCACCGACGCCACTGTGGTGATGTCCGAGGTGGTGCAGCGTTGGCAGCAGGAGGTCGACAGATGCAGCGCTCGAGGGCGCGACTGGCAGGCGTACGCGGCCGGCGGGTTGGACGCCATGCGCAGCGTCGAAGCCCTCACGTCCGGCAGCGACCCATCCGGCGGTCTCGACCTCGCTGATGAGCCGGACCCTCCCGGCGCGCCGTCAGAGCCCCAGATCGCGCGGCCGGGGTGAGGTTGCTATAGTCATCCGGGCCGGTGGAGACACCGGAGCACTCGTCCGGGTGGCGGAATAGGTAGACGCGCTAGCTTGAGGTGCTAGTGCCCGTAAAGGGCATGGAGGTTCAAGTCCTCTCTCGGACACACTGAAGTATGGCTCGCTGACTACGTGAAACACTATCTGGCAAGGACTTTTGTCCTTGCCAGGTGTGGACACAAGTGGACAGAAGTGTCCTCCACACCTACTCATTCCCCACGTATTCCCCACGGAAGTCCAGGCGTGGGGAACAGCTCAGCCGCTCAACCCACCGTCTGGTGTCCCCCGGCCAGCTGTATCGCCCGTTACGAAGCGTGACGGGAGGACCGCTGCAGGGCTAGCCGACGAGCAAAGGGCAGGCGTGGCTTCGGGGAGATCTCGTTGCTACCGAGCGGCCGGTACCGGACAGCGGTCAGAAGGTCGCCTGCCGAGCAGCAGATCGACCTTGCCGATCGACTCCAGGGGAATGTCCGCTCCGGTCATTCTGCAATTCCTTCCCGCCGGTTGTTCGGCGAGAGTGGAGGGCGTCGACGAATCCCCTCAGCCCTCAACATGACCATCTGGGACAACAAGCTCCCCCGGTCCACATAAGCGACGTCGCCTTGCGTTGTCGGGATCCCCGCCGACCGTCCCTGCCCAGGCCAAGCGACGGCAGGCGCTGACGGGCTGCAGAACGAACTTCTTGGATCGCATCCCCTCTCGTCTTCCGTCCGGGAAGTAAGCCCGGTCCTGGCGTCAGCCTGCCTAAACGACACCCCGACAGGCTTCGTGGACTTCCGTGTCGTCACAGAACCAAGGTCAACTACCTCTCCTCACGACACGAGGAACCCATCAATCGACCCGGACGGGCGTCGAGGCGGTCTTGAGACGTCAGCTTGAGTTGCCTGCTGGGGCCTCTGACGAGCGCACGTTGCTCACCACGCGGCATGCCCCATGCGCAGCTTCACTCCGCTCAGGCTTGGCCGCCTTCCCGATCAACTCCTGTGTCGTCCACTCGTTGCGGCTAGACTCGCGCCACCTTCGTCCGATTCGAATCCGGGGTGATCGCAGGGTGTCTGAGCCGTCGGACGTTGCCCCAGTTCCTCGACTGTCGACGGGGACCATTCTGGCGATCTGGCTGACGATCGGTGCCGCGGTCTTTCTCACGGCGGCGACCTCCGTCCTGCTGGCACAGCAACCACCGCTGCCGGGCCGGCTCGGCGCGGACAACGTGACGGGTGTGGTCGCTCTGCTGGGCGACGTGGTGGCGCGTCTCGCCGGCGCTGCGACACTCGGGTTGTTGGCAGCGATCGTGGTGTTCTCGCCATCCCGGGCGGACGACGCGCCTCAACGGCCCGACGATCGCCTCTGCCGGTGGTTGGTGCGGTCAGCGCAAGTGTGGTTTGCCGCGTCGGTTCTCATGACTTTTGCCAATCCCAGCTTCGTCGAGGGCATGGCGGTGGGGGACTCGTTCCGTGCGGACGCGTGGTGGCTGTTCGTGACGTCTACGACGAGCGACCTGGCGTGGGTCGCGTCGGCGCTTGTGGCCCTTGCGATCATGATGCTCGGCTGGTGGGGGCGGGACGGTTCTGCTTTCACTCTGGCGTGGCTGGGCGGAGCGGTTGCGACGGTGTTCGTTGCGGTCACTGGCGGTGTTTCGGTCGGGCTGAACCATGACTGGGCGACTGACGCGGTGGGGTTGGCAACCCTGGCGTCGGTCACCCTCTGCAGCGGAGCGGTCGGTGCCTTGGCAGCGATCGCTGTGGATCCCAGCAGAGGCGATGCCGCGATCCGCCGGTACCACCGGGCTGTCCCGCTGCTGATCGCCGTGGTTGTGGTCGGCTATGGGATCGGTGCGTGGCAGCAGCTGGCAGGGGTCTCCCCGTTTGCGACGGTCTATGGGCTGCCCGTGGTTGCCGGATGCGGCATCGTGGCCTTGCTGGTCGTCAGTTGGCTGTGGCGGCAATTCGCCGAGCGGACGAGGGACACCGCATCCTGGCGGCGGCCAACCCATTCGGTGGCGCGTGACGTGATCCTGCTGATCGTGGGCCTGACGAGCCTCACCGTGGCAACGTACCTGTCTCCTCCTCGCTTCATCGTCCCCCAGAGCATCCAGATCAACTATCTGGGCTACGAGGTGAACCTACCCGCCACACTTGCGCGGCTGACCGGCCTCGGCCGTCCGAATCTCTTCTGGCTCGTGCTGTCGTTGACTGCTGCCGGCCTCTACGTCTGGGGTGTCGTGCGGGTTACCCGGCGCGGCGGACGGTGGCCACTCTCCCGGTTGCTGTTCTGGCTGGCCGGGTGGGCACTGACCCTCTATCTGGCAGTGAGTGGGTTGTGGTTGTACTCCACGGCTGTCTTCAGCTGGCACATGCTCGTCCACATGACCGTAAACATGATGATCCCGGTCCTGTGCGTCCTGGGCGCCCCGATCAGCTTGGTGTACGCCGCCTCCCGTCCACGTCTGCCTGGTGAATTCGTCGGGGCTCAGGAACTGTTGAGTCGCCTGGCCGAGAACCGGCTGGTCCGTGTTCTTCTGAGCCCACCGTTGGTGTGGCTGAACTACGTGGGATCCTTGTTCCTGGTCTACTTCAGCTCGCTGTTCCCATGGCTGATGCGCTATCACTGGGGTCACCAGTCGATGCTGCTGTACTTCATGGTCGCCGGGTACGCGTTCTTCGGCCTGTTGGTCGGTCCCGATCGTCACCCCTGGCAGCTCCCCTACATCGTCAGGTTCGCGCTGCTGCTGAGCATCATGCCGTTCCACGCCATCTTCGCGGTCGGGATCATGCAGTCGCGGACCATTCTTGGCGAACAGTTCTACCGGAGCATCGATGTGAGCTGGGTCGGCGACCTGCTGAACAATCAGAACATCGCCGGCCAGTTGACGTGGTTCACTGGTGAGATTCCCGCCTTTGTGGCGGTGGTCATGTTGGCGGCACAGTGGTTCCGCAGTGACAGCTCTCAGGCCGCGGCCGCGGACCGGCTCGCCGATGCCGGTGGTTCCAGCGACGAGCTGGACGCGTACAACGACATGCTTGCCCAACTCGCCAGCCGCGACCCGGGCGAACCCACGACGCTTTCGAAGGACGGTGACTGGTGATGGCGGCTGAGCTGACACAGATGGCGAACGCGGAAGATCTTCTGGGAGATCGGGTCGAGCTGGACGTATCGGGGATGACCTGCGCCGCCTGCGCTGGTCGCATCGAGCGGAAGCTCAACAAGCTGGACGGGGCTCGCGCGACCGTCAACTACGCCACCGAGCGGGCGATGGTTTTGGGGTGGTCGCCGGAGCGCACATCCGACCTGATTGATGCGATCCGTGCCGCCGGCTACGACGCCAGGCCTGTGACCGAAGACGCCGCGCCGGACGGGTACAGCGACCGGGTCAAGATGCTTCGGAATCGTCTGATCGTTGCGGCCGCGCTGGCGATCCCGCTCGGGGACGCCGCGATCGTGCTTGCTCTGTCTCCGCAGGTGCGGTTCCCGGGGTGGGAATGGGCTTTGATTGCCGGGGCGATCCCGGTGGTCTTCTGGTGCGCGTTGCCGTTCCACCGAGCCGCCTGGCGCAACCTTCGGCATGGTGGCACGAGTATGGACACCTTGGTGTCCCTCGGTGTACTAGCAGCATTCTTCTGGTCCGTGGCGGGCACACTATTCAGGGTCCCTGGCCAGTCCTATTGGTTTGGCTATGGCATGGCACCAGAGGGGGCGGACAGCCTGTACCTGGAGGCTGCCGCCGCCATCACCACTTTTCTCCTGGCCGGTCGTTATGTCGAGGCGCGCTCCAAACGATCTGCCCGCGGTGTGCTGTCGGCGATCGGAAAGCTGGCGCCCACATCGGTGCGGGTTCTTCGAGACGGTGGCGAGGAGGTTGTCCCGATCGGTGAGCTGCGTGTCGGGGAACGCTTCGTGGTCCGGCCCGGTGAACGCATCGCCACCGACGGACAGGTCGTCAACGGAACGTCGTCGATCGACACCTCAGCCATGACCGGTGAGGCTGAACCATTCGAGGTCACCACCAACAGCCGAGTCCTGGCCGGTACCACCAACCTCAATGGCGCTCTCGTCGTGGAGGCCCGGCGCATTGGTGCGCACACCCAACTGGCCGAGCTCGCTGTGCTGGCCGAGCAGGCACAGGCGCGCAAGGCCTCCATCCAGACCCTGGTCGACAAGGTCGTTGCGGTGTTCGTCCCTTCAGTGCTCGGTATCTCCGCCGTGACGCTCGTGGTCTGGTTGCTGGCCGGTGGCGGCCCCCGTACCGCGTTCAGCGCAGCGATGTCGGTGCTGATCATTGCCTGTCCCTGCGCGCTGGGGCTTGCGACACCAACGGCACTCATGGTCGGAGTTGGTCGGGGCGGACAGCTCGGCATCCTGATCAAGGGGCCGGATGCACTCGAGTCTTCTGGCGTGATCGACACTGTGGTGCTCGACAAGACCGGCACGCTCACGACCGGCGTCATGAGGCTGGTCGACTTCACACCCCTCGGGGGAGCCGACGAGCTGGCCCTGCTGACGTTGACCAGCGCCGTGGAGAATGACTCCGAGCATCCGATCGCCCGCGCCCTGGTCTCCGAGGCCAAGGCCCGCGGGCTTGTCCCGCCGCGTGCTGAGCAGGTACAGGCGTTGCCGGGATCCGGAGTCGAAGGCGTCGTCATGGCCGCAGATGGCGTGGGCCGGCAGGTGCTCCTCGGCAACGCGGACCTGATGCGGGAGCGCGGTCTGGCGGTACCGGAACCAGCCATGGCCGCGGTCGATGCGGCAGCCGTCGCTGGCCGCACCGCAATCCTGATCGGCATCGACGGAACAGTTTCGGGCTACTTCAGCGTCGCCGACACCATCAAGGCGTCTGCCCCTGAGGCGGTGGCCCGCCTGCGAAAGCTGGGCCTACGGACCATCCTGCTGACCGGTGATCGACGCAGCGCGGCCGATGATGTGGCCCGCCTCGTAGGCGTGGACGAGGTCGTTGCTGAGGTACTCCCCAGCGAAAAGGCCGACGTCATCGAGAAGCTCCAAGCCGAAGGCCGACGCGTCGCGATGGTCGGGGACGGCATCAACGACGCAGGCGCGCTGGCAACCGCCAACCTCGGGATGGCGATGGTGAGCGGGACCGACGTGGCGCTCAAGTCCGCCGACATCATCCTGGTGCGACGAAGCCTCGACGTCATCCCGGATGCCATTCAACTGTCACGTCGCACCCTCCGCACGATCCGCGGGAACCTGGTGTGGGCGTTCGGCTACAACGTGGCCGCGATCCCGCTGGCAGCTACGGGCCACCTCAATCCGCTCATCGCAGGGTTCGCGATGTCGCTGTCCAGCGTCTTCGTGGTCACCAACTCCATGCGTTTGCGGCGGTTCAAGGCCGGCGCGAACTGACCGACCTCAGCTCGCCGTCACCGACGACTGCGTCTGACATGTGCAGCCAGGGCCGCACTGACAGTCCGTGCACAGGCAGGCCCCGCCAGTTCGGCAGGCGCACAGCGTGACGTCGATGCGGTTCACGACGCTCTCCCCGAGCGCTGGCTGAACCACAGGCAGTCTTCGTATGCCGGTGTTCACGACCCTCGCGTTGTCGAGCCATGTCGAGCACGAAGCGCACTCAGAGAGGTGCTGCATCAGGTCGCCCATCGCGACCGTAGGCTCTTCGCCGTCCAGGAGCGCGGACAAGGCAGCGCGCCAGGTGTCCTCTGCTGGGTCTGCTCGGTCCATTGCCGCATGTTACGTGAGCCTGCCGATTTCGGTAGTGCGAATGTGCGGAGAGCAGGAACTTGGGGCCCGACGCAGACGACTCTCTCAGTAGACGCGACACCGTCGCGTCCCCGAGCCCGGCTCGGTCGCTCGGGAAGGGGACGCCATGTTTGCGTTTGCAGACACGCCGGTGAAGTTCGTGGGCCTGCTGTTGTTGTTCGCCTGGTGCACGCTGTGGAGCATCTACGAGTTGACACGGCCTCAGGATGTGCGGCAGCGGATCTCGAATGCTCTCCATCTGGTGATGGCCGTGGTGATGTTGCTGATGGTGGCCCCGATCACCTGGAAAGGCCTGATCGCGGTCGTTCCCACCTTCGCCCTTGTGGGCGTGTTCGCACTGTCCACCGCATGGTTCGTCTGGCTGGCGGTCGACGCGGTCCGTGCATCGGATCGCTCCGGTTGGCTGCACTTCCTCGGCCACGCGGCGATGTTCGGCGCGATGACCTGGCACCTGTCGGCGATGGCCGTGATGCAAGCGGCCATGTCCCACGGCATGGGAATGGGCACGGGTTCCGGCACCGGCATGGACAAGAGCCAGTTGATGGCGGCGCAGAGCAAGCCGGGCGGAACGCTATGGATCTTCGCTCTCGTTGGCATTCCCTTCATGACCTACCTCCTGATTTCCAGCCTCCGGTCCCTGTGGCAGGCAGTGCAATCCCGATCGGCAGTTGCCGAAGCCACCTGCCCCTGCGGGCCGGACTGCACCTGCGGACCTGAGTGCTCGTGCTGGGTGAACCACACCGACGCGACCGTCCGCGAACCCGACCTGGTCGCCTCCGGCGGCGCAGCGCCGGTACGCCTCGCCGTTGCCCCAGCCGTGAGCACCCACAGCTGTCATGAGGTACGGCCTGTCGGCACTGTGAAGTACCGCCTCGAGGTCATCTCTGCTTTCGCGATGAACTTCGGCATGTTCTGGATGAGCACAGGGCTGCTCGTCGCGATCCTCCCCTTCTTCGCGATGTTCGCGTTCTGAGCACTCGTGTCAGGAGACGTTCGCCTCGCGTTGTTGGCGTTCCACGGCCGCGACAAGCTCAGCTCTCGCGCGGGCTACACGCGACCGGATAGTGCCGACCGGGCATCCAGAGATCACCGCAGCCTCTGCGTAGCTGAACCCCAGCAGCTGGGTCAGCACCAGCGCTTCTCGCCTGGCGGGCTCCAAGACGCTGAGCAGTTCCTCCACCTCCAAGTTGTGCGAGGAGTGGATCGATGCGCGCAGCGAGTCCGTGAGGTCGAACCAGCTGTCGCCGCCGAACAGCTGCGGACGTGCGCGTTCGTGACGAATCCGATCCACGACCACTCGCCTGGCGATGGCCAGCAGCCAGACACGGGCACTCGAGCGTCCCTCGAACGCAGCCAGCGCAGAGAGGACGCGCAGGTACGTCTCCTGAGTCAGGTCGTCGGCGAGGTTCGGA
>PMLO01000174.1 GCA_003158895.1 Propionibacteriaceae bacterium
CGCAAGCGCGCGGCGGCGAACCTGCTCGCCAACGGCATCGACCGGCTCGTCGTCATCGGCGGCGACGGCTCGCTGTCCGGCCTCGACCAGTTCCGCGCCGAGTGGGGCGAGCTGCTCGCGGAGCTCGTCGCCGAGGGGGAGGTCACCCAGGACGTGGCCGAGGCCCACCCTGCCCTGATGTTCGCCGGGCTCGTCGGCTCGATCGACAACGACCTTGTCGGTACGGACATGACGATCGGCGCCGACACCGCCCTGCACCGCATCGTCGACGCGATCGACGCGCTCGCGAGCACCGCCGCCAGCCACCAGCGCAGCTTCGTCGTCGAGGTCATGGGCCGCCACTGCGGCTACCTCGCGCTGATGAGCGCGATCGCGGGCGGCTGCGACTACGTCCTCATCCCCGAGCAGCCGCCGGCGGAGGGCTGGGAGGAGCGGATGTGTACGGCGCTGCGGCGAGGCCGACTCGAGGGGCGCCGCGACTCGATGGTGGTCGTCGCGGAAGGTGCATGCGATCGCACCGGGGCTCCGATCACCTCCGAGTACGTGCGGCACGTGCTCGAGGAGAACCTCCACGAGGACGCGCGGGTGACGATCCTCGGCCACGTACAGAGGGGCGGCTCGCCGAGCGCGTACGACCGGTGGGCGTCGACCTGGTTGGGGTACGAGGCGGCGGTCGAGGTCCTCACCGCGACGCCCGGTACGACCGGTCCGGTGCTCGGCTTCCGCGGCAACCGCGTCACGCGCGTACCGCTGATCGAGGCCGTGGCTAAGACCCGCCAGATCCCGCAGCTCATCGCGGCCGGCGACTACGAGGCCGCCATGGAGCTGCGCGGCGGCTCGTTCAAGGAGGCCGCCCGCATCCTCGCGGAGCTGGTCGAGCCGAGCCGGATCGACGCCCCCGAGCAGAGCAAGCGGATCGGGATCATGCACGCCGGCGGGCTGGCGCCGGGCATGAACGCGGCCGCTCGTGCCGCCGTACGGCTCGGCATCAGCCGTGGCCACACGATGCTCGGGATCCGCAACGGGTTCCCCGGCCTGCGGGACGGTGAGGTCTCAGAGATCGAGTGGAGCGACGTCGAGAGCTGGCTGGCTGAGGGCGGCGCCGAGCTGGGCGTGCGTCGTACGGTCCCGTCCGTCGAGGAGCTGTACCGGATCAGCCGGTCTTTGGAGGACCACCGCATCGACGCGCTGCTCATGATCGGTGGCTGGAGCGGCTACGAGGCCGCCGAGCTGCTGCACCGCGAACGCGACCGGTTCCCGACGTTCGGGATGCCCATCGTGTGCGTGCCGGCGTCGCTCGACAACAACCTTCCGGGGTCGGAGCTGGCGATCGGTGCGGACACCGCGTTGAACGTCATCACCGAGGCCGTCGACCGCATCAAGACCTCGGGCAGTGCGGCCAAGCGCGCGTTCGTGGTCGAGACGATGGGTCGCTACTGCGGCTACCTCTCGCTCATGGGCGCGATGGCCACCGGAGCCGAGCGCGTCTACCTGCATGAGGAGGGCATCAGCCTCGACGCCCTGTCCGCCGACGTCGAGTGGCTCCGGCAGAGCTTCGCCTCGGGCCGCAAGCTGTTCCTCGCGATCCGCAACGAGAACGCCAACCCGCTCTACACGACCGACTTCCTCGCGCGGCTGCTCGAGCAGGAGAGTCACGGCACGTACGACGTCCGCCAGAACATCCTCGGCCACATCCAGCAGGGAGGTGCGCCGACGCCGTTCGACAGGCTGCTGGCTGTACGGCTGGTGTCGCGCGCGCTCGACCTGATCGGTACGGAGTTCGAGTCCGGCACCTCGAACAGCTACTACCTCGGACTCGTACAGTCCAAGGTCTCCGCCGTCCGCATGGACCAGATGATGGCCGAGATGGACCTCCGCCTCCACCGCCCCAAGGACCAGTGGTGGCTCGCACTCCGCCCCGTACTCCGGGCGGTAGCCGACGAGCCGAGCTGACAGCCGCTCAGCCGAAGGCTGCGACGTCGATCTTCTTCATGGCCATCAGCTTCTCGTACGAGCCGGGCTTGCTCATGAGCTCGGCGAGGTTCGCCGGTACGAGCTGCCAGCTCACGCCGAACCTGTCGGCGCACCAGCCGCACTGCTCGGCCTCGGGCACCGAGCTGAGCTGCGCCCACCAACGGTCAAGCTCGGCCTGATCGGTGCACTCGACCATGAGGGAGACACCGAAGGTGAACGTGAAGCCGTGGATGACGCCCGAGTCCATCGCCGCGAACCACTGGCCGAGCAGCTCGAAGTCGCCGAACATCACCCCTCCCGCGGCCGCGGAGTCCGCGTCCTCGGGGTAGTGCATGACCGTGCCGACGTGACCGCCGAACACGGACGTGTAGTAGTCGATCGCCTCGCTGGCGCGGTTCTGGACGGCCTCGGTGAACATCAGGCTGGGCACGATGAACGGCGCGTGGGTGCCGGCTTCGGTCAGCATGAGCTGCCAGGTGATCCCGTACTTGTCCTTCACCCACCCGTACCAGCTGCTGAAGTCGTAGTCCCCCAGCGGCATCAGCGCCTCCCCGCCGTCGGACAGCCGCTCCCAGAGCGCGTCGATGTGCGCGCGGGCGTCGGGGTCGCCGGCCGGGTCGAAGTTCAGCATGAACGAGATCGAGGGGTTCACGGTCGCATCCGGACCGGCGTTGATCGCGATGAAGCGGTAGCCGCGGATCTCGAACTCCACGGTGAGTACATCCCCGGCGAACTCCTGCTGGAAGTCGAGCAGACCCTCGGTCGGGTAGTGGATGGTCTCCGTGATCCGGGCATCCGGGAACACGCTCGTGTAGAACTCCGCCGCCTCCGCGGCTGTGTGGTCGAACCACAGGTTGGGCACGATCCGCTGCATGACCGGTCTCCTCTCTGAGGCCGTAAGGGTCAGATCACACGACCCTACGTGCGGGCTCAGGCAGAAGGAAGGTCGGACTCAGAAAAGGATGAATCCGAGTACCGCCACCACGACGGCGAGGATGACGAGCGGGACGTTGGCGCTGAGCAGCCGGTACTCGTGGCGCCGTACGTGCGTGATGGCCGCGCCGATCTGAAGCACGGCGAGCCCGAGAGCGGCGATGGGAGCCAGGATCGGCGCGATGTGGGTGAGCGGCGGCAGGACGAGGCCGATGGCCCCGAGGAGCTCGGCAACTCCGATCCACCTGATGGCGCCCGGCGAGAAGTCCTCGACCCATGCCTGCCCGGACGAATGGAGCTGCTCCTTCGTCCGCGCGAACTTCAGCCCTGCGGCGAAGAGGTTCGACAGGGCGAGTGCGCCCGCCAAGATCCAGTACCCGATCAGCATCGTCGTTGGTCCTTCCGCACGGCCGCCTTGAGTAGTGTTCGCTACCCATCGACACCGTTACCACGATCAACGGTTCACGTGTCGGGCTATTCCGCGCCTGCCGTCGGCAACGTTCCCGCGGGAACGCGGAGTTCAGCCCAGGTGCTTCATCGCCTCGCGCCGCGACAGTCCGGACAGCCGTGGCCCCAGCAGCTCGACCTCGCCTCGTACCCACTCAGGATCGGTCCGTGCGTACTGCCGCAGGGCCCAGCCGATGGCTTTCCGCAACCAGAACGAGGTGTCGTCGACGTTCTCCTCGACCGCGTACGTGAGCAGGTCGAGGTCGGTCTCGGCGCCGTGCTTGAGCTGGCTGAGCACGGCCGCGCGCCGCAGCCATAGGTCGTCGCCGGTGGCCCACTCCCGCATGAGCCGGGTGGTCTTGCGGCGGTACGTGAGGAGCACGGGCCCGACGAGATCGCTGGCCACGACGTCGACGAGGTCCCACCAGGCGCCGGTCGAGATGAGGTGCTGGTACAGGTCGAGCGCATCGGGGTCCCGCCACTTCTTCGCGCCCGGATGCTGCGCGAAGGCGATCGCCGCGTACCGCTCCTCGCGATGCGTGGCACCGTCCCACAGACTCCGTACGGTCTCGTCCCACTTCTCCCGGCTCGCCGGCCGGAACCCCTTGAGGAGCGGCCGGAGCAGNNGCCCGGGCGCGTTCCGGATCGCCGGCAGCACTCAGCGCGAGGCGAAGCCGCTCACGCAGATCGTTCTGGGGCTCCATAGCCCTCACCGTAGCGACGTGGCGTGTCCACCTACGGGTGACGGGGTTCGAACAGCGGCGCTGCACCGAGGAGCTTCCACCTGCCGTCGCCGCCGGCGCGGGCGACGTCGAGCGGCTGGTAGCGGTGGACGGTCACGTCGGTGACAGCCGTGCCGACCGCCACCGTGATCATGTCCCAGTCGATGTCGCCGTGGTCAGCGCGAGCGACCATGACCTGAGAGGCGCCGTTGCAGATCGTGACGGTGGTCCCGTCGGTCCAGGTGACGGTGGAGGCTGCCAACAGGGCTCCGTCGCGTGGAACTGGTCGGGTTGGATGGTGGTGGAAACATTCATGGGGCGCCCCCACAGCATGGCGATCACCCAGGGTGCTCAGCGCGAGCTATTGCTCACACGGTCGACAGCGGACAGTCGGCCTGTTCCGAACAGGTTGAAATTCTCAACACTTCGAATGTACACCGGGGTCGACGATAAGGACCCTAAGAATCCTGGGCACGATCGACCGTGTCACCAGGGAGGCGGGCGAGGATCGCCGCGGCGACGAGGTGCCTTTCGACGCCGGTCGCCGAGGCTCGGGCATCCAGCTCGGCGAGCGCCCCCTGCTGGGTGAGACCCCCGGCGATGAGGACGCCCACGGCCTGGTTCACGGCGGACAGGCGCGACAGCCACGACTGCGCCGCCGGGCCATCGAGGTCCTCGTCGAGGCGGGCGTCGCCGAGAGGCCGCCCAGTGAGCCAGGCGAGGTCGGCCGCCAGGTCGATGAGCGCACCTGGCTGCGCCGCGTACACGAGGAGCACCCCAGCCGTGGCCTCGGGACCTCCGCCCAGCGGGAACCTGAGCGACGTACGGATCCGGGCGGCGTGCGCGCGGTCTTCGATGGTCGTGATCTCGACGCGAGCGTCCGGATCGCCGACCAGTACCGACAACCCGACGAAGGACGGTACGGAACGGGTGGCTGCGGCGACAAGGCCAGCCAGCGTGGCGGCGATGTCCGAGGAGGACGAGTCGAGCGCGTCCGTCAGCATGGCCAGATCGGCCGCGACGGACGTGGGGATGGTCACGAGGCTTGTGCTCCGCTGGAGGCGCCCGGGCACCACGTCATCCGTACCAGAACCGGGCATCGCGGATCGCGACGCGAGGGAGGGAGCCATGACACCAGATCAGGGTCTGGGTCACCCGACGCCCTGATAAGTGACCATACGCCGAAACCACACTGGTGGCACGGCGCGACCGCGCGGCCTCAGGACTGTACGTGGCGGGCGCGTGCCCGGCTGACTGCCTCGTTCACGATCTTCTCCGCAACCTCGACCAGCTTGACGTGGTCGGCCTGGCTCATCGCTCGCAGCTTGGCGAACGCCTCGTCGGCNNCTGGACAGGGCGCCCTGCAGCTGAGTGGCCAGGGCCTGCGCCTGGGCGAGGATCTGCGCGTTGTGCACCGCGACGGCGGCCGGAGTGGCGAACAGCTCCCCGAGCTCAGCAGCATGGTCGTCGAAGGCGTCCTTCTCCCGCGCGTACACGTTGATGGCCCCGAGCACCTTGCCGGACAGCAGCAGCGGGAGCGACAACGCGCTGTGGATGCCCATCCGTCCCACCCGAGGGCCGAAGTGCGGCCACATCTTCTCTCCACCCAGTGATCCGGAGCGCACCGTGTGTCGCTCGAGCGCGGCGGTGATGCAGGGGCCTTCGTTGAGCGCCACGTACTGGATCTCGTCGATCTCGGCGACGAACGGGTGGCTTGCCGCGAGGACCTGGACCATGTGGTCGGTCCGATCCACCTTCAGCAGGGTCACCCCGGCACCGTCGGCACCCGGTATCGCCCGCACGGCGAACGTCGCGACGTGGGCAAGCACCTCGCTCAGTCCTTCAGCACCGATGACCAACGACGCCAGTTCGCTGAGCCCCGCCTCCAGATCGTGGGCATCTGCGGCAGCCTGCTCGTCGCTCAGGTCTTCCACGGCGCGGGTGTGGGACGAGGTTTCATCAGTATCGGTCATCCGTGCGTCCACTCTCGAAGTCGTTGGAGAGGCCACAGCTCATCGAGGGGCGACGTATTGACGGATCGGACAGCCGATTTCGGTGATCGCGGGCTTGACATTGACTATATCGGCG
>PMLO01000142.1 GCA_003158895.1 Propionibacteriaceae bacterium
TCGTCGACTCCTACCTCCGCTCCCGCCGAGCCGCGGAGTCCTGGTACGACTGACGCTTCTGGCGGGCGCACGGCCTGCGAAGGGACTCCATCTCGATACAGTCGAGGGACGCGCGGGCACTGGCCCGTCGCCTGAGGAGACGTGGTGTTCGCACTGTCTGTCGTTGGTCATCCCAGCCGCAGAAGCTTCAGCCACGCGATGGCGGAGCGGGCGGAGGCGACGCTGCGCGGGCTGGGGGTCGAGGTCGCGCACCACGATCTGTACGCGGAGGGCTTCGAGCCGGTGAGCGGTGGCGATGCGCGGGTCGCGCAGCATCGCGAAGAGCTTGCCGCCGCCGACATCGTCATCATCTGTCACCCGAACTGGTGGAGCATGCCGCCCGCGATGCTCAAGGGATGGATCGACAGGGTGTTCGTACCGGACGTCGCCTACCGCGACGCGCCTATCGGTCTGCCGCCGATCGGGTTGCTGACGTGCCGGGCACTCGTGTTCAACACCGGTGACACGCCCCCGGACCGCGAGTTGGCAGTCTTCGGGGACCCGATGGGGCGGATCTGGGAGACGGGTGTGTTCGGCTTCTGCGGGGTGACCTCGGTCACGCGCCGCATGTACGGACCGGTCACGAGCAGCTCCGAGGCCCAGAGAGAAGCGTGGCTGGATGAGGTGACCCTGCTCGTCGCCGAGGCTCGCGGATGACCGCGGCCCCAGTGACGGCGCCTGTCCCGGACGCCGCGGCGCGATCACGGTTCGCGCGGCGAGACACCCTGTGCGCTCGAGGAGAGGACCTGTGCGCTCGAGGAGAGGACCTGTGCGCTCGAGGAGAGGACCTATGTCGCCGGAAGACCCGCTAGAGTCGTCCCGTACATACTCCTGGGGGTATACGTGAGGAACTGGTCCACTCGCCGATGGGGCGCCGCGATGGCGACGGCGCTCGTCACGGTGCTCGTCGTGGCCGTACCGACCGCGATGATTCCCACGCCGATCTTCGGGCGTGAGGTCGGGGTCACGTGGTGGTCGTGGCCGGTGCTCATCGTGACGGCGGTGCTCAGCGGGCTGGTGTTCGCCACGTACGTTCGCGAGCCCGGATCGGCCCCCGACCCCAAGCTCGGCGAGGACCGCCCGTCGCGGTTCGGCGTTGCCGGAGGCGTACTCACGTTCTTCGCGGTCGGCTGCCCGGTCTGCAACAAGATCGTGCTGCTGGCGCTCGGCGCCTCGGGCGCGTTGCAGTGGTTCGCCCCCATACAGCCGCTTCTCGCCGTCGCGGCGATGGGCCTGCTCGGCTACTCGCTCAAGGTGCGGCTCTCCGGCGAGCGCGCCTGCCCCGTACCGGCGACGAGCCAGGCGGCTCGCTGACCAGCGTCAGCCCTTGGACGCGACCGTGAAGCGGCGCCCCCTGTACGTCGGCGACTCGAGCTCGTCGAGGATCGCGTCGGCGAAATCGCTTGTCGTGACGGAGTCGCCGACCGGCGAGTCCGTACCGACCACATAGCCCTTGCGCTCCCCCGGCGCGATCGCCGGCGAGGGTGAGACGAGGGTCCAGTCGAGGCCGGACGATGCGCGGTAGTCGTCGAGAATTGCGGTGAACGCTCTGGCCTCCGGCTTGTACGCGTCGGGGAATCCCGGCGCATCGGCGAGGAGTCCGTCGCCAACCGAGAGCGAACCGGCGCCGCCGACCACCAGGAGCCGTGCGGCCGGGTGGGCGGCGATGATGCGCCGGTGGGCGTCAACGATGGGTCCGGCGGATTCGCCCGTACGGTCAGTGGGGATCGCGATGACGACCGCGTCGGCGTGGGCGGCGAGTTCGACAACGCGATCGGTGTCGGTGATGTCGGCCGCGAGGGCCGTGGCCCCGGCGACGTCAGTGCCGCTGCGCGAGACCGCCGTCACTTCGTGGCCACGGGCGATGGCGGCGAGTGCCACCTGGCTGCCGACCATGCCTGTGGCTCCGTACACGACGATCTTCATGGCTTCCTCCTGGTATGACCGCTTGTACGGCCACGGTATGCGATGGCTCCTTGAGCCATCCGCGTCATCGCACGTGGGCCGGTACGCACCGGGCGGCGTCGGCGCCCCCGCGACCGCTGGGATGCGGGCCGTCGCCTGAGCCAGGATCGTACGATCACCTCCATTCACTGGCAGATACTCGGGCGCCGATCGCTATCTGCACCGGCGCCCGCGTATGTGCCAGTGAAAGGAGGAAGCCACCCGCGGTCGATCCCCCACCCGTACACGCGGCCGCCCACGCGCGGCGACGACCCCGTACGTGCCCATGAACTCAGATCCGGCGGCACCTGTCCGAGCGAGCTACAGCGGCCGGTGGCCGATGCCGAGGTCGGCGAGCGCTTGGAGTCGAGCCGGCAGACCGGCGAGGAACTCCTCGTACGGTGGCCGATCAGCTCCGTACCACCCGATGTCGGCGACGGCGACCAGGCGCGGGAACGCCATGTACCAGAGGTGCTCGGCGGTCGGGATGTACTCGCTCCACAACTGGGCCTGGAGCCCGAGCAGATGGGCCGAGTCGCCGAGCCCCGCGTACGGGTCGTACGCGTAGACGGACGCCAGGTCCGCGCCTGGCCCGATCGCCAGCGGCTCGCCCTCGCCCATGCCGAACGAGTGGTCGAGGTAGAGCAGCGACGGCGCCTGTACGACATCGACCCCGGCGCGTGTCGCCCTGCCGGCAGCATCGGTCCAGTCGCGCCAGGCCATGACAACCGGGTCGCCGTCGGGTACGCCCTCGTCGATGATCTCGTCCCAGCCGACGAGCCGGCGTCCGCGCGAGGTGAGGAACGTGCCGATCTGCCCGGTGAACCACCGCTGGAGATCGGCGACGCTGCCGAGCCCAAGATCCTCCTGCTGGGCGCGGGCGACGGACGACGACTCCCACTCCACCTTCGGGCACTCGTCGCCGCCGATATGGACGTACGGCGCATCGAAAACGTCGAGCACCTCACCGAGGATGTCCGTACAGAACGCCAGCCCATCCTCGTCCACTCGCAGCACCTCGGGATAGACCCCCCAGCTGCGGCCCACGCCGAGCGGGGTGGGCGCGTATCCCAACTCCGGGTACGCAGCCCGTGCCGCTCGCATGTGCCCCGGCATATCGATCTCGGGCACGACCATGACCCCGCGGTCGCGCGCGTACGCCACCAGTCCGCGGAGCTCGGCTTGGGTGTAGAAGCCTCCGTGCCGCGCACCGTCGTAGGCGTTGAGGTGGTTCTCGGGGTGCAGGCTCCCGTCGGGATAGTTGCCCGGACGTCCGACGACTGTCTCGTCACGCCACGCGCCAACGTCGGTGAGCCGAGGCCAGGTCTTCGACTCGAACCGCCAACCCTGGTCGTCGCTGAGGTGGAGGTGGAGGACGTTGAGGCGCAGCAGCGCCATCGCGTCGACCATGCGCGTCACCTCGCTGATCGGCACGAAGTGCCGCGCGACGTCGAGCATGACCCCGCGCCAGGGCAGGGCGGGAGTCTGGGCCGGTTCGGACGTGTTCGAGAACCTGCTCGACCGCTCGCTCACGGGACGAGGATGACCTTCCCGGTGGTCGCGCGCCCCTCGAGCGCCCGGTGCGCGTCGGCGGCATCGGCGAGGGGGAACCGCGCCCCGATCCGTACGTTCAAGGTTCCCGCCCGTACGGCCTCGAACAGCTCCTTCGCCCGCCAGCGGAGCTCATCGGTCGTGGCCGTGTAGAAGCCGAGCGTCGGCCGGGTGATGAACAGCGAGCCGCCGGAGTTGAGCCGCTGGAGGTCGAAGGGCGGTACCTGGCCACTGGATCCGCCGAAGAGCACCATCATCCCGCGCGGCTTGAGGCTCGCGAGCGAGGCGTCGAAAGTGGTCTTGCCAACACCGTCGTAGACGACCGCCACGCCCTTGCCGCCCGTCGAGTCCTTGACGAGCCGCGGCAGCTCGGCGGTGATGTCGGCGAGCTGGTCGTAGCGGATCACGACGTCCGCGCCGGCCTGCCGCGCGAGCGCTTCCTTCTCCGCCGTCGACACGGTCGCGATCACACGGCCTCCGTGCGCGACGACGAGTTGCGTGAGCAACAGCCCCACACCACCTGCGGCGGCGTGGACGAGCACGTCGTCGCCGGGCTGTACGGGATAGGTCGACGTCACCAGGTAGTGCGCCGTCATGCCCTGCAAGGGGATGGCGGCCCCCACGTCGAGGGCCACCCCGTCGGGCACCGGCACGAGGCGAGCGGTGTTCACGAGGACGAGTTCCGCGTACGAGTCGGGCGCGTCCGCCCAGGCCACGCGATCGCCGACCGCGACGTCCGTGACGCCGGCGCCGAGCGCGACCACCTCGCCGGCGCCCTCGCTGCCGACGACGTGCGGGAAGGGTACAGGGTAGATGCCAGCCCGCCTGTACGTGTCGATGAAGTTCACCCCGGCCGCCGCCACCTTCACCAGCACCTGGCCCGGACCGGGCGTCGGATCAGGCAGCTCGACGAACTCGAGGACATCGGGGCCGCCCGCCTCACGGGCCTGGATCGCGCGCATGTACGGACTGTACGACGCGACTCCGACAGTTCAACCCGGATCCTGACGAACCTCAACCCGGATCGTGACGAACCCGTCAGCGCAGCTCGCCCGCGACCGGCTGCAGGGCCGCGAGGAACCGCTTGGCACGTCCAGGGAGGACCAGCCCGAGGACGACGGCCAGTCCTGAGCCGTCACCGAGCACCAGTCGTACACGACCCCTCTGACCCGGGCGCCCCGCCGGGGCGGCCGCGATGATCGCCTCCCGAGGTGCCTGCCACAGGACTCGGAACGCGTTGCCGTCCTGCTTGACGACGAGGAGCCGGCGATCGGTCACGAGGAGGTCCGGGGTGGGGCTGAGCACCGAAGCCAGCGCCTCGGCCCGGCAGCCGGGGTCGCCCACGAGGGACCGGCCGATGAGCAACTCGTCCATCCTGGCCTGGAGGACCGGGATGGGCAGACCGAGAAGGAGGTCCGGGAGATCGAGTGCGATGTCGAACCGTGGCCGGTCTTCTCCGAGCTGCTCGTCGCCCGCGATGTACGTGGCAGCGCCGAGGAACGTCGCGGTCTCCCCGGGCTCGAGGACCCCGCGCAGCTTGTCGGCGAAGATCTCCAGACGGTTGAGAAGCATGTCTCCGATTCTGGCATCGAGAAGGACCAATGGCCTGGCTCCGAGTGGCAAGGCTCTTTCTCGAGGAGCGCCATCTTTGCGGAGAAGGCATCTTTCGCCGGGCCGGTCCAGAGCTTGGTGCTGTTGATGGTCGTGCTCACCCCCCGCCCGTACCGGAGATGTCGTTCCCTGCGTACGCGGACCCGGCACCCGCGAGCTCGTCCGTGCACCCCACCACTTAGGTGGAGGGCGTCAGAGATTCCGCCGTACGGGCTGTGCAGGACGGATCTCACAGGGCCGGGGCACCTCCCACCGGGCTGGCCGCCGGTACCGGAGGGCTTCGAGCCCGATGCCTCGTGGCGTCCCTCCCCCGACTGGCCCACCCCGCCGCCAGGTTGGGACTTCTGGACGCGCGGATAGTCGCGACTGTACGTTCCCGCGGGAACGTCTCCTACCGCTGGATCCCGAGGTCCTTGACGAGACGCGGAATCCGTACGCTCAGGGCTGTCCACAGCAGGTCGTCGTTGACCTTGTCGTAGTGGTGAGCCACGAGGTTGCGCATCCGGTTGATCCCCGTCCAGTCGACCTCTGGATGCTGCACCTTCAAGTCGTCCGGCAGCTTCTCCGTGACGGTCGCCGCCTTGATCAGGATCCGCTCGCCGGCGTTTCGGAGCAGAGCGCCCTCCATGGTGTCGGCCAGATAGTCCAGTCGGCCCTTGGCAACCACATATGCCGCCTCCTGGCCAATCCGGGCAAGATCATCGAGCCGTCGTTGGATCCGTTCGGCGGTCACAGGGGTACCCCCTCAGCCAACGCTCGTGCAAGAGCCGGGCCGGAACTGCCGGCAGAGACGATGTCGACCGGTACTGTCAGCAGGTCGGCCAGGTCTTCCTCCAGACCAAGCAGCGTGACGATGTCAGAACCCGGCGGGAACGTCACCAGCAGGTCAAGGTCCGAGTCAGGTCCGTCCGTCCCTCGGACGACTGACCCGAAGACGCGCACGTTATCACCGCCGATCGCCAGGACCGCGGCCAGCACCTGGTCGCGAGCAACACGAAGTACCTCCGACGGCCGAACGCGGAGGGCATCCTCCAACGCGGAACGCGCCGAGGCCGTCGGCTGCCGAGCGCCGCTCTCGAGGGCGGCGATGAGCGGTTGCTTCACCCCGGAGGCGGCGGCCAACTCGCGTTGCGTCAGCCCCGCCGCAGCCCGGCGCAATCGGAGCCGTTCTGCAAACGTCGCTTCACCCATAGACTCGATGATAACAACCGCGTTATCTTCGGAATGGAACGACTGCGTGCTCTGGCTCAAGGTCAGCTCGTGCGCCAAGTCACTCCGCTGCCAAGCGTCGATCGAGCGGTCTCGGCGGCTCCAGAAAAGTCTCCCGGATCACATCAAGGAGGGACCCAACCTCGCCGTACAGATCGTCGAAGCCTCCCCAGAGATCCCCCGCAGGATCGATGTACAGGGTCATGTTCGAGTACTGGCCTACTGGGGAAAGGGTCACGCCGAGAGCCTCCGAATAAGCCTCGCCCCATGTCGAATCGACGCCTCGCGCGGCCACACGCCCACCGAGTGTCAGGGGATTGGACTTGGTCTCCCACGAGATCTGCAATCCCGAGTACTCGCTCAGGAAGCGCTCCGCCGCCGGAGTTGCCGGGAAGCCTTCAGAAACCAAGAAGGCAAGCTCCTCAGCAACATCGATGCGTCGGCCAGGGGACCACCCTGAGCGTCGAAGCAGGGTCAAAGCATCCATTGCTAGTCCTCTCCCGGAAGCCAAGTCTTGCAGTTCTCGCACGGCGGGAACTCGACATCCTCTTTCGTTCGGATCGCTCGTATGACGAGGTCCTCCAGACGCGACCCGCTCTTGATGGCCGTCGACGCCGCACTGACCTCGGCGCAGTTGGTCACCGGCCATGGTTCGAGAGACTTCTCCGGCAGCACGGAACGCAGTTCCTCTGGGACTTCAGGACTGTCCCTGCAACAGCCGACCCCGACCACCCGACCGGTCGTCCGATCTACAGCAGCGCTTGTCGCGACAGGTATCGGCTTCGCACCAGATGAACGCACTCTTGCTGCCTCCCTTGCGGCTTCGGACGCCGTCCCTGAATCGGTTGACCGGAAATGGGCCCCGATCTTGCGCCCGACTGCGCCGAACTTCTTCACGACCGGCTTGCGCAGAGCGATCTCAAGGTTTCGGATCAGCTTCTTGAACGGTCCACGGAGGGCCTTGCTGGCGGCGGCGAACCTGGCCATCAGGCGAGGAGCTTCGCGATCGCCATGCTGATGGCCTGGTTGATGGCCCACTCGACGGCCTTCTTGATGCAGAAGCTGACGGGGCCGGCGGCGATGGCTGGGGCGACCAGGGCGAGCTGGAAGAGGATGACGCCTTTTATCACGACGACCAGGTATGCGCAGATGTCGCAGCCGAGCGATGCGATCTCGCAGCCCTCGCCGAAGCGGACCAGCGCGTCGGCGTCACTGTCCGAGCCCGACACGTACCTCCCGAACGCCTCCGCCCCCGGGCCTGCGTTGTGGTCGTGGACGTGCTGGATCGCAGCCAGAAGATCCGCATGCGCCGCATCCATCGTGTGGTCCAGCGACTTCAGGTGGTCGGCCCAGGCGTGCAGGACGTCCTCGTTGGACTGCGGGAAGTCGTAGCCCACGTACGACATCGCCCCCACCAGCCACTCCGGCATTGTCAGCGCCATGGCGACGACCCCTGGCTGATCTGCCGCGCCAGCTCGACCTGAGTCTCCTCGAGCTGCTGGTACGCGACGCCGGTGTCGGTCATCGCCCCTCCGATGCCGGCCATGTTGTCGGCCAGGTCCCGGCACGCCGCGTCGAAGGCCTCCTTCACGGCGGGAATCACGAGCGACAACGCCTGGTCGACGAGGTGTGATCCCTTGTCGCAGCCGATCTGGGACACGTCCAGCACCGACAGATGGTGGACGACGCCCGATACGAGATCAGAGCCCGCCTGCTCGTACCGTCTCCCGGCCTCCTGCCACACCGACGGCGTGAACCTGATGTCACTCATTCGTGGGCCTCCAGGCGAGCGACGGCATTCGCGTACGCACCGCGGAACTCGACCGACAGTTCCTGAAGCCCGGCGGCGATCTCGCCCATCGGCGTCTGGTGGTCCTTCGCGTCCCGCAGTTCGTGGGCCCAGTAGTCGCCGAGCGCCGCATTCACCGCGTCCCGTACCGCCTGCTCGATCTGGAGCAGCGACGGGAGCCACTCCGTGTACCAGGTGTCGTCGATATGCACCGACGCCACGTGCCAGTCCTTCATCGTGACCTCGACCCGACGCTCCGCATCAGTCCTTGTCAGCTCGCGGTCGCTCGACAACTCGAACTCTGGTGGCTCCGGGTACAGCTCCGCCCACTGCCCCGCCTGAGCCGTGAGCTTGTCGAACATGTCCGGCATTTCCATATCGGTCATGGGGTGTGACCTCCTTCGCCCACGACGCTAACGGCCGTCAGAGACGAATGGGAAAGTTATGCACAGGCCCCGAATCGGCCACGTGGATCTGTGGAGTCCGGGGGTCCCGCGGGAACGTAGGCTCCGAGGTCGCCGATACTCGGACGGCGCCATGGATGTCGACTTCAGGGAGATCGCTCGCCGCATCGAAAGCCAAGCCGCTCGGCAGGCTCATGCACGGCCAGCGCGAACTGTTCCACAGGAACCTCATCGGATGGTTCTTCAACACGCTGCCAGAGGCGGCGGACGCGGCCTTCCGGCCTCTGGCCTGCCCTGTGCGGATTCCGGACGATCGACCGCTTGACCTTGATGGCGAGCTTCTTGATGAGCTTGGCGAAGGGCCTTGCTGGTGTCGGGAAGCTGTCTACGCATCGTCACGGACCACGCACACCGACGACGGCCTACTTGGCGATCACGTTCCGCCCACCAATCCGGCGAGCCGGTCACTGTGTTGTGTCGCCGATTGACGATCTCCTTCACATCCCAGGACACATGCGTTGTCGGTCTCAGGACTGCCCATACCAGACCCCGAAGTTAATCGACTCACGCTGAGATAAACTTGCTGGCGCACCCCCGACCTGCTATCTTATCTGAAAAGCGGGGACATCACTCGAACGGCAATCCAATGTGGCGAGACATCATCAACACTGCGATGGGTCTAGCAGTGGGACTTATCACGGGCTTCTTCTTCGAGAGACGAGCGACGCGCGTAGCTAGAGACCAGAACCGACAGTTGGAAAAAGAACTCGAATCAGTCAGGCATTCTGTCTATTCAATGGGCGGACCAGCCACTGCCGAGGAAGCACCGATCCATGCCCCTTCCCCTAACCTCCAGACGCTCGTGCGTCGAAAGGCGAATTCACTTCAGGATGTCGGCGGCAGGGTCGCCCGGACACACCTGGCAACATCCCTTCTCGAAGTCGGCCATCACCCGGATGATATCGAGAATGCGATCACAGAACTAATTGGCAAGAACGAACTACGTCAAGAGGGTAAATGGCTAATCCTGCTGTAGGCGAAGGCGTATTCGTCGGTGTTGATTCTGGTGGCACCCGTACGAATGTCGAAATCCTTCTGATTGACACTGACGGCAGCCGCAGATCTTCCAACTATGAAGTCGCGGCGAGCCTTTCCGGAGCGCTCTCGCCGTCTCTGATTCCATCAGTCCTTCGAAAGATTCTCGCGCCTCTCGAAATGCGCCTTGACGAGCTCGCGAGCGGCACGCTATCCGTGTACACGTGGGTCAGTGCGGCGGGGTTCTCTCCATGGACCAGGGACGACTATGTGGCCGCATTGGACGAAGTGGCTTCAACGCTTTCCCATGGTTCTCTTCGTCACATCGGCGTTGGCAATGACGGAGTCTCTCTACTTCTCGGCATGCGAGCCGACAGTGTCATCATCGCTGGGACGGGGTCTAACGTGCTTGTCCGTTCGACGGACGGCTCCTTGCATCAGGCAGGGGGCCAAGAATGGGTGGCCTCAGATTACGGGAGTGGTTTTTGGATCGGGCTTCTCGCGATCAGGCAGGCTTTTCGAGACTTCGAGAGCAGCATTGACTCGGTACTCATACAACGACTGAGACAGGTCTACGGTGTGCGCGCCGAGGACGATCGGGCCCTCATCGCAAAACTCCGTGACCTCGGGGTGGGTGACCAGAACATGAAGAAGGAGATTGCGCGATTCGCGGCCAGTGTGTGTGGGGCGGCCGAACGTGGCGACCTGGCTGCCCAGAACATCGTCAAGACAGGGGCGGAAGATCTCGCAGATGTCACTGCATTGGCATTACGACGCAACTTCTCGATGGAAGAGTTGGGTCGCGGTATGAGAATCGTTCAATGCGGCAGCTTGCTCGGCAATGCCTTCTATAGATCCGCGTTTGAGTCTCAAATTGAGATGAGGCTCAGGTCCGGCGTCGAGAACAAAGCTGACATTTCCTGGCAGCGCATTGTGACCGGTGCTTCGTCGGCCATACGACTCGCTCAAGATCTTGCCTCCGACTCGAAGGAACTCTTCAAACTGGACCTGCGCTTCCGACCCGCGATCGTCGACCTGTAGGACGCAACTACGATCTCGCCGATCGATCCTCGCCCCGGCCGAGCTGCACCAGACGCAGGGTCTCGATGCCGGCTCGTGGGGTCACGATCCACGCGAGCGCACCAGTGGTCTCCAGCACTCCCGCCGAACCTTGGGGGCGGCGACCGGGCCCACCACCGTGCCCGGGAATGATGTACGCATGAGCGATCGGCGTCCCCTCGTACAGACCACTGCCGGCAACATCCTCGGGATCTGGCGAGGAGCCTCGGCGGCGTTCTACGGGATCCCGTTCGCGCAGGCTCCCGTGGGCGAGCTGCGGTTCGCGGCGCCCGTGCGTGCGACCTCCTGGCTCGGCGAACTCGACGCATCAGCACCCGGCGCCACGCCCCAGCGGCGGCCCTTCGGGATGGTCACCACGATTCCCGAGCCCTCCTTCCCCGGCGATGCGACGCTCAACCTCAACGTCTTCTCCCCGGCGCCCGGCGACGTCGCCGCGCACCTGCCCGTACTCGTCTGGATCCACGGCGGCGGCTTCTTCGCGGGGTCGCCGTCAAGCCCGTGGTACGACGGCAGCTCGTACAACCGGGACGGCATCGTGACCGTCTCCCTCTCGTACCGTCTTGGCTTCGACGGCTTCGGCTGGATCTCCGACGCGCCCACGAACCGGGGGCTGCGCGACATGATCCTGGGCCTCGAGTGGGTACGGGACAACATCGCGGCGTTCGGCGGCGACCCCTCGCAGGTCACGATCGCCGGGCAGTCCGCTGGCGGCTCGGCGGTCATGTCGCTGCTCGCATCACCCCTAGCCCAGCCACTGTTCGCACGTGCGATCAGCCACTCCGGAGGAGGCCTCACTCGAACGATCGCCGAGGCCGAGCGCATCGGCCGCGAGCTGGCTGTACGAGCCGGGGTCGAGCCCACTCGTACCGGCTGGTCCACGCTCACCGAGGACGCCATCCTGGATCTCCAGACGGCCTACATGGCACATTCGGAGGCGCCGCCACCATCCGCTGCCGAGTGGGTCTCCCGTACGATCGCCAACCGAACTGTGGGCCTCCCGTTCGTACCGCTCACCGGCGACGATGTCCTCCCCCTCGACCTGGCAGCGGCGCTCGCGACCGGCATCGGTG
>PMLO01000094.1:0-9912 GCA_003158895.1 Propionibacteriaceae bacterium
CCCTTGACGTTGAACGAGAAGCGGCCTGGCTGGTAGCCGCGGACCTTCGCCTCTGGCGTCTCGGCGAACAGGGCGCGGATCCGGTCGAAGACCCCCGTGTACGTGGCCGGGTTCGACCGGGGCGTACGGCCGATCGGGGACTGGTCGACGTGGATGATCTTGTCGATCTCGTGGTAGCCGTCGATGTGGGTGTGCCGACCCGGCATCTGCTTCGAGTTGTAGATGCGCCGCGCCAGGGCTGCGTACAGGATCCCGTTCACCAGCGTCGACTTGCCAGAGCCGGACACGCCCGTCACCGAGATCAGCTGGCCGAGCGGGAACGACACCGTGACGTCCTGGAGGTTGTTCTCTCGCGCTCCGACGATCGTCACCGAGCGGCCCGTGAGCCCGCGCCGCGCACTCGGCAGCGGGATCGACCGGCGCCCGGAGAGGTACGCACCGGTGAGTGACTCCTTGCTCGCCAGCAGCTCGCTCACCGGCCCGGAGACGATGACCTCGCCGCCGTGTTCCCCCGCCCCAGGACCGATGTCGACGGCCCAGTCGGCGGAGCGGATCGTGTCCTCGTCGTGCTCGACCACGATGAGCGTGTTGCCGAGGTTCCTCAGCCGTACGAGGGTGTCGATGAGCCGGCGGTTGTCGCGCTGGTGGAGCCCGATCGACGGCTCGTCGAGCACGTACAGCACCCCGACCAGCCCCGACCCGATCTGCGTGGCGAGACGGATGCGCTGCGCCTCACCGCCGGACAACGTGCCGGCCGGCCGGGACAGGGACAGGTAGTCGAGACCGACGTCGAGGAGGAACCGCAGTCGCTCCTGAATCTCCTTGAGGACACGCTCGGCGATCTGGGCTTCGCGCGCGGTGAGCTCGAGCGTCTTGAGGAAGCTCGCGGCACCGTCGATCGACATCCCCGCGATGTCGGCGATGCTCTTGCCGCCGATGGTGACCGCCAGGGAGGTCGGCTTCAGTCGCGCCCCATGGCACGATGCGCACGGGATCTCACGCATGAACTCGGCGTACCGGTCCCGTGCCACGTCGCTCTCGGCCTCGGCATGACGACGCTTGATGTACGGGATGGCGCCCTCGTACTTCGCCGAGTAGGTCCGCACCCGGCCATAGCGGTTGCGGTGCTTGACGTAGACCGGCTCCCCGGCCCCCAGCATGACGAGGTTCTGGACCTGAGGCGTCAGGTCGCGGAACGGCGTGGACATCGAGAAGTGCTCAGTCTCCGCCAGCCCTGCGAGCAGGTTCTGGAAGTAGCCGGCGACCGTGGGCGACGACCACACGGAGACCGCGTTCTCCGCCAGGCTCATCGACGCGTCGGGGACGACCAGCTCCGGGTCGACCTCGAGCATCGTGCCAAGGCCCGAACAGACGGGACACGCACCCCAGGGGCCGTTGAACGAGAACTGACGCGGCTCGAGCTCCTCGATGGCGATGTCGTGGTTGTTGGGGCAGGCGAGCTTCTCCGAGTAGCGACGTTCCCGGGTCTGGCTTCCCTCCGGCTCGTCGACGAAGTCGACCGAGACCACGCCCTGGGCGAGCCGTAGCGCCGTCTCGACGGAGTCGGTGAGCCGCTGCTTGACGGTCGCCTTCACTGCGAGCCGGTCGATGATCACGTCGATCGAGTGCTTCTTCTGCTTGTCGAGCGTCGGCGGCTGCGTCAGCTGGTGCACCTCGCCGTCGACCCGCACGCGCGCGAAACCCTCGGTGGCGAGCTCGGTGAAGAGCTCGTGGTACTCGCCCTTCCGTCCGCGGATGATCGGCGCCACCACCTGGAACCGCGTGCCCTCCGGCAGCGCGAGCAGCCTGTCGACGATCTGCTGGGGCGTCTGCCGACTGACGGGCTCGCCGCACTGCGGGCAGTGCGGTCGGCCGGCTCGGGCGAACAGGAGCCGGAGGTAGTCGTACACCTCGGTGATCGTGCCCACCGTCGATCGAGGGTTGCGCGAGGTCGACTTCTGGTCGATCGACACGGCTGGCGAGAGTCCTTCGATGAAGTCGACGGCCGGCTTGTCCATCTGGCCGATGAACTGGCGTGCGTAGGCGGACAGCGACTCCACGTACCGTCGCTGACCCTCGGCGAAGATCGTGTCGAACGCGAGCGACGACTTGCCGGAACCGGACAGACCCGTGAACACGATGAGGGCGTCGCGAGGCAGATCGAGCGACACATTCTTGAGGTTGTGCTCCCGAGCACCTCTGACAACGAGTCTGTCCATCACGCCGGACATCGTACGGGGGCCCACTGACAATTCACGTCCGCCGATCTCGACCCGATACCCCCACGCATTGACCGGGGGCCTTAGGTTGGTCGTCATGATCGTTCCCAACGCCGACCTCGCCGAGGTCAGGCGACTCAAGATGGCCGCCACCCAGCGGCTGCTAGGGGACACGATTGCGATCTCGGACATCGACTGGCTCGGTCCCACCTTGCTGCCGGGATGGACGCGGGCCCACGTTGCCACCCATCTGGCGCGCAACGCCGATGTGCTGCGCCGATACCTCACACGCCTCGCCGCACGACCCGAGCTCGAGCGCGATGACATGGTCCAAGACCTTGAGGCCGGCTCTCGCCGCTCTCCTCTGGAGCTCCAGATCGACCTTGACACCTCCTCGGGTCTGCTCAACGACGCGTTCGACCAGCTGACGGCCGAGAAGTGGGCGACGCCGCTGCGCGGGAGCCTCGACGGCCTCACCGCTGCGGATCTTCCGATGATGCGCCTCAACGAGGTGGTTCTTCATCACGTGGATCTCGACTGCGGCTTCGTCTTCGGCGACATCGACCCGAAGACCGCCGCGTGGCTCCTCGCGTGGAACCTCTATCGGAGGGTCGACCTCGTCACCGGCCCGGGGATCGCGCTGCAGACCAGCAGCGGTGACGTCCTCCGCGCCGGTTCCGGACCAGGAGTGTCCGAGGTCTCGGGCAGCGACGCCAACCTGCTCGGCTGGCTGACGGGCAGGCTCCCTCGTACAGCCGTGGCCGGCGCCGAGCACGTGAGCATCGGCCCGGTCCGCTGAATCAGGCGTCCGTCGCCGACCGCCGCGAGGCGATGATGCTGGCGACGGTCGTCACGAGGAGAGTCCCGACGATCACGCCCAGCGAGACACCGAGCGAGATCTCCCCGTCGAAGCCCAGCCGCGCGTCGAAGTGGTACTCGTGCATCGCGTGGAGGACGAGCTTCACCCCGATGAAGGCCAGGACCACGGACAGGCCGAGCGAGAGGAACACCAGCTTCTTCAGCAGGTTGCCGAGCAGGAAGTAGAGCTGACGCAACCCCATGAGCGCGAAGATGTTCGCCGTGAGGACGAGGTACGGCTCGCTCGTGAGCCCGTAGATCGCCGGGATCGAGTCGAGGGCGAACAGCAGGTCGGCAGTGCCCAGCGCGACGATCACCATGAACAGCGGCGTCCACGCCCGGCGCCCGTTCTCGTGCACCCTCAGCTTCGTGCCGTGGAAGTTCTCGGTGAACGCGAACCGCCGCTTCACCCAGCGGGTCGCCAGGTTGTCGGTGGCCTCCTCCTCGGTGTCCTTCTCGAAGAAGTCCTTCGCCAGGTCGAACGCCGTGTAGATGAGGAAGGCACCGAACACGAAGAACATCCCGGAGAAGAGCTGAATCAGCCCGGCGCCGAGAGCGATGAAGACGCCTCGGAACACGAGCGCGAGGATGATCCCGACCAGCAGCGCATACTGCTGTAGGTGGCGCGGCACCTTCAGCTTGCCCATGATGATGAGGAAGATGAACAGGTTGTCGACCGACAGCGAGTACTCAGTCAGCCAGCCGGCGAGGAACTGCCCCCCGTACTCGGGGCTCATCTGCCAGGCGACTCCCGCACCGAACAGCAGCGCAGCCCCGACGTAGATCCCGATCAGGATCGCGTTCTCACGTGTCGTGGGCTCGTGGGGACGCCGCCCGACGACGAAGACGTCGAGCGCCAGGACTGCCAGCAACACCACGATGGTGAGCGTCCAGGCGAGCGGAGTCACTTGCATCCAAGGAGACCTTTCAGGGCGTACCGGATCGGCTTCGGGAGGTCTCGTCCATCGGAAGAACCCGACCGGGCCGCCGACCGCTGGTGCGGTGTGCTGACGACGTTCCCGCTGTGGGAGTACTCCCCTCCTTGAGCACGCTCAGTCTAATAGCGGGCCACCGTCAGCGCGTTGCCTCCAGCATCTGGCGGAGCTCCTTCTTCAGGTCGGAGATCTCGTCGCGTAGGCGAGCCGCCGTCTCGAACTGAAGCTCCGCCGCTGCACCGTGCATCTGGTCGGTGAGCTCGGCGACCAGATCCGCGAGCTCGCCCGCCGGCAGGCCCTTCAGGTCGCGCTTCGCCGCACGCTCCGACAATGACGGGACAGGAGCCCGTCGTTGGCCGCCGCGGCCCGAGCTGCGCGCCAGCAGACCCTCGGTGTCGGCATCCTCTCGGGCCAGCATGTCAGTGATGTCGGCGATCTTCTTCCGCAACGGCTGGGGGTCGACGCCATGAGCCTCGTTGTAGGCGACCTGCTTCTCCCGCCGCCGGTTCGTCTCGTCGATGGCCAGCTGCATCGACGGTGTGATGGCATCCGCGTACATGTGGACCTGTCCGTCCACGTTCCGCGCCGCGCGCCCGATGGTCTGGATGAGGCTCCGACCGCTGCGGAGGAAGCCCTCCTTGTCGGCGTCNNCGGCGTCGAGGATCGCCACCAGGGACACCTCGGGAAGGTCGAGACCCTCGCGGAGCAGGTTGATGCCCACCAACACGTCGTACTCCCCCAGCCTCAGTTCTCGCAGCAGCTCGATCCGGCGGAGCGTGTCGACCTCGGAGTGCAGGTATCGAGTGCGCACCCCGTTGCCCAGCAGGTAGTCGGTGAGATCCTCGGCCATCTTCTTGGTCAGCGTGGTGACCAGGACCCGCTCATTACGCTCGGCGCGCACCCGGATCTCGCTCATGAGGTCGTCGATCTGGCCCTTGGTCGGCTTCAGGACGATCTCCGGGTCGACGAGACCCGTCGGCCGGATGAGCTGCTCCACGTAGCCCTCCGACTTGGCGAGCTCGTACGGCCCCGGCGTGGCAGACAGGTAGACGGTCTGCCCGATCCGTTCGACGAACTCCTCCCACCGCAGGGGTCGGTTGTCCATCGCGCTCGGGAGCCGGAAGCCGTGCTCGACGAGCATCCGCTTGCGCGACATGTCACCCTCGTACATCCCGCCGATCTGCGGCACCGTCACGTGAGACTCGTCGATGACCAGCAGGAAGTCTTCGGGGAAGTAGTCGAGCAGACAGTTCGGCGCGCTGCCGGCCGTTCGGCCGTCGATGTGGCGCGAGTAGTTCTCGATGCCCGAGCAGCTGCCGATCTGGCGCATCATCTCGATGTCGTACGTGGTCCGCATCCGCAGCCGCTGCGCCTCGAGCAGCCTGGAATCGGCCTCCAGCTCCGCCAGCCGCTCGCCGAGCTCGGTTTCGATCGTCCCGATCGCCCGTTCCATGCGCTGCGCGCCGGCCGAGTAGTGGGTCGCCGGGAACACGAGCAGCTCCTGGTCGGTCGACTCCACGTCTCCGGTCACCGGGTGAAGCGTCGAGAGAGCCTCGATCTCGTCACCGAAGAACTCGATCCGCCACGCGAGCTCTTCGTACATGGGGAAGACCTCGACCGTGTCACCACGGACGCGGAACGTGCCACGGGTGCCGGCCACGTCGTTGCGTACGTACTGGATGTCGACGAGCTGACGCAGCAACGCGTCTCGACCGTGCTCCTCGCCGACGCGAAGCCGTACGGCCGTCTCCACGTACTCCTGGGGGGTGCCGAGTCCGTAGATCGCCGACACGCTCGCCACGACGATCACGTCCCGCCGCGTGAGAAGTGAGTACGTGGCCTTGTGGCGCAACCGCTCGACCTCTTCGTTGAGCGAGGAGTCCTTCTCGATGTAGGTGTCCGTCTGCGGGATGTAGGCCTCGGGCTGGTAGTAGTCGTAGTAGGAGACGAAGTACTCCACCGCGTTGTCGGGGAAGAACCCCCGCAGCTCGTTCGCGAACTGGGCGGCCAGCGTCTTGTTGGGCTGCATCACGAGCATCGGACGCTGGAGGCGCTCCGCCAACCACGCGATGGTGGCCGTCTTTCCCGTGCCTGTCGCGCCGAGGAGGACGACGTCGTTCTCGCCGCCTCGAATCCGGCGCTCGAGCTCGTCGATGGCCGCAGGCTGATCGCCGCCGGGTTCGAAGTCGGCGTGGACGTGGAAGGGTGCCACCCGTCGCTGGACCTGATCTGCTGGACGCATAGACGTGAGGTTACGTGGTGCCACCGACAGTTTTCGCGTCGTGCTGGGGGACGGTCACGCCGCCCCCCAGCACACGGATCACTTCACCTGTGACTGCAGCAGCGAGGTGGTCATATCCGTGAACGGCTGCTTCAGGCCGGCGGTGCTCTTCGACGCGTCGTAGATGAGCACGCCGAGGAACGTGACGCCGTCGGCCTGACGCACCGACCCGATCGTCTCAACGCCCAGCTGCTCGGACCCGCTCGACGAGGCGAACGTACCCTTCATGCCGCCCTCCGCCACCGACAGCGACGGGTCGATGTCCACTGCGTCCGTGGTCGACTTGGTGAGGTTCGTGAGCTTCTGCGCCAGGCTCGACTGGTACGTGTCCACGATCGCCGTACCCGTCGTCCCCGCGGCGATGCCCGACACGGCGATGGCGTAGTAGTACGCGGTCCCGTTGGTCAGCACGACAGTGTCCGAGCTCTGATCGCTGACGGTCCAGCCGGCTGCCGGCGTCACTGCGAGGCCGTTCGGCAACGAGATCGCACCACCCGACGCCGTGGTCGCGGAGGTGGTCGCAGCCTTGGTCGCCGTGGTTGTCGGCGACTTCGTGGGCGTCGTGGCCGTGGAGGTTGAGTTGGGCGCGGGCGTGGTCTGTACGACGGTCGGGCTGACGGTGCCGCCCTTGTTGCCGGCCAGCGCGATGGCGCCACCGACGAGGCCCAGGACCACGAGGACGACGACCACGATGATGAGGACCTTCGTCTGGCTGCCGGCGCGCGGTGCGGGCGCACCGGGCATGCCCTGTCCGTACGGCCCCGGCCGATAGCCANNGCCTGAGGCTGCCCGTAACCCTGGGGCTGCTGCCCGAAGCCCTGGGGCTGCGGTCCATAGCCCGGCGGCGGGGGCGGGACAGGTGCTCCCTGGTACGGCTGCTGAGGCGGGTAACCGCCGCCCTGAGGGTTCTGGGGGCCCCACGTTCCCTGGCTCATAACTGACCCTCCTCGTCCGCGACGTCGACGCTGGGGGCCGAGTCATCCGGTGCATCCAGCGGAGGCGCCTTCGGACGTCGCCGGCGCCGTGCGGGCTTCGGAGACGGGGACGCTTCGGCGGCGGACGGCTCTGTCGAAGGCGCCTCAGCCACGGACTCGCCCACCGACGACACCTCCGCCACCGGCACATCCACCGACGACACCTCCGCCACCAGCACATCCACCGACGACACCTCCGCCACCAGCACGTCCACCGACGACACCTCCGCCACCAGCACGTCCACCGATGACACCTCCGCCACCGACACCTCAGCCACGGAGTCGTCAGCTGCGGCTGCTCCGACCGGCACGAGGACCGGGTCGGAGCTGTGCAGGTGCGAGGAGGCGAGGACCGACGTGCCGCAGTTGCCGCAGAAGGCGGCGACGGGCAGCAGCGGCATCTCGCACCGGCTGCAGAACGCCAGCACGCCGTCGGGACCGACGCCCGCGTTGCGTGCCTGGGACTCCAGCGCCGCCTCGAGCAGGCCCTTGTGGAGGACGGTGCGGACACGGACGAGGAGTACGCCGAGCAGCACCAGCCCGTACAGGATGCTGAGCACGGTGCCGACGACGGGGTTCGGGACGTAGCTCAGCAGGTACGTGCCGCCGAAGTAGAGCACGGAGGCCAGCACGGCCTCGCCGAACCCCCGGAAGTACCTGTTGGTGAAGCCGTCGTAGCCCTCGCCGAGACCGGAGAACTCCGCGCACGCGATGCCGGTCGCGGTGCCGATCACCAGCGGCTTGATGAATCCCTCGAGCACCAGCAGGGCGAGCCAGGATCCCCCGTCGTTGCCCGACGAGAACCCTCCGGTGATCAGCGCCCAGTGCTTGACCAGCGTGTCGCCGGTCGCGTACGCCACGCCGGAGATGACGCCGAACGTGAGGCCGTCCATGAGGTCGTCGAACTTCGGCCGGCTCGCCAGGAAGATCGGGCCCGCCTCGCGGATGATCTCACCGACGACCGGTGCCAGGACGCCGGCGATGAGGAAGCCCAGAACCGTGGGGCCGCCGACACCGGCGGTGATCTGTATGACGGGGCTGTGGCCGCTCATGGCGACCCAGATCAGCGTCCAGCCGATCGACAGTGCGAGCGTGAGCGCGAACGCGGCGCCCGTGACCGTGACGGGTTCGTCCTCCCAGAGGTTCACGTCGTAGAGGTAGACGATGTAGACCACCGGCACGGCGAAGGCCGCGATCATCACGGCGATCGGTATGGCACCCAGGATCGCGGTCAGGGCGACCAAGGCCAGCGTGACCTCCAGCGCCAGACGGTACGTGTTCGGGCGCCCGCTGACCCCGCGCGGCATGATCGTCGACACGAGCGCGAACGACGCCACCGCCTCGTCCGGCTTGAGAGCGAACGACGCCTTGCGACCCCCGTCTTCACCGACGAGATCGGTGCCACAGACATGGCAGAAATGCGCCACCTCAGGCAGTGAGGTGTTGCAGCGCGGACACTCCACGTCAGTCCCTTTCGCTTGTCCCCTGCGGGTCGTTCATGGCCCATGCACAGACTGGCGTATCAAGGGGTCTTGCGGAAGTCGTCCCGTGCCCGGTCAGACAGGCTATTCGTCCTCGGGACTGGGATCGCGGTGGAACGCCAGGAGGCGTTGCCAGAGCCGATCGACCTGATGATCGAGCTCGTCGGGGGTTCCTGTGTTGTCGATGACGACGTCCGCCGCGGCGAGCCGGGTCTCGCGGGTCGCCTGAGCGGCGATCCGGGCTTTGGCGGATGCGTCGTCGAGGGCATCGCGAGCACGGATCCGAGCGAGCTGGGTCGAGGAGTCCGCGTCCACCACGACGACGAGGTCGAAGCGGTCGGTCTGACCCGTCTCGACGAGCAGGGGGATGACGTGGACCACGACCGAACCGGGGGCGGCGGCAGACTCCAGCTCCGCGGCGCGGCGCCGTACAGCCGGGTGGATCAGTGCCTCCAGGTCCTGCCGGGCGACCGGGTCGGCGAAGACGATACGCCCGAGCGCCGCGCGGTCGAGTGAGCTGTCATCGGCGAGGATGCCCGGGCCGAACCGCCTGGCCACCTCAGCCAGCAACGGGGCGCCCGCGGCGACGACGTCGCGTGCGAGTACGTCCGCGTCGATGATCACCGCGCCACGGTCCGCGAGGAGCGTCGCGACGCTGCTCTTGCCCGAGGCGATGCCGCCCGTCAGTCCGACAACCACAGACGGGCCCCCGCTGGTGCGAGGGCCCGTCTGTGACATGTACGTGCTCAGCTGTTGCCGCCGGTGAGCTTCTCGCGAAGCGCCTGCAGCGCCTCGTCGGAAGCCAGCGAACCTTCAGCGGGCTCGGCAGAACCCGACGCGTACGTCGTGCCGGTGTTCACTTCGACAGCAGCGTTGGTCTCGGCCTGCTCGGCCTCCTCCGCCTGCTTCTTGTGAGCCTCCCAGCGAGAGTGGGCCTCTGCGTACTGCAGCTCCCATGCACGCTGCTGNNTCGAAATCGTCAGCGGCGATGTCGATGCCCTCGTTGGCCTGCTTGAGCGACAGCGAGATCCGGCGACGCTGGAGGTCGATGTCGATGATCTTGACCATGACGTCGTCGTTGACGGCGACGACCTGCTCGGGGATCTCGACGTGACGCTCGGCGAGCTCGGACACGTGGACCAGGCCCTCGATGCCCTCCTCGAC
>PMLO01000094.1:9955-12291 GCA_003158895.1 Propionibacteriaceae bacterium
ACCTCGGACGGGTGGTCGATGTGCTTCCAGCTGAGCTCGGAGACGTGCACGAGACCGTCGACACCGCCGAGGTCGACGAACGCACCGAAGTTCACGATGCTCGACACGACGCCCTTGCGGATCTGGCCCGCCTTGAGCTGCGTGAGGAAGTTCTGGCGCACCTCGGACTGGGTCTGCTCGAGCCACGCACGACGCGACAGCACGACGTTGTTGCGGTTCTTGTCGAGCTCGATGATCTTCGCCTCGAGCTCCTGGCCGACGTACGGCTGGAGGTCGCGGACACGACGCATCTCGACCAGCGACGCGGGCAGGAAGCCACGCAGGCCGATGTCGATGATGAGACCGCCCTTGACGACCTCGATGACGCGGCCGGTGACGACGCCGTCGGCTTCCTTGACCTTCTCGATCGTGCCCCAGGCGCGCTCGTACTGCGCACGCTTCTTGGACAGGATCAGGCGACCCTCCTTGTCCTCCTTCTGCTGAACGAGGGCCTCGATCTCATCTCCGACGGAGACGACCTCGAACGGGTCCACGTCGTGCTTGATGGAGAGCTCTTTGGAGGGGATGACACCCTCGGTCTTGTAACCGATGTCGAGAAGGACTTCGTCCCTGTCGACCTTGACGACGGTGCCGGTGACGATGTCGCCGTCGTTGAAGTACTTGATGGTCGCGTCAACCGCGGCGAGGAATTCCTCGGGCGTTCCCAGGTCGTCGATGGCGACCTGCGGTGCCTCGTAGGTGGAGGTCATGTAGTGGGGCTCCATTGATGGTGGTACGAGTAGTGGCACGCCGCGACCCTCGATCGAGTGCGGGTGCGAGACCTGAACCATCACGAGCGCGACCTACTCCATGCCGAAGCCGCGCAGGTCACAGCGCACCGGGCAGCCTACCCGTGCCCGAATCGGACGGTCAATCCGGCCCGGTCCGCGTGGGATGCGCCATGGCCGCGGCAGCTTCGCCGTGACGCGCGAGGAGCTCGTCGACCCGTACATGGCGGCGTGCCGCCTCGTCGATCTCCTGGCCCTCCGGAGTCCACAGCGGCGGCTCGCTGAGATAGACCTCGTCGAGCAGTACGAGCGGTGTCTGCGCCTCCCAGCCCTCCCAGCGCAGGTCGCCGGCCAGCGTTGAGAGGCCTCCCGTGAGCGTCCACCGTACGAACTCGGCGTGGCCGAACTCGAGGTCCTCCCACTGCAGCGCGTCCGGGGCGTAGTAGCAGACGTGGCCCTTCACGCCGCGAAGGCTGCCCCCGTCGAGCGCGAACACACCGCCGACGACGTCCCAGCCGAGCACGACGTAGTCGGGGGCTGAGGAGGCGTCGTCGAGGCCGAGCGCCTCGTACAGGGACGGCAGGGCACCGTGACCGCCGCCGAGGAGCCGCAGCCACCCGTGGTCTATGAGCAGGCCGCCCGTCTCGTACGCGAGAGCACCGAGCACGGACCGCAGCGTCACCTGCAGCCCGACCAGGCACTGGTCGCGGCGGTCATGCTCCACGTCGAGCACCTGCACCTCGACGTCACCTGAGTCCAGCCACTCCTTCAGCAGCGGGCCCGCGGGATCCTCGACCGATGTGAGCTCCTCCAACGTCTGCGGCATCAGTGCGCCGCCTCGTACCAGGACCTGCCCACGCCGACGGACACGTCGAGCGGTACGTCGAGGGCCATGGCACCGGACATCTTGTCCCGTACGAGCTCCTCGACCTGGTCACGCTCTCCCGGCGCCACCTCGAGCACGAGCTCGTCGTGGACCTGCAGGAGCATCCGGCTGGCGAGCCCGGCCTGCGTGAGCCCCGACTCGACGTCGAGCATCGCAACCTTGATGATGTCGGCCGCCGAGCCCTGGATCGGTGCGTTGAGCGCCATCCGCTCGGCCATCTCGCGGCGCTGCCGATTGGACGACCCCAGGTCGGGCAGATAGCGGCGCCGGCCCAGCAGCGTCTCGGTGTAGCCGGTCTTGCGGGCCTCGGCCACGACGCCCATGAGGTAGTCGCGCACGCCACCGAACTGCTCGAAGTACTCGTCCATGAGCACGCGAGCCTCGGACGTGTCGATGCCCAGCTGCTGCGACAGCCCGAAGGCGCTCAGTCCGTACGCGAGACCGTAGTTCATGGCCTTGATCCGCNNCTCGATCTGGCTGTAGTCGGCGGTGATCAGCGTCTCGAAGCCGGGCCCCACGACGAACGCCTCGCGGATCCGGCGTCCCGCCTCCGTCCGTACAGGGATGTTCTGCAGGTTGGGATCGGTCGAGCTGAGGCGGCCGGTCGCGGCGATCGTCTGCACGTACGTCGTGTGCACGCGGCCGTCGTCGGCCACCGACTTCTGAAGCCCCTCGACGGTCTG
>PMLO01000094.1:12336-13092 GCA_003158895.1 Propionibacteriaceae bacterium
AGCTGCTTCGGCGAGCCGAGGTTGATCTGTTTGCCGATGACGTCGTACGCCGCCGCGGCGGCGCTCGAGACGCGCTCGTCGAACCCGCGCCACAGCTCGTCCAGCAGGTCGGTGTCGACGGCTATCCCGGTGCGCTCCATCGTCGCGAGCGTGCGGAGCAGGGGCAGTTCGACGTCGCGTACGAGCAGCGTTCCCCCCTGGGCATCGAGTTCGACCCTCAGCGCCTCGGCCAGGTCGATGACCGCCCGGGCCCTGAGCATGGCCGCCTGCGCCACCTCGACGGAGTCCGAAGGCGCCTCGCCGAAGTCGAGCATCAGCTGCTCGTCGGGGTCCGCAGGACCGCCGCCGATCTCGGCGCGCAGCTCGCGCTTCAGGTGGCGCAGGGCGAGGTCGCCCAGGTCGTATGTGCGCTGGTCGGGCCGCAGCAGGTACGCCGCGACCTGGGTGTCGCTGACCAGCCCGTCGAGGTCCCAGCCGCGCGCCCAGATGGCCAGCAGCGGGCCCTTGGCGTCGTGGACGGCCTTCGGGTGGGCCGGGTCTGCCAGCCAGGCTGCGAGCGCGGCATCGTCGTCGGGACTCAGCTCGGTGACGTCGAGGTATGCGGCGGCACCGTCGGCGCTCGCGAGCGCCAGCGCCACGAGGTCTCCCGTGCCGCTCCCCCAGCGCCCGACAGCCTCGATGCCCGTGAGCACCCCTGAGCCGTGAGCGGTCAGCCACGCGCGTACGGTGCCAGGCTCGAGCACGTCGCCGACGATC
>PMLO01000083.1:0-14352 GCA_003158895.1 Propionibacteriaceae bacterium
AAGCACCCCACCTGGACGCTGGTGGCCGCCAACCCCTTGAGGTAGCCCTCGGGGAGACGACATGTCCTCTCCCCACGCGGAACAGGTCCTCTCCCCACGCGGTACAGGTCCTCTCCCCACGCGGTACAGGTCCTCTCGCCGAGCGGTACAGGCGCTCGCGCCGCCGACGGTCGCGGCGACATCCGCGTACCGGCGGTGTGTCACGCGCTCACGCAGGTACAGGTCGGCTCGTACGAATGGCGTCGTATGGTCCCGCCTCACGTGCTCCCCCAAGTCAGCACGTGGTGGCGGGACCGGACCTGTAACCCTGCGTGAGCAGCCTCGAAGCTCGTACGACTCGTGTGGGGATCACCATCCGCAATCCGTTGAGGTACACCGTCGTCTCGCTCACGTCCATGAAGAGCGGCGGGCCGGGCCCGTGATACATCCGGACCCTACGATCTCTGCGAGGAGATGACATGCCCTACACGCCCGTACCGCCCGCGCGCTGGATCGAGCCGTTGACGATGGAGGACGAGTTCCCGGACTCGCCGCTGACCACCGAGCCGATGCTGGTCCTCGAGGCGGACACCCTGCCGGATCGGGCGCAGGCGATGATCGGCATCCCCTACGCGGAGAAGTCGGGACGGACGCTGCACCTCGCCGTCGTGGCCCCGCCGTGGAGCACCGAGACGTACCCGCTGGTGGTCTTCGTCCAGGGCTCCGCGTGGCGCGAGCAGCAGGTCGGGGCGCGGATCCCGACGCTGGGGGCGGTGGCGGAGCGTGGGTACGTGGTGGCGTTCGTCGAGTACCGACCGTCGAGCGTGGCGGGGTTCCCGGCGCAGGTACGGGATGTACGGACGGCGCTGCGGTACCTGCAGGCGCATGCCGCCGACCTCCACATCGCTCCTGGTCCCATCGCGCTGTGGGGCGACTCGTCCGGTGCGCACACGGCTGTACTGACGGCTCTGACCAGCGACGACCCGTACTTTTCGGACGAGCCCGTCGACGCGCCCTCCCCCGAGATCTACGCGGTCGTCGACTATTACGGCCCGACCGACATCTCACGGATGAACGAGGAGCCCTCGGTTCAGGACCACCGGGCAGCGGACAGCCCGGAGGGACTGCTCATCGGCGGCGTCGACGTGCTCGACAACCCTGAACGTGCGAACCCCACGGTGCTCATGACCCACATCGGCGAGGGCCGCCACCTGCCGCCGTTCCTCGTCATCCATGGCAGCGCGGACCGGCTCGTACCGTTCGGGCAGTCGATCCTGCTCGTCGAGGCGCTGCGCGCGGCCGGGCAGGACGTCACGTTCTACAAGATCGCCGCCGCCGACCACGGCGACCCGTCGTTCTGGAAGCCCGCCACCCTCGACCTCGTCGTCGACTTCATCGAGAGTCATCGGCCCGCTGGGTGAGCGGCTCCCTCCGCGACCGACCCCGTTAGCTTGCTGCCTGACCTAGGCTCACCGCCATGACCGAGCCGCCAGCCTCGACGCAGGGGCAGGGATACGCCGCGGCGGCGACCACGGAACCCGATCCCCGCCGCTGGAAGGCTCTCAGCGTCGCCCTCACCGCAGGATTCATGACCCTGCTCGACGTGAGCATCGTCAACGTCGCGCTGCCCTCGATCCGGCAGGCCCTCGACGCACCTGCCTCCGCCTTGCAGTGGATCGTCTCCGGGTACGCGCTGAGCTTCGGACTCGTCCTCGTCGCCGCGGGCCGTCTCGGCGACGCGCGTGGCCGCCGGACGATGTTCATCATCGGTGTGGCCGTGTTCACCGCCTCGAGCGTTGCCGCCGGCCTGTCCCCGAACGCGTGGTGGCTGGTCGGCGCTCGGCTGCTCCAGGGCGTGGGTGGCGGCATCATCAACCCACAGGTGTCGGGACTCATCCAGCAACTGTTCAGCGGCGCCGAACGAGGCCGGGCGTTCGGTCGGCTGGGCACCACGATCGGGATCTCCACCGCGGTCGGCCCCGTGCTGGGCGGCCTCATCCTCGCCGTCGCCGGGAATGCCGAGGGCTGGCGCTGGGTCTTCCTGGTCAACCTGCCCGTCGGCCTGCTCGCGATCCTGCTGGCCCGTCACTACATCGACCCGGTGACCGACCCCGAGCCGGTGCACGACCTCGACCCNNATCCCCATGGTGAGGCTCTCGCTGTTCGCCCGACCCGGCTACGGTGCCGGCGCCCTGCTCGGTGCGCTCTACTTCGCGGGCTTCACGGGAGTGGTCTTCGTGCTCACCCTGTACCTCCAGAACGGGCTCGGCTACACCCCGCTCGAGGCGGGCCTGTCCCTGACCCCCTTTGCGCTGGGGTCCGCTGTCAGCGCCACGATCGGTGGGCGGCTGGTGAGCCGGATGGGCCGCTCGCTCGTCGTGATCGGGCTCGTCGTGGTCGGCCTCGGGCTGGGCGCCACGGACCTGGTTCTCGGTGGGCACCACGGGGCCGCAGCCGGCTGGTGGCTCGCACTGCCGATGCTCATCGCCGGCGTCGGCGGCGGTCTCGTCATCTCCCCCAACGTCACCCTCACGCTGGCGAACGTGCCGGTGCACCAGGCCGGGGCAGCCGGAGGCGTGCTGAACACGGGCCAGCGTCTCGGCACGGCCGCGGGGATCGCGGTCATCGGTTCCCTCTTCTTCTCCCACCTCGCCGCCACCGGGGACTCGGGTGGAGCGGCCGCGATCGGGCTGCGCGCGACGCTGGCCTTCATCTCCCTGGCCCTCGTGGTCGGCATCGTGGACCTGGCGCGCGGGCGTTCCCGCGACCGTGAGCCTCAGCCCGCGAGCGGGAGCCCCGCGAGGTAGCGGGCGACCACGCGGCCGGCTAAGTCGAGACAGCCATCTGGCCCATCACCGGCGACCAGACGCGAGAGGAACGCCGCCTTGTACGCGTCGCCGGCGCCGTTCGTCGTCGTGACAGCGCCCTGTACCTCGGGGACCTGCCACCTCCTCGTACCCGCCCACTCGTCGGGGTCGAGGCCGCAGGCCGCGAAGGCTCGCAACCTGTCCGGGGCAGCCGTCGCGAGGTAGGAACCTCGCGCGCCGCGGGTGATGAGCACGATGCCGGTGCCCCAGGCGAGGAAGCGGTCGGCCCACTCGGACACGTACGCGTCGTCGGCGTTGACGGGTAGTCCGAGGCAGCTGACGAGGTCGTCCCAGCTGGGGCAGAAGACGTCGGCTGCCGCGACAGCAGTGCTCAGCAGGGTGGCCCAGTCCACGTCCCGTACGGGCGAGTTGTCGGCCACGAATGCGAGGTCGAGCGAGGTGGCGACGCCTTCGGTGTGCGCGCGGTCGAAGAGCCGTACGATCGGCGCCCCGGCGTCGGCGCACATCGAGGGGGCGAGGGACGGGTAGCCGAAGTGGAGCAACCGGTCGGCGGTCACCGCGCAGTCGCCGACGAACGCGGCGTTGGCGCCGGTGTGGTTCCAGAAGGAGCGGTCCACGCCCGCGGGCTCGACGACGAGTGTGTACGACGTGGCTAGGCCTGGTGCGACGTCGAGGTCCACGTCGTGGTGGTGGGCTCCGAGAACTCGCCGCGCCATCTCGCCGAGCTCGTCGTCACCGATGCACGCCGACAGGGACGCGTCCACGCCCAGGTCCGCCAGCACCCGGCCGCAGTTCCCGACCGCGCCCCCCATCGTGATCGACATCGGACCGACCACCGCCAGCTCGCCGGGCGCGGCGATGCCGGCAGAGCCCAGCACTGGACGCAGGTCCACGCACAGCTGACCGACGACCTGGATGCGGCTCATGCGAGCGGCTGTCCGGGCGCGTGGAGAGACCGGGCCTCGCCCGGCAGGGAGCAGACGTCGACCCAGTCGGCGCCCGTGAGGCGGCCGAGCTCGTCGGGGGTGATCCGGAACGCGCTGGAACGGCTCCCGGCCGCGGGGTAGACGGCGTCGAAGTCGCGCAGTGACATGTCGCAGTACAGGGTGAGCTCCCGGATGTGGCCGAACGGGCCGACGCCGCCGACAGGCTGGCCGGTGAGCTCGGCGGTCTCGTCCAGCGGCAGCATCCGCGGTTTCGCGGCGAACTGCTCCTTGAACTTCCGGTTGTCGATCCGCGCGTCGCCTCTCGTCACGAGTAGGAAGACCTGCTCACCCGCCCGTACAGCGAGAGTCTTCGCGATCTGGCCGGGCTCGACGCCGAGCGCGGCAGCCGCCGCCGGGACCGTCGATGTGTCGGCGCTGGTCTCGATGACCTCCAGCCCGCTGCCGACCGAGTCGAAGTACTGCTGAGTACGAGACGTGCTCACAAACCCTCCCGGTATCGGCCGACGGGAGGATTCTGCCAAGAGACGCCCCCGCGATGCTCGATCGCCAGCATGCGGCGCAACTTCTGGCCGTATTCCACGACCAACTTCATCGCCTGGGTGAAGGAAGCGGTGGCGAAGAGCTGATACCGCTGCCGACGGGCCGGGCCCCCGGCTCGTCGGCGGAAGCGTCCGTGGTAGGACTACTGGCGTGGCAACCACCCCGCATCCGGAGACGCTCGACGAGATCCTGACGGGCATCGGCGAGGCCGGTCTGCGGATGACCGAGATCGATGCTGCCGAGGCGGGCGCGGGGAACATCTCCGTCTGCTTCGCCGACGCGGTCGACCTGACGGGCGCCTTCGACGCGACGAGGGAGATCCTCCTGCCGTACCCGTCGCCCGCCCTCGCGGGCCACACCGTCGTGATCACCGGGTCGGGCTGCCGGCTGCGGTCGCTGGCGAAGGACCCTGAGCGCAACCTCGGGGTCGTCGTCGTCCATGACGGCGGCATGGCCGGCACGCTCCACTACGCAACACAGGGCGAGTTCACGCGGCCGACCGTCGAGTTCAACTCGCACCTCGCCGTGCACGAGGACCACGTACGGCGGCGGGGCGTGACGTTCCACGCGATCGTCCACGCGCAACCGCTCCACCTGACGCTGCTGTCGAACGTGCCCGAGTACCAGCACACGGCGGCGCTGAACGACCGACTGCTGCGCTGGCAGGCCGAGACGATCGTGCATCTTGCCGAGGGGATCGGCTACCTGCCGTTCATGGTCCCCGGCTCCGACGAGCTCACGATGGCGAACCTCGCGAGCCTGCGCCACCACCAGCTCGTACTGTGGGCGAAGCACGGCGTCATGGCTCGGTCCGACGTCTCGGTGCTCGCGGCGTGCGACAGGATCGAGTACGCCGAGACGGCCGCCCGCTACGAGTACCTCAACCTCGCCATCGGCAGCCGCGCCACGGGTCTGACCGACGCCGAGCTGAGCAGGGTTGTACGGACGTTCGGTGTAGCGACCGATCTCGTACGGCACCCGTCGCACGACGCCGGCTGAACCGTTCAGGCCTCGACGAGCGCCTTCACACGGTTGAGCGTCTGCGTCATGCCGCGGACGTTGGTCTGCGCACGCCTCTTGCCCGTGAGCTTCCAGTAGAAGCGCGTCCCGGGTCGGTCAGAAAGCAGGAACGACTCGGCGACCGAGGATCCGGCGGCGCTGGGCACGATCTCGTACGTCCATGTGTTGAGCACGCCGCCACCAGGGCCCTGTACGTCGAAGCCGAAGCTGCGGCCCGGGTCGCAGGAGGTGACGCGGCACGTCGTCCAGTACTTCACGCCGCTCCCGCTCCGGTTCACATGGCCTCGGAAAGTCGCGCCGAGCTCTGGCCCGGTGGCGCCGCCGAGCCACTCCGCCTCGAACGTCTCCGGGCTCAGCTCGCCGATGCGCGTGACGTCCGAGACGACCGCCCACACCTGCTCAGGCGTCGCTGTCATATCTACCGTCACCGCTGCGCCGAGTTCCATGGACGCGACGCTATCGGGGACGGGCGGTCAGCGGGGATGTGCCGTGTTGCGGGACCGCCGGGCAGTGCAGAATCACCCCATGAGCGACGAGCAGCTGCAGTCCTGGTGGGACCACCTCACAGGAGAGCAGCGTGTACGAGCGGTGGCGATCGCCTCGCACACCGCACCGCGCGGCATGGCCATCGATGACCTGAGCGCATCCATGATCCGCGCCGGCCTGCCCACCTCGCGGATGGTCTGGACCGGCCAGCCCGAGCACCTCGTCGAGATGCTCGACGAGATCGCCGACTTCGTGCTCCGCGCGACCCTCTAGGTGTACTCGACGAGTGGCTCAGGCGCCGGCTCCGCCGCGTAGACCCGGTGTGCGCAGGTTATGGGACGACCCGTCCCGAGCCGCTTCGGCCAGACCCAGGTTGTGCATGCTATGGATATCCCTGGCCCCCGCATAACCTGCCCAACTCGGGTCCAGCGATCGCAGGCCCCCGGTGGCTGGCGTCATAACCTGCGCAACTCGGGGTCGACCGCGACGACCCGTCCTTCAGAGATCTGGGCGTACAGGCTCAAGTCCACGACAAAGAGTTCGCAGCCCCGGGTAGTTTGGGCGCGCAGACCGTCGGCAGGTCCGTACGGCCCATCACAGGAGGTTCTTCATGCAGCTGGGAATGGTCGGACTGGGCCGGATGGGCGCGAACATCGTGCGCCGCCTCATGCGTGACGGACACGAATGCGTCGTGTACGACATCAGCCCCGCAGCCGTACAGGCTCTGGCGGCGGACGGCGCGGTCGGAGCGACGTCGATCGCCGACCTGGCGAGCAAGCTGGAGCAGCCTCGGGCCGTGTGGATCATGGTGCCGGCCGGGGAGATCACGACGAAGACGGTGGATGGCCTGGCTGCGGTCCTCGGCGCCGGCGACGCGATCATCGACGGGGGCAACTCCCACTACTACGACGATCTGGCACGCGCGGCCGGCCTGCGTGATGCGGGCATCCACTACATCGACGTCGGTACGAGCGGTGGCGTGTGGGGACTGGACCGCGGCTACTGCCTCATGATCGGCGGCGACACCGAGGTCGTGGATCGGCTCAACCCGATCTGGGCGAGCGTCGCTCCGGGCGTCGAGGCCGCCCCCCGCACAGCCGGTCGGGACGGCGACCCGTCGGCGGCCGAACAGGGGTACCTCCACTGCGGCCCGGTCGGAGCCGGGCACTTCGTCAAGATGGTGCANNGTGCACAACGGCATCGAGTACGGGCTCATGGCCGCGTACGCCGAGGGGCTCAACATCCTCAAGAGCGCCAACGTCGGTTCCACCGCGCGCGACGCGGACGCCGAGACGGCCCCGCTCGAGCATCCCGAGCACTACATGTACGACATCGATGTCGCGCAGGTCGCCGAGGTCTGGCGACGTGGCAGCGTGGTCCAGTCGTGGCTGCTCGACCTCACCGCCGCCGCGATGGCCACCGACCCCGACCTCGACGGTTTCGCCGGACGAGTCTCCGACTCCGGCGAGGGGCGATGGACCACGATGGCGGCCATCGACGAGGGCGTACCCGCGCCTGTACTGGCGTCGGCCCTGTTCTCCCGCTTCTCGTCCCGCGACCAGGACCTGTACGCCGATCGCGTCCTGTCCGCCATGCGCAAGCAGTTCGGCGGGCACGACGAGAAGAAGGCGTGACGCGAAATGCCCCGGGCGCGAGCGATCAGATGCCCGACAGGCCCTTGCGGCCGAGGACACCGATGACCGCTCCGAGGGCGAGTATCCGCAGAGAGTTGAACAGCGCTCCGATGAGGAAGTAGCGCCAGGGATCGTTGATGGTGGTGAGGAACTTCGCCGGTACTTCGATGACCAGGGTGACGATCGCCAAAGCGACGCCGCTCAGCATCAGGGAAGCGGTGACGGGACTGAGCCCCATCTCGAAGAAGCGGACCACGGGGTAAGCCACGCAGACTCCGATAGCCAGTCCCCCGAGGATGGCCTCGAGGAGCATCGGGAGGTACGGGATCGACAGGGCGGATCGGTACTCCGCGGCGAGGGGAGTCAACGAGATGGCGAGATTGGTGAGCCAGAATCCCGCAGCCCCACCGAGCGCCAGCAAGGACGCGCGTCCCCAGACGCCAGTTCGGGTCATCGCAGGGTCCCTTCGACAACGCGATCCTTCGTGGGGGTCGCAGCCTTCACGCCACGAATGACGAGCCACAACGCAAGCCCGACCTCGGCGACAAGACTCACCGCCGTCCCAGGCACCTTGATCCCTGGGTAGGCCGGCAGCACGAGACCCTGAACCACCCAGACCATCTCGCCGACCCCGTCGAGGAGGAGCAGAACGCCGAGGAACCGCGGCAGGAACCGGGACTTCCAGACGAGGTATCCGAGCGGGAACAGCCACGTGCCGTAGAACAGCTGGGCTGTGACGAAACCCACCCGGTACGTGGTGATGGCGATCAGGGCCGATGCCTCCGCGGATGTCGCAGGCGGGATCGGCTGGCCACTGCCTATGAGCATGGCCGGGACGAGCTGGAGCAGGCTCGCACACTGCACTGCCACTCCCACCGCGTTGAGAAGCAGGAACAGCAACGCGAGCTCACGGTTCACCGGTCGCAGCAGGACGAACAGCCCCCACGCGGCCATGAGGAACAGGAAGCCCGAGACCAACGCGACCATCAGGCCGATCCGGAACGACATCAGGTCCGTGGTGATGGAGCGGTAGATCTGCTGGGCATCGCCGAGCCCGATGTGGCCTAAGGCATCGGCCAGCACGGACGTCACCATGAACGCCAGGTACAACCCGCCCGTGGTCCTGGCCACAGTGCCAGGGGCTACACGGTCGGTGATCTCGAATGACATTGCACGCTCCGATTCCTCACGGCTGTCGAGTGACAGCCTAGGTGTACTGCGTACACCTCTGGATATCGAGACTAGGTGTACTGTGTACACCTGTCAATGGTCGAACCCGCCCGACCAACTCGAAGCAGAGGTGAGCACCATTGGGAACACCCATCAGTGAGCCGACACCGGTGCGTCGCGCGACCCTCAGCCGCGAGCGCGTTCTCCAGACCGCCATGGCGTACGCCGACGCCCAGGGCATCGATGCCCTGAGCATGCGCCGCCTCGCTCAGGAGCTGGACGTGGTGCCGATGGCTCTGTACAAGCACGTCGCAGGAAAGGAAGACCTTCTCGACGGCATGATCGAGGTCGTTGTGGGTGAGATCATCGGCGCGACCGCAACAGGGTTCTGGAAGCAGGATGTCCGCGAACGCATCCTGTCTGCGCGGAAGACCCTCGTTCGACATCAGTGGTCGCGAACCGTACTCGAGTCCCGCTCAGCCATGACCCCGGCGATGCTGGACTACCTCGACTCGCTGACGGGGCTGTTCATCGACGGAGGTCTCTCCGTCGATCTGACGCACCACGTGATGCACGCCCTCGGCAACCGCATGTGGGGCTTCAGTCAGGAACTCTTCGCCGCCACCCCGCGGTCGGACACGTCGTCCTTCACTGCCCAGAGGGACGCCCTCCCCAGACAACATCCTCACCTCGCGCAGATCGCGATGGCCGCCGCACATGCTGGCTCCGACGCACGACTCGGGCCGGGATGCGATGACCAGTTCGAGTTCGAGTTCGCACTCGACGTGGTCCTGGACGGAGCCGAGATCCTCCACGCGCAGCACTGGACCTCAGCTCCGCGAACGTCGTCCGGCCCCCGTGACATCCGTCCTCGCTAGGCCGCCGCGTCCGGTTAGCCTTGGGCGTGGCATGCATCCCCAGATGTTTCGCGATGAGCATCCTGCACCTGGGAGGCAGGCCTCGGATCGAGGGCGGGGGCTGGGCGCCGTTCCCCGGACACACCCCGTCAGTACCGAACGTCAGCTGCCGGGTGGCGGGATCCATCCGAACTCCTGGTCGCCATCGGCACGCCCCGGGGGCTCCTCCGACTGTCGACGCCACGGCCGCGATCGCGCGGCTTAAGAGGCGTACAAACCTTAAGTCGAATACATCTGAATTAGGTGTTCCCTTCCGGGCCACCTACGGGCATACTTTGCCTCAGAAACGGACGTGGTTGGTAGCTTTGGGGGGCGGCCACACGTCAAGCCTCCTGGCGCGTTGCCCCCGTTTAGGGGGGACGCATGACTGCCGTGGAGCTGGGACAGCAACGTAACGCCCTCGCGGTCACGTGGACACTGTCCCGCAACCGTACAAAGTCTATTCACACACTGGTGCTGATCCTCAGCGACACGCTCGCGATCCTTGCTGCCACAGCGTTCGCTGTGGTGGGTCGGGACAGACTCCTGTTCTTGGATCCGGCACCGCGTCTCCTCGGGAGCATCCTCCCCATCGCCGCACTGATCGTCGGCCTGTGGCTCACCTTGCTGGCGATGGTCGGCGCGTATCAGATCGAGAAGGTCGGGGTAGGCAGCGCCGAGTTCAACGCAGTCCTGATGGGCACCTTCTTCGCCGCCGGGGCGCTAGGAGTCACCGCGTACCTCACGGGGTACGACCTTTCGCGAGGCTTCTTCGTCCTGCTCTTCCTGGCGGGACTGCCCCTGCTCCTCGCGGAGCGGCACTTCACCCGCCGCCTGGTCCACATCTTGCGCTCCAAGGGGAGGCTGTGCGCGCCAGTGCTTCTGGTCGGCGATCACCAGCACGTGGACGAGATCGCCACGGTCCTCCAGCGGGCCACGTACCTCGGCTACCACGTGATCGGCGTCCTGAGCCCGACTCCTGCGGACGAGCAGACTCCTGGTGGTCTTCCGGTACTCGGCTCGCTCGATGACATCCTGCCTGCGCTCCAGGTAACAGCTGCCCAGGCAGTCATTTTCACGGACGGGGCACTCCCGTCTGGCAGTGCCTTCAACCGGCTGGCCCGCCAGCTCGAGGACCAGGACGCTCAGCTCGTCGTCGTCCCGGGGCTCACTGACGTGTCGGCGGCGCGGATGAACCTGCGGCCCGTGGGCGGGCTCCCGCTGGTGTACGTGGAGAGTCCCCGTGCACTGCTCGCCATGCGTTGGAGCAAGCGCCTGTTCGACGTTGTTGGCGCTGCTGTGGCGCTCCTGCTCGCCGCACCAGTGATGGCGGTCATCGCCCTCGCCATCAAGCTCGAGGACCACGGACCCGTCGTCTTCAAGCAGGTACGAGTGGGGCTCAAAGGCGAGACCTTCCACTTCTACAAGTTCCGGTCCATGACCGTGGATGCTGAGCAGCGCCTCCTCGAGCTCAAGAGCGAGCACTGTGGGGTCCTGTTCAAGATCAAGGCCGACCCCCGGGTCACCCGCGTCGGGCGATGCATCCGGCGGCTGTCGCTCGACGAGCTGCCGCAGCTGTTGAATGTCCTGAAGGGTCAGATGAGCCTCGTCGGGCCGAGGCCTGCACTTCCCCGGGAGGTTGCTCAGTACCAGCAGGACGTACATCGCCGGCTGGACGTTCGCCCTGGTCTGACCGGCCTCTGGCAGGTGTCGGGCCGGTCCGACCTGTCGTGGGACGACACGGTACGGCTGGACCTGTACTACGTCGACAACTGGTCGTTGCTCCAGGACCTCATGATCCTGACCCGCACCGTAGGAGCGGTCCTTAACTCTCGAGGAGCCTATTGATCCAGGCACAACGTGCGCTTAGGACTTGAGCACGCCCACGTTCTCTGCTCTATCCCGCGGAGACGCGAACAACTAGCATGCACAACACCTGTGGGGGGATGGACATGGCTGGGGCCATTAGCGTTCCAGCCGGTGTCCGTGCCTGACTCGACTCGAGGAGGAAGGGCATGGACAAGTTAAGGATCGCCGTCATCGGCGCGGGGTACTGGGGACCGAACCTCGTACGCAACTTCAGGAACAGTCCTGACTGGGATCTTGTCGCCGTCTGCGACCTTGACCCACAACGCGCCGCTCGAGTCGTCGGCGACCGTTCGACCGTCGCCGTCGAGACCGATGTGTCCCGGCTCGTGCACCGGGATGACGTGGACGCCATCGCCATCGCCACCCCAGCGCGCACCCACGCCGATCTCGCCATCGCCGCCCTGGAGGCCGGCAAGCACGTCCTTGTGGAAAAGCCGCTGGCGACCAACCTGGAGGACGCGCGACGCATGGTCCAGGTGGCATCGGACATGGGCCGGGCGCTGATGCTCGATCACACGTTCTGCTACACGCCGGCCGTGAGGCACATCCGCCAGACGATCGCAGACGGCGTTATCGGCGACGTGCTGTACGTCGACTCGGTCCGCATCAACCTCGGCTTGGTGCAACCCGACATCAACGTCTTCTGGGATCTGGCCCCGCACGACCTGTCCATCCTTGACTTCATCCTGCCGTCGGGCCTCGACGTGGGTCCGGTGACGGCCACGGGAGCCGATCCTCTCGGCACAGGAAGGGCCTGCCTCGGTCACGCCAGCCTGCCACTCCCGGGCGGAGGAATCGCCAACATTACGGTCAACTGGCTCTCCCCCACCAAGATCCGCTCCTTCGTGGTCGGGGGGCGGAAAAGCACTCTGGTATGGGACGACCTGAATCCCATGCAGCCGGTGGCGCTGCACGACCGCGGGGTCCATATGGCAAAGCGTCCGGACGACCTGGCCGAGCGCACGCAGCTCACCGTGTCCTACCACATGGGCGACATCCACGTCCCGGCACTGCCGGGCGGTGAGGCGCTCGGGCTCATGGTTGAGGAGTTCGCCGCCTCGATCCGCGAAGGACGTCCACCGCTCACAGACGGCGAGTCGGGCCTGCGTGTCCTGACGGTGCTCCACGCCATCGACGAGAGTCTCGCCACCGGTCGTGCGGTGGCACTGCAGCAGGAGGTCGCACGGTGACGTCGTTGCGCGGCGCGACCGCCCTGGTCACCGGCGGCGCCGGGACGATCGGATCGACCGTCGTCGACCAGCTGCTGGACGCCGGTGTTGCCGAGATCCGCGTGCTGGACAGCCTGGTCCGCGGTCGGCGAGCGAACCTGCGCGATGCCCTTGCCGACCCTCGTACGCACCTGGTCGAGGGCGACATCCGGGACCGCGATCTCGTCCACGACATCACGCAGGGCAGCGACCTGGTGTTCCATCTCGCGGCGATCAGGATCACCCAGTGCGCTGAGGAACCGCGCCTGGCCAATGAGGTGCTCATCGACGGCACGTTCAACGTCGTCGAGGCAGCGGCCGAGCATCACGTCGGCAAGGTCATCGCCTCGTCGTCCGCGTCGGTGTACGGGCTGGCGGAGGAGTTCCCCACCACCGAGCGGCACCACCCGTGGAACAACGACACGTTCTACGGCTGGGCGAAGGTGATGAACGAGGGGATGCTCAAGAGCTTCCGCGCCATGCAGGGCCTCGACTACGTCGCGCTGCGCTACTTCAACGTGTACGGCCCACGGATGGACATCCACGGTCTGTACACGGAGGTACTGATCCGGTGGATGCAGCGGATCGCGGCGGGGCAACCGCCGCTGATCTTCGGGGACGGCTTGCAGACGATGGACTTCGTCTTCACCACCGACATCGCGCGGGCCAACCTGCTGGCGGCTGCCTCGGACGTGACGGAGGGCGTGTACAACATCGCCAGCGAGCAGGAGACCTCCCTGCGCGGCCTGGCGGAGGCGCTGTTGCGGACGATGGGCTCGGAGGCGTCCATCGAGTTCGGGCCCGAGCGTCAGGTCAACGGCGTCACGCGTCGGTTGGCGTCCACCGCGGCCGCCCGGCGCGACCTGGCGTGGACGGCCAGCATCGGGCTGGACGATGGACTCCGCCGGCTGGTCGACTGGTGGCTCGTCGAGCGTGAGACCGATGCCGAGCTCAGCGGAGTGGTGTGACGTGGAGCGCATCAACGTCATGCAGCCGTGGCTCGGCGAGGAAGAAGTTGCCGCGGTCAGCGAGGTACTGCGCTCCGGTTGGGTGGCACAGGGCCCGAAGGTGAAACAGTTCGAGGAGGCGTTCGCGCCGCGCATGCAGTCTCCGTACGCGGTGGCCGTGTCGTCCTGTACGACGGCGCTTCACCTGGCTCTGCACGTCGCGGGGCTCGGACCCGGCGACCAGGTCGTGGTGCCGTCGTTCTCGTTCATCGCCACCACGAACGCGGTTCGCTACGTGGGTGCCGAACCGGTCTTCGCCGACGTCGATGCCATCACCGGGAACATCACCGCCGGTACGGTCGCGCCGCACCTGACGTCACGGACGCGGGCGGTCATCGCGGTCGACCAGGGCGGCGTCCCCGTCGACCTGGACCCGCTTCGAGAGCTGTGTGACCCGCGCGGGGTCCTGGTGCTCGAGGACGCAGCGTGCGGCGCAGGCTCGGTCTACCGAGGGCGGCCCGTGGGCGCCGGCGCCGAGATCACCGCGTGGTCGTTCCACCCTCGGAAGCTCCTCACCACCGGCGAAGGCGGCATGCTCACTACCTCCCGAGAGGACTGGGCCGTACGCGCCCGGCGGCTGCGCGAGCATGCCATGAGTGTGTCGGCTGCGGACCGGCACGCGAGTACGCTCGCGCCGCCGGAGACGTACGACGAGGTGGGCTTCAACTTCCGCATGACCGACCTGCAGGCCGCGGTCGGACTCGTACAGCTAGGTCGGTTGGACGCGATCATCGCTCGACGCAGGCTGCTCGCGGGTCGCTACCAGGA
>PMLO01000083.1:14384-54420 GCA_003158895.1 Propionibacteriaceae bacterium
GGCAACCGCCGTACAAGCATCTGCCCGCCGACCTTCCGGTGACGGATCGGCTCACCGACTCGACCTTGATCCTGCCTCTGTACCACCAGCTGGACGAGGCCAACCAAGACCGCGTGATCGACGTGTTGCTGAGGGCCGCATGAGCACTCCGCTGCTGCCCACGGCCGCGAGTAGCCTCGCTACGCAGACCCGGCTCGACCGATCGGAAAGGAGCGAGCCATGGGCGTCCCGTTCATCGACCTTGCGGCACAACAGGCGGAGATCGCCATCGAGGTGGAGCCGGCTGTACTGGACATCCTGCGCCGGGGCGCTTTCGTTGGAGGCCCGGCGGTAGCCGCCTTCGAACAGGAGTTCGCAGCGTTCCTCGGAGTGGCCCATTGCGTCGGGGTCGGGAACGGCACCGATGCTGTGGAGCTTGCGCTCCGCGCCGCGGGCGTCACGCCGGGTGGCGAGGTCATCATGCCGGCCAACACATTCATCGCCACGGCGGAGGCCGCCTCCCGTATCGGCGCCATCCCCGTACCGGTCGACGTCGATCCTGACTTCCTCCTGATCGACCCCGACGCCGTGGCGGCCGCGATCACGCCGCGGACGCAGGCGATCGTCCCGGTGCACCTGTTCGGCCAGGTGGCCCCCGTGGAACGACTCGAACCCATCGCCGCCGCCCACGGGCTGCCGATCGTCGAGGACGCAGCGCAGTCACAGGGGGCAGAGCGTCTGGGACGGAAGGCGGGAGCACTGGGGCGCGTTTCCGCAACGAGCTTCTACCCTGGGAAGAACCTCGGAGCGTCGGGCGACGGAGGCGCGGTCCTGACCGACGACGACACCCTCGCGCGGACTCTACGGCTGATGGGAAACCACGGCTCGATCGTGAAGTACTCCCACGAGATCGTCGGCATGAACTCCCGGCTCGACGCCGTCCACGCCGTGACGCTCAGCGCGAAGCTCCGACGCCTTCCCGAGTGGAACGAGCGTCGCCGCGAGGCGGCGGCCCGGTACGCCGTGCTCCTGTCGGGTGTGCCGGGCGTACGAGTCCCGCAGAGCATGCCCGGCAACTGCGACATCTGGCACCTGTACGTGATCCGGGTCGCCACCGGCCGCGACCGTCTCCTGGCGGAGCTGACAGCCGCCGGCATCGGTGCTGGCCTGCACTACCCGGATCCTTGGCATCTCACGCCCGCGTACGCCCATCTCGGCTACCAGCGAGGCTCGTGCCCCGTCGCCGAGCAGGCGGCGACCGAGATGCTGTCACTGCCCATGTTCCCGCATCTGAGCGCCGACCAGCAGCGTGAGGTGGCGGATGCGATCCGCTCGGCGGCTGAGGGGTGGTGACCATGCGCATCCTCGTCGAGACCCACACCATGGAGATCGGCGGAAGCCAGTTCAACGCGGTCGAGCTCGCGGATGGCGTCGCACGCCTCGGTCATGAGGTGACGGTGTTCGGCCCGGACGGACCTCTCGTCGAGGAGGTCCGTCGTCGCGGACTCGAGTGGATCCAGGCACCTGAACGACGCGGCACGCCGTGTCCAGCGACTGCCATGGCGCTCACACGGCTCACACGGCGACGGAAGTTCGATGTCATCCATCCGTACGAGTGGAACACCTTGCTCGACACGATGTACGGGCCGGGCTGGCTACTGGGAACCCCGGTTCTCTCGACGGTTCTCTCGGTGGACGTGCCGTTCTTCCTGCCCACGTCTGTGCCCATGATCGTGTGCATGCGGCAGCTCTGGGAGCAGGAGCGGCGCAGGCGGCCGGACGTCCGTTTCATGGAGATTCCCATCGACACCGAGCTGAACGCGCCCGGAACAGCACCGGCTCTGACCCTGAGCGACGGACGAGTCACCGACGTACGCTCGCATGTCGGCGCGGCCGACGACGAGCGGCTGGTCGTCATCATCGGACGTCTCGCGAGCAGGTTGAAGCTCGAGGGCCTGCTCGACGCTGTGGCCGCGATGCCCCTGGTCAACGAGCACGTCAAGGCGCGGCTGGTCATCGTCGGTGACGGTCCTGAGCGCCCCCGTGTCGAAGAAGCGGTGCGTCGCGCGACCGAGTCACTCGGGCGAGCAACCACCGTGGTGGTCGGGCAGTTCCTCGATCCGCGTCCCTTCTATCAGGCTGCAGACCTCGCGCTGGGGATGGGCAGTTCCATCCTCCGCGCCATGGCCTTCGAGAAGGCGGTGATCGTGCAGGGCGAAGCCGGGTTCTGGGAGCCACTCACGCCAGAGACGCTGCCGATGTTCTTGAGTCAGGGCTGGTACGGGATCGGCTCGGGCAAGGTCGACCTGCCGAGACTCGCAGAGCTCATCGCGTCGGCGCTGCTCTCCCCCGATCCGGAGCTGCCTCTCCTGAGCCGGCGCACGGTGGAGGAGTACAACTCCCTCGGAGCGATCTCAGAGTGGCTCAGTTCGGTGTACTCCGAGGTGGCGGTGCAGCAGCACGCTTGGCCAGAGCGTCTGTCGTCAGCGTCGGGCAATGCCTGGGAGCTGACGAAGTTTCGCGCCAGCCGGGCGTTGTCGAGACTGCGAGGCTCACCGTGAGACTCCTCCAACCGTTCTCTCTCTCCCCTTCGGAGAATTCCGCTGTGACAACGGGTCCGTTCGTTCCAAGGACCCCGCGAAGGTCACGGCTCGGTGCGGCCGCTTCACGCCGACAGCCGACCCTGATCGCGATCTAGAGTGTGATGCTGTGATCATCGAGCGCCCCAGGTCCGGTAGCGTCGAAAGACCACACGTCTCTGTGGCGATGACCTGCTACAACTATGGGCGCTTCCTGCCCGTTGCGGTGAGTTCCGTTCTCACTCAGGTAGGGGTGGAGACCGACATCACCATCGTCGACGACTGCTCGACTGACGACAGCCTCGATGTCGCCAATGACCTTGCTGCCGGCGATCATCGCGTTCGCGTCATCTCCCTTCCCCGGAATGTGGGACACATCCGCGCCACCAACGAGGCATTCGCCCATGCTGGCGGACCGTACGTGGTCAAGCTGGACGCCGACGACGCCCTCCCCCCCGGGTCGATGCGGCGCGCCGTCGACCTCATGGCGTGCCATCCGGAAGTCACGCTCGCCTATGGACCCGTGCGCACCTTCTCGGAGTCCCCGCCAGCGGGCGACCCTGCGGCACCGAGTCGATGGTTGGTGTGGGGCGGCGAGGAATGGCTGTCCTCTCGCTTCCGCCGCCCGCACAACACGATCCGTCAGCCGGAAGCCATGATGCGCCGGGATGCCATCGACGAAGTGGGCGGCCTGCGCGACGAGATCCAGGCCGCCAGCGACTTCGCCATGTGGCTTCGGCTGGCCACGGCCGGGTCAGTGGGCTATGTGGTCGGGACCACCCAGGGCTACTACCGCATCCATGGAGCCAGCCTGCAGCAGACTGTCCATGCCGGACTGCTGTTCGACCTCCAGCAGCGGATCCTGGCGCTCGACAACCTCTTCGACGAACGCTGGGCGCACCTCGCCAATCCCACCGCTGCTCGTGCCCGTGTGCGCCGAGCCCTCGCTCGAGACGCCGTGCGTATCGTCGCCACGACCCTCGACGAAGGAGGTCCGGACGACTCCATCCCCGAGCTCCTCACGATCGCTCGGCACCAGGACCCGTCCGTCGTCAACGCGCCCTCGTGGCGGGCGGTCCAGTGGCGCCTCAAGGTGGCGACACGTCACGACCTTGCGGCACGCGTCGTGCCGGGTGCCGCCGCCCGAAACATCCAAGATCGCGTGCTTCGTCAGCGGTGGAAGCGGTTCGGGGTATGACATCGCCCACTCGGCGTCAGATCGGTACCTCGATCCTCTGGAGCGGGGCCGGGGCAGCCCTGCTCCGCGTCGGTCAGCTGGCTGTGGGCGTCTTCGCCGCCCGCGTGCTGGTCCCCCATGACTTCGGCGTGTTCGCTATCGCGATGGTGGTGTACGCCGTTGTCGTCAACGTGAGCGACCTGGGGGTCAGCTCAGCGGTGATCCGCGAGTGGGAGAGGCTCGACGAGCTTGCTCCGACAGCGGTGACGTTGTCCCTGGTCAGTTCAGCTCTCATCGCCGCCGCCACCGCGATGGCCGCTCATCCGGTGGCGGTCGCCCTGGGCGCACCGGAGAGCGCCCCCGCGATCCAGGTCTTGTCTCTGGTCGTGCTCCTCGCCGGCCCGTCAGCCGTACCATCGGCTCTGCTGACCCGGGGTTTCAGGCAGGACCTGAAGTTCCGTGCAGACGCAGCCAGCTTCCTCGCAGCCAACCTCACCATGATCCCGTTGGCGTTGCTCGGATGGGGGGCCATGGCGCTCGCCTGGTCCCGCGTACTCGGGCAGCTGGCCAGCGTGATCGTCCTCATCGTTCTTGCGCCCCGTCGCTACCCACCGCGGTTCGACCGGCGCGCGGCCGGCGAGCTGATCCGCTTCGGGGTGCCCCTGATCGGGGCCAACCTGGTCGGTCTCGCGCTCGACAACGCAGACTCCGTGACCGTCAACAGGGTGAACGGGACGCCCCAGCTCGGCTCGTACACCCTGGCCAACAACGTGGCCTCCTGGCCCCAAGGCCTCATGCAGCCGATCCTCCTCAACGTCGGACTTCCCCTTGTCTCTCGGCTGCGCACTCGTCCCGGGCTGCTCGAGCGCTTCGTCGCGCTCAGCCTGAGCATCACGACAGGTAGCTTCTACTTCGGGTCGGCCGTGATCGGAGCCCTTGCAGGCCCGCTCGTGCTGACCCTGTACGGCAGCAAGTGGACCGCTGCGATCCCGATACTCAGCGTCCTGGCATTCGCCGGGGCTGTACGGGGCATGGTGACGCCGCTGACGGACGTCCTGGTCGCGTGCCGCGCGACGCACGCCTTGTTCGTGATCAACCTGGTGTGGCTCGTCGTCCTCGTGCCCTCCCTAGTTCTTGGGTCGACGACGCTGGGACCGGTGGGGGCGGCCTGGGCCCACCTCGCCACACTCCTCCTTGTGGTCGTCCCTCTGATGTTCTTCTACATCCATCGCGTCACCGGGATGGCCCTGCGGGAGCCGCTCATCGGCATGCTCCGCCCCTTCCTGTTGGCGAGCCTGGCCGCCGCAGCGGCGTACCTGGTCTCGCGGCTGTGCACGATTCCGTGGACGGGTCTTGTGGCCGGCGGCGTGGTCGCGAGCGCGCTGTACCTCGTCACTTCGCATCGCTGGATCCGAGACCAGCTCCGAGCGGCACACGCCTTGGCCGGGCTCCTCGACGATCCGGAACCCGAGGCCAGCACGCGGTCCGGGGCATCGGGGGGCGATGGCCCATGAAGCGTTGGACGGGCCCGCGCCTGGTCACGCCCGCAGGTGCACCGCCGGGACGGGCGCATGTCACCGTCGTCATCACGTGCTACAACTACGCGCGCTTCCTCCCTCTCGCGGTCGAGAGCGCCCTCAGCCAGGATGGCGTCGACGTCGACGTGATTGTCGTGGACGACGCGTCGCGCGATGACGGCCTGCAGGTGGCACGATCGCTAGCACGCGACGATGCACGGGTCCGGGTGATGGCCAACACCGTCAACCTTGGACCGGTGGCCACCTTCAACCGAGGACTCGCCGAAGCCCGGGGCGAGTTCCTGGTACGACTGGACGCGGACGATCTCCTGACGCCGGGATCCTTGTCCAGGGCTGTTGCGGTCATGCGGTCCCTGCCGTCGGTCGGCCTCGTCTATGGGCATCCCTTGCACTTCTGGGGCAAGCGACTTCCCAAAGCGCGCGCCACGCCGTCCGGCTGGCTCCACTGGCGAGGGTCGGATTGGTTGCGCGCACGCTGCGAAGCGGGCAACAACGTCATCACGTCCCCCGAGGTGCTGATGCGGGCCAGCGTCGTTGCGCGCGTCGGGGGCCAAGAGAACTTGGCGCACACCCACGACATGGAGATGTGGTTCCGCATCGCTGCCTTCTCCGACGTGGCGTACATCCTCGGAGCCGACCAGGCGTGGCACCGGTTGCACGAGAAGAGCCTGTCGATGGCGAACAGGGACATCGTGAAGGAGCGGATCGAGCGGCGAGCTGCGTTCGAGACCCTCTTCTCCGGAATCGCGGCCGACCTGCCGGATGCGGAGGAGCTGTTGGCGACGGCCCGCCGTGCGCTGGCACATGAGGCGCTGGTCGATGCTTGCCACCTGTACGACCGGGGGCGCGGCGACGCCCGGGAGATCGGGGACGCGCTGCTCCTCTTCGCGCGCGACTGCGACCCCGCGGTCGCGACGGGACCGCTCGCAGCCGCGCTTGCGCGTCGTCGTCGACTCGGACCCGCCGTCGTATCGTGGCTGCCGTGGCACGTGGCGCAATCGGCGTACCGGGGCATCAGGCTGCGGGTGAGGTGGCACCGCTGGCACCGAAGCGGCGTGTATGAGCCCAGCATGAGGTCGAGCGGCCGGGCGAGAACAGCCGCCGATCCGCGGCCCGAGCGGTAGCGACCCGGCTGTGGTACGGCGCAAGAGCGCACCGGCTCGCTCTATCGATGCACAACACGGCGGCAATAGGATCCCGGGCATGGGGGGCCATTTCCGACGACGGGCACGACAGCTCATGACATCGTCGGGGCGTCGGATTCTGGTGGGCCAAGGGCTGCGATGGCTCGAGCGTCGGGTGACACCTGACCTCAACGACTACTTCTCCAGACCGGAGGATCTCGTCGATGCGACAGAACTGAGCCTCCGCCATCCCGAGACGCCCCCTCCCTCGGATAGGCCTCTGCGCGTGGGATTCGTCACAAGCCCCATGGGGCCAGGGTCCGGCGGCCACACCACGATGATGCGAATGGTGGAAGGCCTTGAGAAGGCCGGGCATGAATGCACATTGATCCTCTACGACCCGTTCGACACCGATCTGGAAGAGCGAACGCGCATCATCCGTGAAGGCTGGCCCCAGGTCTCAGCTCGGGTAGTGAAGCTGAACGGTCCGATCGTGGGATATGACGCGGTCGTCGCGACGGCGTGGCAGACGGCACACGCGCTTGCCAGATGGAGCGCCGACGCGCCCATGCAGCGCTTCTACTTCATCCAGGACTACGAGCCGTACTTCTACCCGATGGGCGCCGCCTCGAGCCTCGCCGAGCAGACGTACGCGTTCGGATTCCACCTGCTGGCGCTCGGAGAGATGGTTCAGGCGACCCTTCGCGATGTGGCCGGTCAGAATTCTCAGCTGATTCCTTTCGGCTGCGATCTCACAACGTACGTCGATGAGGAGAAGGGATCTCGGAACGGGGTTGTCTACTATTCGATGCCCACGGTTCCGCGTCGGGGATTCCTGATAGCGCGGGAAGCTCTGCGAATCTTCCATGACCTGCAGCCCGATCAAGAGATCCATGTCTACGGAAACGGCCAACCTGGAGATTTCAGCGTGCCGGTGACGTGGCACGGGCGGGTCACCCCCTCGGAGCTCAATGTGCTGTACAACCAGACCGTCGCTGGTCTTGCGCTCTCCTTCACCAACATCTCGTTGGTGCCGGAGGAGATGTTGGCGGGCGGCTGCGTGCCTGTGTGCAATGACCATCCCTATTCTCGGCTGGTGCTCACCGACCCGTCCGTGGTGTGGAGCGCCCCGTCGTCAGGAGCCCTGGCCCGAACGCTCAGCGAGGTCGTGCAGCGGCAGAAGGAACCACTGACGAGACACGAGGTTCATCGTCCGGACACCCTGCGGAGCTGGCAGATCAGTACAGACGTGTTCGTGGCCACGCTGGAACGGATCGTCTACCAGGGGTCACCCGAGGCGCGCTGATGTGCGCCGAACGGTTTGCGACGCAGCACGGGGAGTCCCGTTCAGGACTCCCCGTGCACGAACCACGACGTAGCCGCGGGCGACCTGCCTGGGACCCGCGCCTGTACTCGTCGTTCACCGCAGCGCCTGGTTGCCGCCGAGAGAGACACGGCCGCTCTCAAAGCCCGATGTGCGATGCTGGCGGCGTTCGAGGGGGCCCGGTCTATCAAGGCCGGCTGGATCGCATCGGTTCCTAGCGAAAGGGCACCGAACTTCATGGACGGGCACGGCGGGCCACCGGCTTCGCGAGCACGTGCTGCGAACGGTCGGCTGGCCACGATCGGCTACGGGGCGGCACTTGGCCTCACGGCCATCACCGACCTGCTGCCCGCGGAGGTGCGGTTCGGGCACCTGCAGCGCCTGTTCGGCGCTTTGGCGATCCGTGGGGGACTCCCCAGCATTCGGCGCCCCCCACTGCGGCTCGACGGCGACGAGGCGATCCCCGCACCCCATCCCGAGCAGGATCTGCGCTGCCTTCTCGTGGCCGGCTCGCTGGACGGCGGCGGGGTCGAGGCGGTCGTGTCGACCCTCGCTCGCCATCTCCCGGCACATGGCATCGCGACCGAGGTCGTCTGCACCGGAGAGGGCCGGACTGCTTCCGAGCTGCGGGCTGCCGGGATTCCGGTGATGATGGCGTCCGCTGCCGATCTGCCCGCACTGATCGATCGGCGCAAGCCCGACGTCATCCAGCTCCACCGCCCCGAGCGGGAGCTGGCGCGAGCCGCGCTGTCCTCGCACGCCGTGGTCGTGCCCGTGTTCCACGCGATGGAGTCCTACCTCGACGCACCGACGTGGGCCACCTTGGCGGCCGTCGCCCAGCGCACCTCGGTGTGCGTCGCTGTGAGCCAGGGGGTGAAGACCTTCTTCGAGCACCGTCTCGGGGTGCACAGCATCAGGGTCGTACTCAACGGTGTTCATGGCCTCCCCCCGGGAGCCGCGTGGGAGCGCGGCGAGGCGCGGCGGGCGATCAGTCGTGCGGTAGGAGCGGAGATCACCGACGACGATCTCCTCGTGGTGGCGTTGCAGCGCTTCAGCCCCCAGAAGAACGCCGCGGGACTCGTCGATGCCTTCCTCGCCGCCGTGGGGTCGGAGCCGCGCCTCCGCCTGGTTCTGGCAGGCGCCACCGACAACTGGCTGGAGGTGCGTCGTGCCCACCTTCTGCGGCAGGCATCCCCTCTGGGCGACCGGGTCCACCTGCTGGGTGACTCGGACCCTTGGGTGGTCCTGCAGGCAGGCGACGTATACGCGCTCGACTCCTTCGCGGAAGGCGGTCCGCTCTCAGCGGTGGAGGCAGTGATGTGCGGGTTGCCCGTGGTTCTCTCCGAAGTGGGATTCGCTCGGCACCTCGTCTCTTCGGAAGGGGTCGACGGCATGGTCGTGAACCGCGCGAATACCGACTACTCACAGGCTGCGATGGCGGCCCAGCGGCGCCGTCGACATCAGTCGAACCGGGCGGAATTCGCTGCCGCGCTGGCCGCCGCGAGCCAGTACCGCCGCCGCTCCACCGGCTCCGTGCCGCCCGACTTCACCGAGGCCGCGATGGTGCGCGGGCACGCGAGCGCATTGCGGTCGGCCGCCGAGGCTGCACGCTCAGGTGCAGTCACTCCGCGGGAGCCGTTTGGCGCCTGACCTCGCGCCACTCCCGCCGCGCCCAGGGCCACATCACGACCAGGTAGACCAGGGATGCGAACGCTCCGCCGATGAGGAGCCTCGGAACCGGGCCGGAGACCAGTGACTGCGTGAGGACGACTGCTCCGGCAGCGGGCAAGGTGGCGACGGAGGGCCACCACGCGCGCTTGAGAACGACCAAGAGTCCCACCCCGGCTCTTCGGAGGATCACCAGATAGGCGGGCAGGACGACTACAAGCGCGACGATCACATGAACCCATCCCGCACCCAGTATCCCGAACGCCCTCGTCGCGAAGACCATGCCGACCGTCAGCGTCACCAGCCAGACGAGCTGGACCACGAGAACGGGCCGCGAGTGTCCGTGGGCATAGAGGTAGGCGTTGAAGATGTCGAAGATGACGCGGAGGGCCCCGAAGACTCCGAGGGCCGCGAGGACTGGCGCCGCAGGCAGCCAGCGCTGGCCGTACAGGGTGAAGACCAGCGGTGCACTGAGCATCGCCAGCAGACCGCCCGCGGGGAATGCCGCAGCCCAGCCGAGTCCCACGAATCGGGCCAGCCCCTCATCGGCATTGCCCGTTCGGGAGAAGTACGGGAGGGACACGGCGCGGACTGTCTGCGACAGCGCACTCATGGGCCAGTTCGAGATGTTGAAGGCGAGAACGTAGAAGCCCAGGGCGGTCGCGCCCGCGACACGCACCAGCACGATGTTGTCGATGTTGATGAGCCCCCAGGCCAGCAGGTTCGCCAATGCGATGGGTAACCCGAACCCCAGCACTGGACGGACGACGTCGCGGTCGATCCGGAACCGCGGTCGCACCCGCGCCAAGAAGAACTGCAGGGCAGAGGACACGATCTGGGCGGCGACACGACCGATCGCCAGTCCCATGACGCTGAACCCCAGAGCCACCAAAGCCAAGGTGACCGAAGTGGAGACCACGAAGTCCGCGACGCCGACGATGAACAGCTCACGCTGCTGGAAGCGCCGCAGCAGCATCGAGTAGGGGACGAGGCTCACGCTCGACAGAAGCAGGGTAAGAGCCAACACCGAGATTGCGGGAGCTGCGGGCGGGCTCCCCAGCAGATCGGCGAGCAGCGAGCTGGTAGCCACAGTGATTGCGGTTGTCGTGACGCCGATCGCCAGGCCGAGCGTGGCCACCGTTGGCGCGATCCGCTCCGGCTCGTCAGAGCGCACCAGACTCGCAGAGAGCCCCAGGTCCGCGACAGTCATGAGGATTGACTGAACCGTGAGCGCAACCGCGTACACCCCGAACTCGCTCGGTGTGAGTAGCCGAGCAAGGACGATGCCCACCACCACGCTGCCCAAGCGCAAGGTGATGGTGCTGACGCTGCTCCAGGCCGCCCCGCGTGCCACCTTCGCCCGAAGGTTCGAACCTGCGTCACTCATGAGTTGGGAAGGGGACGGACACCGGGCTCGCCGAGGTCACCCTGCGGATGGCGTACGAAACCGTCTGACGCACGTCACCCGTGGCTGTGGTCGTCAACGGCTGCCACAGCCTGTACGGCGGCACTGCTCGGGACGTGATCAACTGCACTCACCCTCCCCGTCGGCACTGGGGCCACGTGTCTCCGTGACCCGGCGGGATCGATTGTGGCAGACCGGTGGTGACGAATCGCGGCGCTGAGGCTCTCCGTCGGTGACGGAAGTTCGGTTAATCGTCCCCCTTGCCCCATGGGCCGGGGTGGACGACACTACGAGAAGGACACTGCGCATTTGGGGACGCAGTCGTCCACGCGGGTCGAGGCCTGCAGGCAGACTTGGGGGTTGGCCGTGACCGTCAAAATCAGCATTGCCTCGTTGCTCCGCACTATGGTCGGACTGTCGCTGGTCGGCGCCTCGCTGGTGGTCAATTCACCGTCGGTCGCCGCGACCCTCGCATGCAGTCAACGGAGCCTCGATATTGTCGCCCACCAGGACGACGACCTGCTCTTCATGAATCCAAGCATTCAGCACGACATCAACGCTGGCGTGTGTGTCACCACGGTGTTCCTGACAGCGGGGGACGACGGGCAGGACAGTTCGTACTGGCTGGGACGGGAGCTTGGTTCTCAGAGCGCGTACGCGACCATGCTGGGAGCGCCCACGAGCTGGACGGCTTCTCAGCGATCGTTCGCTGGCCACTCCATTCACACGACGAGCAACACCGATGGGTCGCTCGACCTGGTCTACCTCCGGCTTCCGGATGGCGGCATGTCCGGAGCCGGATTCCCCTCGACGGGTAACCAGTCTTTGTCCGAGCTCCGTTCCGGCGCCATCAGCACGATCCAGGCGATCGACGGGTCATCGACCTACAGCGGTACCGGCCTGGTCCAGACGATCGCCGCGATAGTGGCTGCCACCGGACCGTCCACCATCCGGTTGCAGGATGGAAGAAGCGACCAAGGCGATCATCCGGACCACCAGACCGGTGCGTTGTTCGCCCTCGACGCGCTCGCCGGCTACCAGGGCACGGTGACCGCATACCGCGACTACAACGTGGTCAACGATCCCGCGAACGTCTCGGGCAACGACCTGGTCCTCAAGACCAACGCCGTGGTGAGCTACGCGAACCATGACCCGCTTCTGTGCTCCAACTTGTCGACCTGCCCCGACGGTGTGACAGCTCAGTGGACCGAACGCCAGTACACCGCTCCCCTGCCGTGGCCCCTCAGCGCGGTCCCCGGCCCGGCGCCCTATACGGGCCCGAATGTGGCCCGCAACGCGGCCGTGCTCGCCTCGTCACAGGTCACCGGCCAGGAAGCCACCAAGGCCATCGACTCCGTCATCTCCGGCTACCCCGCCAACGCATCCGCGGAGTGGTCCACCGCCGGCCAGGGAGCCGGCGCCTGGCTCCAGCTCTACTGGTCCTCAGCCCAAACCATCGACCGGGTCTACCTCTACGACAGGCCGAACAGTAGCGACCAAGTCACCGGCGCCACGCTCACCTTCTCCGACGGCACCACCGTGCCCGTGCCCGCGCTGGCCAACGACGGCACCGCCACCATCGTCACCTTCACCGCCCGCACCACCACCACCCTGAAGTTCACCGTCACCAGCGTCTCCTCCTCCACCAGCAACATCGGCCTGGCCGAGATCGAGGCCTACAACGGCGACCCGAACGGAACGGTGCCGCCACCCACACCCGTCCCCGGCCCGGCGCCCTATACGGGCCCGAATGTGGCCCGCAACGCGGCCGTGCTCGCCTCGTCACAGGTCACCGGCCAGGAAGCCACCAAGGCCATCGACTCCGTCATCTCCGGCTACCCCGCCAACGCATCCGCGGAGTGGTCCACCGCCGGCGAAGGAGCCGGCGCCTGGCTCCAGCTCTACTGGTCCTCAGCCCAAACCATCGACCGGGTCTACCTCTACGACAGGCCGAACAGTAGCGACCAAGTCACCGGCGCCACGCTCACCTTCTCCGACGGCACCACCGTGCCCGTGCCCGCGCTGGCCAACGACGGCACCGCCACCATCGTCACCTTCACCGCCCGCACCACCACCACCCTGAAGTTCACCGTCACCAGCGTCTCCTCCTCCACCCTCAACATCGGCCTGGCCGAGATCGAGGCCTACAACGGAGACCCGAACGGAACGGTGCCGGCACCGTCCGTCGCATCGGTGACCCCTGCTGCCGGGGCGGTCGGCGTCGCTGTCACTAGCCCTGTGGTCGTCACGTTCTCCGGACAGTCGGTCCCTGCAGCGGTGTCGGTCATGCTCACCGGACCGGGCGGCACCGCCGTCCAGGGCACGCTCGTCACCTCCGCCCTGACCGCGACATTCACGCCCTCGGCCGTGTTGGCCGCGGGCGCCTCGTACACGGTCACTGTCACGGCATCCAGCACGACCGGTACAGCCATGGCGCCGTTCACATCGACGTTCAGTACCGAGGGCGCGGTCTCGGTCGCCTCGACCTCCCCGGCCTCGAACGCCACCGGCGTCGCTGCCACCTCGACGGTCAGCGCGACCTTCAGCGGACCGGTCGCCATCTCGTCGGTGTCGCTCACGCTGACACCGTCGGGGGGCTCCGCCGTCGCGGGAGCCCTCACGACGACGACAACAACCGCAACGTTCACGCCGTCCACGGCGCTGGCCGCATCGACGGTGTACACGGTCACGGCCACGGCATCCAGCACGTCCGGTGCCGTCATGGCCCCGTACGCGTGGTCCTTCACCACGAGCGCCGGCTTGTCGGCCCCCACGATCGCCACTCGTACACCGACGAGCGGTGCCACCGGTGTCTCCGCCGCAGCGACGGTGTCCGTGACCTTCACCGCGGCCGTCGACCCCGCCCAGTCGGTGGTGTCGCTGGTCGACGCGTCCGGAGCCGCTGTCGCCGGCACCCTCGCCACCACGAGCACTCAGGCGACGTTCACACCGGCGGCACTGTTGGCAGCCAACACCCGGTACACGGCGACTGCACGAGCAGCCAGCCCGCAGGGGACGGCCATGACGCCCTCAACGTGGAGCTTCACCACGGAGACTGCTCCCACGGTGGCATCCGTCAGCCCCGCCAACGGTGCGACCAACGTGTCGAGCTCGACGACCGTACAGGCGACGTTCAGCAAGGCGGTCGTCCGGGCGAGCATCTCCGTCGTCGTCGCGGACCCCAACGGAGCCGTCGTCACAGGGAGTCTTGCCACGACCACCACCAAGGGCACGTTCACACCGTCGACGGTGCTGGCACCTGGGACGGTCTACAGCGTGACGGTGAGCGCGACCCTGAGCGACGGGCTGTCATCGACGGCGTTCACCTCCCACTTCACCACCGCCGCTGCCGTGAATATCTTCCCGGCCTCCCTCACCCCTGCGTCGTCAACGACATCTCCGACTCCGTTGACGGTCGGGGTGAAGTTCCGCTCGACGACGGCGTACTCGATCACTGGCATCAGGTTCTATCTCCCGGCGAACTGGACAGGGACCTACACCGTGACGCTGTGGTCCGCCAACGGTACGAAGCTGGCAACCGCCACCGGGTCGCCGACCTCGACCACCGCGGGGTGGCGAACGGTCACCTTCGCCAGCCCGGTCAAGATCGCTGCGAACTCGACGTACGTGGCCTCGGTCCGCGGGCTCGCCGCCGAGTACTCCTCGACGACGTCTGCCTTCCGGACCACCTACACCAATGGGACGTTCAGCGTGCCGGTGTCCGGTGGAGTCAGCTCTCTGACTGACGTCTTCCCGACGTCGTCGTCCACGACGAACTACTTCGTCGACGTCGTCGCACAGCGGTAGCGGTGCCGAGGTTCCGCCGTGCCGCTGGCCTCGCCGGTCAAGGAGGCCAGGTTCCAGCGTCGCTCTCCCCTCCGGGGCGACGCGATCACCAAGGCCTGGTGAGGCGCGTCATCGCCGGCATCGGTGATCGACGCGTGAACGACCTCGGCGGGACGTCCTATCCCGGCCATGCGTCGAGGCAGTGCGCTGGGCGGCCCGCATCATCGTCGGCTGCTCTCGTCCCGCAACCACGTCGTGTAGTCGGCCTGCTTGATCCGGCGTCGGGCCAGGATGCGGCCAGCGAGGGACACTGCGGCAAAGACCGCGACCCTGACGAAGAGCCGGGGAGAGCCGAAGGCGATGTGCACGAGGTCGCTCGTCGAGGTACGGGCTCCTGCGGAACGCATCCCCAGGTCGTCGAGCTGGCTGTTCCCGGTGGCGATCCGGATGCGCCTGCGCAGGAGGTCGCGAACGGCCCGAGGCGCCTCGATGACCGCGACCGTACCGGGCACGACGCGACGTTCCTCCGGGCCGAATGCCTCCGAGATGGCGAGGTCGTCCGACATCACCAAGGGCAGTCCGTGGACCCGCTCGTAGCCCTCCGGCGACAGTACGATCAGCCCCCTCCCGAAAAGCCCGTCGCGAACGTGCGGGAGCCGCTGCCACACGTCGTAGTACCACCTCACCACCCACGAGGAGGCGTCGAGGACCAGCCGACGTTCCGGAGCGGTGGCGATCGTCCGGTCGTGGAGCGCATCCACGAGAGTCAGGACGTCGTGGCGGCTGACCGTCACATCGGCATCCAGATAGGCCCGTACGCCATGCCGGGCGACCTCGTCGGCGGCCTGCATGGCGAGCCTCTTGGACGCCTGGGCGATCTCCACGACGACCACACCGGGGAAGGTCCGCGCAATCGTGGCGGTGTCGTCCGTACAGCCGTTGCAGGAGACGATGACCTCGACCCGGTCCTCGGGCTGACCGGACGTGAGGAGGACGAGCAGTCGACCGATCCCCGCGGCCTCGTTGTGTGCGGGAACCACGACGCTGACTGGACGCGAGCCGCTGGTCATGGCCGACATGCTAGGGCCTCGCGCGTCCTGAGAGGGCTGAGCGTAGCCGTCGTACTGCTCTTGGTAGCCGCCTGCTCTGCCAGCGCGGCCGGTGGGCATGGTACGCAACCGACCCCGACCCCGATCCCGACCCCGGCCGCCTCGAGTGCGAGGAACTGCGTCTCGGCGCCCAGCGCGTGCGGGTACCCCGACGCCACCACGACCGGAGTACACGACCGCGCAGCGTTGAAGCGGGTACCGCGTGACCTGACCAGCGGGCCCGGGTGGACGTGGGACCCCCGCGGCTGGCTGCAGGTGACGGCGAGCGGGGCGATCGTCGAGAACCTCGAGGTGAGCGGTCCCATCGAGGTCGCCGGTGCGAATGTCACTGTCCGCAACAACGTCATCGTGGCAACCGGCGAGACATGGGGAGTCGGCCTTCGGCACACCACAAACGTCACTGTGAAGGGCAACACGATCGGGGGCGTCGGGCTCACCCCGCGGCTGCTGGCCGGTGTCAAGGACATCTACGGCGACGCGGTGAGCACGACCGTCGTCGGCAACGACATCTCCGGTACGAGCACCGGGATCCAAATGGGGGCCGGCGTCATCCGCGACAACTACATCCACGACATGGGCATGATCGCCGGCGACCACGTGAACGGGATCATGTCGAACGGGTCGACCACTTCTCTGGTGATCGAGCACAACACCGTGCTGAACCAGTTGGGGCAGACAGACGCGATCGCACTGTTCCAGGACTTCGGGCTGGAAGCCAACCGGCAGATCACGGACAACCTGTTCGCGGGGGGCGACTACACGGTGTATGCCGGCGGCTCGGGGAAGTTCGGCGTCAGCCACGACATCGTCATCACCGACAACCGGTTCTCCAGGATCTACTTCCCTCAAGCCGGGTTCTACGGGCCGTTCACGTACTTCGACAGTCAAGGTACGGGCAACGTGTGGGAGCGCAACATCTGGGACGATGACGGCTCGCCCGTCGACTGAGCATCTGGCCCGGATTCCCCGTCTGACCTAGCCACGCCACGTCGGCGTCGCGAGTCAGGCCTTGGCGGTGGGCGCTGCGAGAGAGCGAGGTCCCATCGCTCGCTCAGCCTCCCCGACACGCCCGACTGTGAGAGTCTCCTCAGGCTTTTTCGCGATGCGCCTCAGACGGGTTACCCTATCTGTGATTCTCCTGAAGATTCTCAGGTCGCTTCCAGGCGCCAACTCGAAGTCGTCGCGGACGCACAAGTAAATACTCCCATCTCGACCCCAAGCGAGAGGTAGTTCTCCGATGAGCAGATTTGGCCGCGCCCCCACCCCGCGGGCCGCCCGAGTAGTTGTCGCGACCGTCGTCGTGCTCGGCGCCAGTGGGCTCGTCACCGTGTCGGCACTCAATGCCACCGCAGGAACACTCGACGCGCGCTGGCGAACCGACGCACCGATCTCCGCGCTCGCCGGTCGTGATGCACATGCCGTCGAACTCGGCGCTCACCTGCGCCGAGGCCCCGCCGCCACGCCGACAAAGACGTCTACGGCACAGGTCACGACGACCACGCCGAGCAGTACACCCGTGAGCACGTCTGCGACATCGGCCGCACCCACCGCCTCGGCCTCACCGACAGCTGGTGGCGCACCCTCGGTCACCGCCGCCGCAGGCGTCGCCACTCCCACGAACAAGACGACGAAGGCCAGCAGCAAGGCACCCGCCGCAGCGTGCGGGACATCAGCAGTGTGGAGCAACCTGGTCGGCTGCGGATGGCCCGGATCGGCGAACACGGGCTACCCGGACGGGCAAGTCTTTGCAAAGACCGTGACCGGCGGGCTGACGATCTCGGTCGACGGCACCGTGATCGACGGCTACAAGATCAGCGGCGGAGTCACCGTTGAGGCCAAGAACGTCGTGATCCGCAACAGCTGGATCACCAACAGCGCGGGCGGTGTGAGCGGCACCGGCGTGGTGGCGATCATGGAGGGTGCGAGCGCCACCATCGACCACTCACTCCTCGACGGCCTGAACGCCACCCATACATGCATCTGGCATGAGGGTGCCTCGATGGTCGCCACGGCCAACGAGTGCACCGAGGTCAACGACGGCATCTTCTCTTGGGCGACGACGCCCGGCGCCGACGGGACCGGAGACAACTTCGTCATCGCCGACAACTGGCTCCACAACTTCACGATCGACGCAGCGAACGGTCACGTGGACGGCTACCAGACCGAGGGCGCCAAGAACGGCGTGATCCGGCACAACACCTTCGACGTCTCGCAGGACCAGACGTCAGCCATCGCGATTTGGGACAGCCGCAAGAACGCGTCGAACATCGCCGTGAGCGACAACCTGATCCAAGGTGGCGGCTTCTCGATCTACGCCGAGGACTACAGCCCTTCCGAGAGCAGCCCCGCCGGCGGCTACACCGTGACGAACATCACGTTCACCAACAACCGGTTCTCCAACTCCCGCTACGCATGCGTGGGCAACTACGGCGTCTGGTACACCCGCGGCGCCCCCTCAGACGGATGGCACCGAAGCGGCAACGTGCTGCTTGAGACCGGACAGAACCTCGACAGCAACAACCCCATCGTCAATGGATGGGAGTGCCGCTGATGATTCCCGCCGCAAGCCGATCCAGCGGAAGTCTGCCGAGGCAGACCGCCCGAGTTTTGACTCCCTGTGATTTGCCTGAGATACTCTCAGTAATCTATCAGTTTTCACCCTTCGAGAGGTAGTTTCTCCATGACCAGAGCTCGGCATTCCCTGCCGCCGCGGGCATCGGCTCGCATGGCTCTCGTGACCGTCGTCGCGTTCGGCGCCACCGCCGCCACTACCCTCACGTACGGCGTATCCAACGCCTTCGCCGCCGACGGCTGGCACTCGTGGCCTCATTGGGCGAACTCCGCCTTCTCCAACGCAAGCTCTGGCCGCTCTTCCTCAGCAGCCGCTACCGCCGACGCGGGCAACTCCACCTCGGGCACGAGCTCGTCGGGGATCCCCACTCCCCGCGCCATCAAGGCCGGGCACAGCGTGTGGCCGGGCGCCAACCAGGTCTCCACCACACCGGCAGCCTCCAGCGCTACGGCGGCACCCACGATGGCAACCACGCTTCCGCAGGCCACCACCCCTGCTGTCTCGGGCATGGCCACCCGCGCGACGCCTGCCGCTGTGACGACCAAGGCCAGCACCAAGACGGCCGCCGCAACGAACCCAGCGGCACCCAGCACGACCGCGTCGTCCTCGTCGGCGGGCAAGACCAACTGCGCGAGCCAGCCCAGCCGCTGCGGCTACCCCGACTCGACCAACACCGGTATTCCGGCAGGAACTCAGCTCCAGCGGGTCCCGCAGGACACCACATCCGGCCCGGGATGGGTGTGGGACAGCCGCGGTTGGGTGCAAGCCTCGTCCGGGGCAGTCGTCAAGAACCTCATCGTGTCGGGCTCGATCAACGTCGCCGGATCGAACGTCACGGTCACCAACACACGAATCCTGGTGGGCGGTGAGAGCTGGGGCGTCGGCCTCCAGCACGCGACCAACGCTGTGATCTCCAACAACGAGATCGGCATCGCGGGCGGGAGCCCACGACTCATGACAGGCGTCAAGGACATCTACGGAGACTCCAACGGCACTCAGGTGCTGCACAACAACATCGTCAACACTGGCACCGGAGTCCAGGTCTTCGGCGGCGTGATCGCCGACAACTACATCCACGACATGGGCTATGTGTCAGGTGACCACACCAACGGAACCACCTCCAACGGATCCACGACGATGCTCACCATCCGCCACAACACGGTCTTCAACCAGATCGACCAGACGGATGCGATCAGCCTGTTCCAGGACTTCGGCGTCGAGGGCAATCGGCTCATCACCGACAATCTGATCGCTGGGGGCGACTACGCCATCTACGGCGGCGCCGGCTCCATGGGCAAGAGCTTCAACATCCAGATCACCAACAACCGGATCTCGAAGATGTACTTCGCCCAGGGTGGTTACTACGGCGCCATCGCGGAGTTCGACTCAAGTGGGTCGGGCAATGCCGCCAGCGGTAACTACTGGGACGGCGATCTCTCACCGATCAACGCCTAGTCACTCGTCGGCCGACGCGCGAGGGTTCGCTCGAGCCCGAGCGCGTTCGTCGGTGGTGAGACATCGGAACGCGCCCCCGCGTCGTGCACAGCCACGACAGCGGGGGCGCCTCTGTCAGGACCTCCGCGACCCACGGAGAAGCGTCAACGAGGGATCAGGGAACGGCTGCACCCCAGCTGACTGGGCCGGGTCTCCGGGCGCAGCAGGCCCCTGACCGCAGCCCGGGACTCTCGCCGGCCCCGCGCCACCCACGACAACTCGGACAGCACATTGACCGCCCAGTAGACATAGCCGGCCGACCGTGAATGCCGTCGCGCGTACAGCCGTACGCGGTTGACCGCCTGCATGACATGGGTGGTATCGCTTCGTCCTGAACCTCCACCGGCATGGGTCACGACTGCCGTCGGTACGTAGCGTGTCCTCCATCCGGCATCTCGGGCGCGCAGGCAGAAGTCCGTCTCCTCCGAGTAGAGGAAGAACGACTCGTCCCACGGACCGATGGCCTGGTAGCAGGCCCGGCTGAACATGAGGGCTGCACCCAGCGCCCAGTCCGCGTCCCGCGCGGTCGCGTACGCCTCATCGCCGGCCACGTATTCGCTGAACAGCCCGATGCCCGTCCAATTCAGGCCGATCGCCCGGAGGATCGACGGCTCCCGTCGTAGCGAGTTCTGGCGTCGTCCGTCATCGTCCACGACGCGTGGGACTGTCATGCCCACCCCGGGTTCGTCGAGGGTCTTCGCCAGCTCGGCGACCAGGTCGCGACCGGCGGTGAGGTCGGGGTTGAGGACGAGGTACGCGTCGGCATCGGGGGCGGCTCGAACACCTTGGTTGATCCCGCCGGAGTAGCCGACATTGGTCGAGCGTACGAGTCGAACGCCCTCACGGCTCTCGACGACCTCGATGGTCGAGTCGGTGGACCCGTTGTCGACCACAACGATCGTGTCAGCCCCGCTGCCGACGAGGGAATCGAGCAGATCACCGACGCACGACTCGCTGTTGTACGTGACGATGATGATCGACACACGCCGCATGCCGTCACACAATAGTGCACACGTCACCGGAGCCCGACGCCTCGAGGAGTGGCCTACGTCGATCCTCCTCGGGAGACGACGAGACGCCGCTAGCCAGTCATCACTGCCGGACGTGCCTCGAGTAAAGACGGCGAGGTCTGCCTCGCCAGTCGGATGTAAGCGCCGCTCATCCCGAGCAGCACGAACCACACACTCGGCATCATGGGGAACCCGAAACCATCGAAGAAGGCCAGACCGACCCCGCCCACCACACACGAGGACAGCAAGGCGGCCCCGACGAGCCTCTGCGGGGACCCCGGCTCGCTCCTGCGGATCACTCGAGCATCCCCGACCACCGGCACGCCCCAGAGCAGGATCATGGAGACGAAGCCCACGACGCCGGTCTCCACCAGGCCCAGAAGGTACTGATCGTCAAAGATGCGGTAGCGGGGCAGGAAGGTCCCGAACCCGCGTCCAAGAATCGGGGTGCGACCGAAGTAGTCGGCAGCGACCGAGAAACTGTCGACTCGTGAGGCGATGCTCGAGTCGAGCGTGGCGACCCCGTTGAAGAGACTCAGGATCGTCCCGACCATTCCCGGCACCGTGACGAATACGAAGGTCGCGAGCGCTGCCGTGGCGATCCCGCCCACGAACCGTTGCGCCGGCTTGAGAGCGGGCCAGAGGAGGACGAGTCCGACAGCCAGCCCGATCAAGGTCGATCTCGACGAGGACAGCGCTCCAGCGATCGCAGTCAAGAGCGCGGGAATCCACGTGAGCCATCGCCAGTGCGTCCTGACGGGGCCGAGCATCCCGTACACGATGGTCAGCGGGAGCAGCATCGCGATGACCGCCCCGAACTCGATCGGATGAATCGACGTGGAGAAGGGGCGGTAGAAGCCTCCCCTCTCGAAGCTGGAGTAGATGGGAGTGTTCACCACAAGGCCAGGGATGGACAGGCGGTCGACCCATGCTTGGCCTGTCAGGAACTGCACCAGTCCGAAGCTGGAGAAGGCCGCGCTGAGGATGGCGAGCCGAGCGAGAAGGGTCCGCAACCGTGCGAACGTCGTTACCCCGTCAGAGGTGAGGAGCAGGCCGCCGAGCCAGCTCGTCAGGATGAGCAGCGAGCCCAGAGAGAGGTTGAGTTCGACCGGATCGGTGGGCCTGGCCGAGGCGAGGCCGTACGAGGCGAGGGCGACCATGCCGAACCCGATCGCGGCCACGTTCACCGCCGCGGTTCTCCGGCGCTCGGCCAGGCGCAGCCGATGCCAGAACCAGTAGCCGAACAGCAGAACGCCAATCAGGGTGGCCGGCGCTCCGACCTCGCCCAGAGGTCCTATCACCAACTGGGATGGCAGGCCCAGTCGAATCACCAGGGCAACGGTCACGAGCGTCACGGCGTCGGCCCCTCGGCCTGTCACGGACCTGCGCTTCGCGCCAGGTTCGGCGTCAGCGGGAGGTGTTGTCCGGGGCATCTGCCAGCTCTTCCTCCAGCTCTTCCTCCAGCTCGGGGCTGTCGGCGGGACTCGCGATCAGGGGCGGAGCGTCTGTCGCCTCGTCGTCGTCATCGACGATGTCGGGTGAATCCTGCTCCAGCGTGCGTTCGTACCGCACGGGGCGCCTCGCCGCGAAACGTCGCGAACGACGGATCCGGTTGGCGTCCCAGAGCGCTGCCACGACGAGGGTCAGAGCCACCCCAAGGCCGGCCGCGACGACCGCCGAACGCAACCGGTTCTTGCCGACCTCCTGCGCCTGCGTGTCGAGGGTCACCACCATCGACGTGATCCGGTCAGCCTTCGCCACGCCGAGTGCCGACTGGATGTCGTCAAGACGCTGCGGCGCACGGGAGACGAGGATGTCGCGGATGTTGAGGGCGGTGCCGGGAGAGCTGTCCTTGACGTCGATCAAGAGCAGAGGGCTACTGGTACGCGGGTCGGCCTGGACTGTGTCGGTCTCATCCTTGCTGATCGCCTGGAGTTCCAGCTGCGTCGCCTGGTCGGTCAGGGCCACCCCGATGAGGTCGACGACCTGACCCAGCCCTCCGAGTCGGAGGTACGGGTTCGCCCCATCTATTGCCGACGACGCCGGTGGCAGAAGCAGGATCGTCGCGGTGACTTCGTAGGTCGGCTTCGTCACTACGTACGCAACTCCGGTGAGACCGACCGTGAGCAGGAAACCAACGACCACGAGTAGCCACCTCCGGCGCAGAACGCCGAAAAAGTCCATGATGGGCATCGGCGGCGCTCTCTTCCGTGTCGGTCACTAACTGAGCAAGTCACTCGTTCCGGCCCCATGATAGCCAAGGTCTTTGAAAGTGGGACCTGACCGGCGATAGTGGAGCCCGAGAACGTGAGGGGGGACCGGTGGCCGTCGAGGACCTGCGAGGCGTCGTGCGTCGGCGCTGGCTTGTCGTGCTCGTCGGGCTGATCCTGACGGCCGTGCTGGGCCTGTTGACGTTGAGGATGCCAGGGGTCTACTGGGCTTCGACGAAGGTCCTCTTCTTGGTGCCCGCCAGTGAGCAACAGCCCAACCAGCTTGCTCCTGACAACTCATCGGCGATCGCGTTCGCTGGCGTCATCGAGACTGAGATCAACGGCGGCGTGCCCTTCCGACGAGCCACGAGTCCCGACGTGACTCTCGTCGACGAGGGGATCTTTGACGGGTGGTCGGTCCTGATGCCCGACACGGGAGGCCAATGGGCCCACAACTTCGCGGAGTCCTCGCTCATCGTGCAAGCCTCGGGGCCTTCCGCTGAGGTGGTCCAGAACCGGATGAACGATCTGATCGGACAGATCACCGCACTGGTGAGGACCTACGAGGACACTGCGCACGTGTCCGCCGACGACAGGGTCGATCTCACCATGGCCCCGACGTCGGTGAGAGTCCAGTACTCGAACGGCAGCCGGAGCCACGCGCTTGCCGTCATCATTCTCTTGGGGTTCGTCGTGAGCCTCGTCGCAAGTGTGTTGGCCGATCGCATCGCTGTGATGCGGCGCCGAAGGGGGAGCCGGACCAGTGACAGCGTCGGTGATGCTCGTGTACGGGACGCGGCCGGAGGCGATCAAGATGGCGCCGGTCGTGAAGGAGCTGGAACGCCACCCGCTGTTGCGGCCGATCGTGGTGGTGACCGGGCAGCACCGGGAGATGCTTGATCAGGTCAACCAGGTGTTCGGGATCGTCCCCGACCATGACCTCAACATCATCACCCCCGGCCAGTCGCTGACCGAGATCACCGTACGGTCCCTTGCCGGGCTCGAGCCGCTCCTGACGTCTGAACGCCCCGACCTCGTCCTCGTACAGGGCGACACCACCACGTGCTTCGCAGCGTCCTTGGCGTCGTTCTACCAGCAGATCCCGGTGGCGCACCTCGAAGCCGGGCTACGTACCGACAACAAGTACAACCCCTTCCCCGAAGAGATCAACCGCCGCCTGACGACGCAGGTCGCGAGCCTGCACCTTGCCCCGACCTCCATCGCGCGGAACAACCTCCTCGCCTCCGGCGTCGATCCGTCAGCCATCACCGTGACGGGCAACACCGTCATCGACGCGCTGCTCGAGGTCACGGNNCCATCGCCCGGCTCGTACACGACTTCCCCGATCTTCATGTCCTGCTGCCCGCCCACCGCAACCCGATCGTCCGGGCCGCGCTCCTGCCGACGCTCGGAGGGCTCGACCGGGTCCACGTGACCGAGCCTCTGGACTACCTCGACTTCTGCCGTGCGCTCCAGCTCGCGACGATCGTGCTGACGGATTCCGGCGGTGTCCAGGAGGAGGCTCCAGCCCTCGGCAAACCGGTACTCGTCCTCCGAGAGACGACTGAGCGTCCCGAGGCTGTACAGGCGGGCGCCGCCCGTCTCGTGGGCACCGATCCCGAGGCGATCGTCGCCGAGACCACACGCCTGCTCACCGACGCCGACCACTTCCGCTCCATGACGCAGGTCAGCAATCCGTACGGGGACGGGCGGGCGGCCGACCGCGCCGTACGGGCCATGGCCCACCTGCTCGGTCTTGGTGATGCGCCGGACGAGTTCCGCGCCTGACGTCGGTCAGCGCCAGATCCCCCGCGTGTCCAGCACCACCTTTCCCTCAAGGAGCTTGCGCGACAGCGTACGGAACTGGTTGTGGTCGACCAGCAGCGCCACGATGTCGGCGGCGGCGATCGCGTCCTGAGTCTTCACGAGCGTCAGGTTCGGGAAGGACGCCAACGACGCGGGGAGCCGGCTCAGCATCGGGTCGCTGACCAAGATCGTGGTCGCGGGTTCCTGCTCGGCCAGTGCGGCCACGATCTCCACGGCCGGGGACTCTCGGATGTCGTCCACATTGGCCTTGTAGGACAACCCGAGACAGGCGACGACCGGTTCCCTGAACCGACCCGCCGACTTACGGATCTGCTGGACCACATGGAGCGGCTTGCCATCGTTGACCATGCGCGCTGTACGGATCAGCACCGCCTCCTCCGGGGCGACACCCACCAGGAACCAAGGATCCACAGCGATGCAGTGCCCCCCGACGCCAGGACCCGGCTGCAGGATGTTCACGCGCGGGTGGTGGTTCGCCATCTTGACGATCTCCCACACGTCGAGGCCGAGCTTGTCGCAGATCATCGACAGCTCGTTGGCGTAGGCGATGTTGACGTCCCGGTAGGAGTTCTCCGCGAGCTTCGCCATCTCGGCGCTGGTGGCGTCCGACAGCTGGATCTCGCCCCGGCAGAAGACCCGGTAGATCTCCGCGGCCCGCTCGGCGCACTCCGGCGTGAGCCCACCGATGACCCGGTTGTTCTCCACCAGCTCCACCATGAGGCGCCCTGGCAGAACCCGTTCCGGACAGTGCGCGATGTAGATGTCGGGACTGTCGTTGACGTCGTCCGGGAACGTGAGGTCAGGACGTGCGGCCGCCAGGGTGCGGCTGAGCTCCTCCGTCGTACCGGGCGGCGACGTCGACTCGAGCACGACGATGGCACCCGGCCGCAGCTGCGGGGCGAGCGCCGCCGCGGCGGCGAACACGGCACTCATGTCCGCCTGCTCGTCCGGGGTGATCGGTGTCGGGACAGCGATGATGTACGCATCCGCGACCGGCGTCTCCATGGTCGCGCTGATGTTGCCCAGCGCCACCGCGCCGCTGAGGCTGGTCGCCAGATCCGGTTCGAAGAACGGGATCTCGCCGCGTCCCACGCGCTCCACGGTGACGGGGTTCAGGTCGACCCCGATCACTCGAACCCCGCGTGATGCGAGCACCACTGCGGTCGGCAGCCCGATGTACCCGAGCCCGATCACCGCAACGGTCCCGCTGTAGAAGGGATTGGCCATCACGCCACCTCACTTGTCTTTGCTCGCCCAACAGGCAGCCGTTGGCTGACGAGGGCCCGTACGATCATGACGCTGAACAGGACGTTCGTCCTCAGGTACCGCTTCCACATGCGCCCCGGCTCCTGCACGAGACGGTAGGCCCACTCCATGCCCGCCCTCTGCCACGCCTCCGGCGCTCGCTTGGTGACTCCCGCGAGGATGTCGAAGGACCCCCCGACGCCATGGGTCACGGGTACGTTCATGACCGTCTCGTACCGCTCGAGGAACATCTCCTTCTTCGGGGAGGTCATGCCGAGGAACAACATGTCGGGGTGGCTGGCCGCGATCTCCTGCGCCACCGCCTCCTCGTCTGTGAAGTAGCCATCCCGGTGGCCCACGAGGCGGGCGCCCGGATATCTGGTCTCGACAACCCTGACGACCTGCTCGATGACCTCCGGCGTGGCCCCGAGCAGGAACACTGACCGGCGCTGGGCGTCAGCAAGCTCCAGGAGGTGGATGAACAGGTCGATGCCCGCGACGCGTTCAGGCAGCGGCTGGCCCAGCAGTCGGCTGGCCCAGACGACCGACTGACCGTCGGCCAGGATGATGTCACACGACAGGATCGCGTCGCGAAGGTTGGCGTTGCGAGAGGCGTTCACCACCTTCGCGGCGTTCATCACGCCGATCTGGATGGGCTGACCGTCCACGATCGCCCTGTCGCACAGGTCGACGACCTCGCCCATGGTGGCGGCCAACATCGGATAGCCGAGAATCTCCCGGACCTCGCTCATGCTGTGCTCCCTTCGTGCTTGGCACCTGACGCATACAACAGCCAGCCCAACTCGTACGGCCGGCACTCGTAGTCGACCCGCCCAGCCGGCCAGACCCAGTCGACGAAGGGCACCTCCGCACCCCGATGGACCCGGGTGGCTACGGCACCGGCGGCGCGCGCGGCCTTGAACGGTTCCCGGCGACCGATCTTTCGCCACACCACCCCCAGGTCCGGCGCGACGATCGGCTCCACGCACTCGGGGTGCGTCGAGAGCCAGCCGAACCCGCGCTGTACGGACTCCGCGTGGTCGGTACCTCCTGCCGCGGCCAGCTCGGACAGGACCATGGGCGCCATCCCGTGCTGGTGGACCGAGTAGACCGGATAGCGCTCGACGACGTCGCCGGTACGGGCGTCGTAGTGCCACCACCACTGGCCCTGCGGTCCCTGCAGGTCGACGATCCGACGCGCCGTGAGCTCGGCCGCGGCGAGGGCCTGAGAGTCCCCGGTCCGGGCAGCGAACCGTACGAAGGCGTGGATCGGATAGATCTGATCGGCGAAGCTGCCGACGTGGCCCCGGAGCCCGCCTGACGGAGGCAGCTCATGGGGGAATGTGCCCAGGGGCCCCTGGTGGGACAGCAACCTGGCCACCCCTTCGTGCGCCAAGCTGCTCGCTGTGTTCCCCTCCGGCATCGCTAGGCCTGCCACGACGGCCCAGGCGCAGTCGACCGTGGCGATGGAGGGACGCCGTACGGCATCCAGCAGGCGGGCGGCGAGGCCGTCATCGGTCTCTCCGGCAACCTCAGCAGCAGCCCATAGGGCAAGAGCGTGCGCGCCCGCGTCCGTACTGGCCGTCGCGAGCGCGAGGCAGGAGCGGGCCAGCTCGCCCGCTGTGGATCCTCCGAGCACGTCCCGCTGGACCTGCTCGGACTGGCGCCCCAGGCCCAGGGCCGCGATCGCGGTGTAGCGCACGCTGCGACCCTCCGGGTGCACCTCGGGACCCTGCGGTCCCGGCACGCCTCGAAGCGTGAAGGGCATCTCGCCCGATGGGGTGACGCCGGCGGCCGCGAGTCCCCGCAGGGCTACCGGCACCAGGTCCTGTGCGGTTGCGTACATGTCAGCGGGGGAGGTCACGGCTGTACCTCCCGACGTCGAAGCGTTCCGTCGGACGCGGTCCACGACTTCCCGCAGGAGCACGTGAGGTCGTCCGGCAGTCGCTGCCCGCACTCGCACACCCACCCGATGACGTGTCCCGGGTTGCCCACGACGAAGGCGTGCGCCGGTACGTCGCGGGTCACGACGGCACCCGCGCCCACGAACGCGTACTCGCCGATGGTGGCCCGGCACACCACCACGACGCCGGCACCCAGCGTCGCGCCCCTGCGCACCGTCGTCCTGTCCAGCTCGGCGCCATGCTTCTTGATGAAGGCGCGCGGCGTGTAGTCGTTGGTGAAGATCACGCCGGGACCGAGGAAGACGTCGTCCTCGATCGTGACGCCCTCGAAGATCATGACCTGGTTCTTGACCGTGACCCGGTCGCCGACGATCGCGCCGCCTTCGATGTACGCGCCGTCACAGATGTTGCAGCCTTGCCCCACCACGGCGCCGGGGAGCACATGGGCGAATGCCCACATTCTGGTGCCTGCTCCCACCGACTCGCTCTCGCACAGTCCCTGGGCGTGCACAAATACACCTGCTGGCATGAGCCCCCCACGTACCGCTAGTCAGCCACCTCGCCCAGTCGCTGCGATCATCAGTGTGACAACACCGAGGACTGTCCCTACCAAACCCAGCATCGACCGCGAATCCGATGCATGAGCCCAGGAATCGCCGCGGCGATTCACACACTAATCGACGGACGATTCCGTGCCAAGGGTCAGCCGAGCTGCCCACGCCCGGCGTCCGCTCTCGGCTCACCACCCGTGCCTAGTGAGGCGCAGTCGCGACCGCCAACGCGAGGAAACTCCGTGGTCTTCGCAACGATCGTGCCAGCCGCCATGGCGGCCTCGCTGGTCGCGACGAAGCCCTCATATCTCCGGGATCTTCTCCCGCAGGTCAGACTAACCCGAGAATCCGGGGCGTCGGGATACGGAAAGTGCGTCACAATCCGAGCGCGCGACGTATCCGGCCAAGGCGATGGCGAAGCCCCCAGCGGTAGAGCAGGAGGTCGCGCACGCTCCGTACAGCGAAGACGGCACCTCGCGGCTCCACACGCTCGTACACGCCCCAGATCCCGGCGACCGACCCTCGACGGACGAACCCGGCGCGGCGAAGCGCGTACTCCAGGGGCGCAGCGTCGGCATACAGGTGCCACGCGTTGGCATCCGACGGGGGACGTACGTCGAAGTTCGCGAACAGGATTCCGCCGGGCCGCATCGCGGTGTGCAGCTCGTTGGCCGTGGCAACGATGTCCGGCACGTGGACCAGCACGTCGAACGCCGTGACGACGTCGTACGAGTCAGCCGGGAGACTGTCCGTGTTGAGGTCGATGAAGGTTGCAGACTGGCCGCGCCGCTCCAGCCGGAACCGGGCGAAGGCCTCCAAGGTCGTCGAGACGTCGGCCAGGGTAGTGGTGTAGCCGAGCGCCCTGAACAGCTGTGCCGTGGCTCCGACCCCCGCGCCGAAGTCGAGGTGCTGAGCTCCGGGGCCCTTGCCCCGTCGCGCCGCCTCTATGGCGGTCATCACGCTGACCGGCCTGCCGAACCCGGTCGCCTGGAGGTACGCGTACCAGAGCAGGTCGAAGCTCCACGAGACCGTCGAGTTGTAGAAGTCCGTCAAGCCGTCCGGGGACGAACGGTCACCGGCCTTCCACTCGGCGATGCTCCACTCCTCCCAGTGGAGGCAGCGCTGTACGCACTCCTCTGGCGCGAAGCCGTAGTAGGTGGACAGGTCGTCCAGGATCGCCGCGCGGACGTCGGGAACCCCGTCCAGTCTCAGACCCTCGCGGAACGTCTCCAGCAGAGGACTGGCCCACGCCTCCTGTTCCGCCACGGTGAGCTTCGCCGGGTCCGGCGGGTGGGCGCCGCCGTGCTCGGGATCGATGTGTAGCCCTTGGCTCAGAGTTGCCACATTGCACTCCCATCTGTGGGATGACGTCACGATATAGTGCCCGCACAAGTGAGGCTCACACGAGCAACGGGGGTGCTGCTGTGCGCTTGAGGGGTCACGGGCTGCGCACGCGCCTTCACCTCCGGCGCGAGGACATGGCGGCCGCAAGGATGTTCGTCGAAAGGCACACTCTGGCCACGGTCGGTGTCCGCCATGCGCCCCAGGTCGGGCGGATCCTCTGTTACCACTCGGTCGAACAGCCGGAATGGGGTGTCAACGACCTGACGGTCGAGCGCTTCCGGCAGCAGCTCGACGCGGCGTTCGCCGCAGGCTTCACGTTCGTGCCGGCGTCGCAGATCGCCCGCGAAGGCGGCTCGGCCGACCAGCTCGCGATCACGTTCGACGATGGAGCGCTCAGCGTCCTGACGGTCGCCGCCCCGATCCTGCGGTCCTACGACATCCCCTTCTCCGCCTTCGTCGTCTCGCTGTGGTGCGGGGGCGAGGGTGGTCCTGGGCCGACGTCGACGATGCGATGGGATGACGTCATACGTCTGGCGGAGCTCGGCGCTGAGATCGGCAACCACTCCGCCTCGCACGCCGACTTCGCCGACCTCAACGACGACGAGATTGCCGACCAGATCGGCGGGGCCCGCGACGCCATCGAACGGCACACCGGCATCCGGACCACCAGCTTCGCCATACCCTTCGGCCAGTCCGGCAACTGGCCTCCGCAGGCCAGCGTCATCGGACGCGAACTCGGCTATGACCTCATCTACGCACAAGCCCAGCAGACCCGGCCACCCGGGACCATCGCGCGCACGTTCGTGACCCACTTCGACCGTCCCCGCATCTTCCGTGCCGTATTGCGGGGCAGGTACGACCGTTGGGAGGAGTGGTTCTAGCCGAACCCTGGCTGTGTAGGCGTTCGCTCACCGGCTGACCACGCCCCCGGCGCGGACACGTGAGGTTTGTCCCACGAAGCTCGCCAGCAGGTGGGGCACCGTACACAATCAGTTGGGCGCACCTCTCGCCGGCCACGGTGATCAACCAGTCCCTGTCGGCGTCGACATGTGCCCGTCGAACGAGGCCAAAGCTCGGTGTACTAAACGCCGGGTATCTACCTCTTAACGTGCATGGATGTGAGGGGGTCGGCCGATGAGTCAAGATCTGCGTGACCGTTTCGATGCACGTGACGCATTCGGGATCGTGTCGTCACAGGTGGACGACGGGGCGTTGCCATTGATGTGTGAGTCGGTGTTCGAGTCGGCCCAGTTCGCCCTGATGCTTCTCCACCAGGCTCAGTCCGCGGGGCGCGGCGTGAAGGAGACGATGCTCCGTGTTCGCGCCGTGGACGCGGCGTCAGGCATGGTGCTCCTTGACTCGCGGATGGGAGTCAAAGGCCTACGGGTGTCGTGCTTCACCCCGGAGCCAGGCGAGACGCTGGTGCCGTTCCTGATGCGCGCAACGTCGGCACTTCTCGACGTGTACGACTCCATCGTGCTGTCGGACGCGGCCTGACGGATCTACGGCTGGGCGGGACTCAAGAACTGCAGCACGCTGGCAGGTTCGACGATGTGGCGCATCAGTGCAGCGTTGAAATCGGCACCGTCATGTGCGCCGATGTGAGCGGCGAAGGCATTCTCGTCAGAGTACGACTCGAAGACGACAAAGCGGTGATCGTCGGCAACGTCGGTGAAGGGTTCGAATCGTTCATTGCCCGGTTCTGCCCGCACGATATCCGCATAGGCGGCTAGCAGGCGCCTGACGGTCTCCGCGTGGCCCGGCGTCGCAGTGAAGGTGGCAATCAGGGTGGTACTCATGGTGTTCCTCCTTCTCATCAGCCTCGCGACTGAATGGTATGACGTGTGAGGTCGGGGTCGGCTGCCCATTCTCGGCACGCACAGGTCTGGGATCCTGGCGGCCCCGAAACCGAGCCGGAGGGCGGCAAGCGTCATCGAGTGCCGAGGTGATTCCGCGGGCCGTGGCAGTCGGCCGAGACGCCCTGCTCAGCAGATCTGCGTTCATCGCGGACAGACCTCGCTGCTCTCCCACGAGTAGCGCCCGCCGGGCAACGCCCCCGACAACCCTGGTCGAGTTCCGGAACTCGGACCTTGCACCCACTCCGTACGGCACCGTGTCCCACCCACCAGTCGTAGTCCAGTGCGGCAGCCAGGACAGCCGCTCAACCGGGCCAAGGCACCGGGTGACGGCTTGAGGCGCGTGCAGCACGCTCAGATGAAGCGAGCAGTTCCTCGCGTCGCTCACGTTACACAACCGTGACCAAATCGCGCACCTGGCGACCATTGACTCTTCAAACGCACCGATCATATAGTCGCAGACAACGTTGTCCCGGGCGAACCCGGGAGACACTTGGAAGGAGTGCCATGAAGATCGTTCGCGGTGCAAAGGGGCATCGGATCACGTCTCGTCTGGCGACCGTTACGGTCGGCATCCTGGCAGGATCGCTAGCCCTTTCTGCCTGTTCGTCGACAGCCACCACCAGCGCGTCGGGAGGTTCCAGCTCGCAGCCGGTCGGGGTTTCCCTGATCCTCAAGACGCTGTCCAACCCCTACTTCGTCTCGATGGAGAAGGACGCCAAGACCGAGGCGGCCAAAGACAACGTCACCCTCACCGTTGCGGCCGGCAACCAGGACGGTGACACCCAGACCCAGATCAGCGCGATCGACAACGCGATCAGCCGCGGCGATAAGGGCATCCTGATCACCGAGAACGGCGACGCCGTCAACACTGAGTTGGGCAAGGCGCGCGCGGCGGGTCTGTTCGTGATCGCTCTCGACACCGTGCCGACTCCGGCCAGCACCGTGGACATCACCTATGGCACTGACAACGAGGCGGCTGGAAAGCTCATCGGCCAGTACACCGCCGCCAAGCTCGCCGGTCAGAAGGCCGTCATTGCCATGCTCGACCTGTTCAACAACCAGGTCGTGTCGGTCGACATCGCCCGTGACCATGGCTTCTTGGAGGGAATGGGCATCGACCCGGGCAGCACCACTCAGAACGGCCAGGAGGCCAAGTCCGGGAAGTACACCGGCGGCACGGGCGGCGACTATGTCATCGCGTGTCACCAGCCGACTACGGGCGCGATTCCGGGTGGTAAGACCGCGATGGAGAACTGCTTGTCGGCCAACCCCAACATCAATGTCGTCTACACGATCAACGAGCCCGCGGCCGATGGTGCAAACCAGGCGCTGAAGGCTGCTGCGAAGACAGGCGTCACCATCGTGACGATCGACGGTAGCTGCAACTACATCAACGGTCTGCTCAAGGACGGCACGATCGCGGCCGACTCAGCGCAGTACCCCGGCAAGATGGCCAGTGTCGGTGTCAAGACCATCTCCGATATCGCACGCGGTGGCGCCAAGCCGACGCTCCCAGCCGGTCAGGACTTCATCAATACCGGCACCGCGCTCATCACCTCGCAGCCGATCGCGGGGATCACCAGCCAGACCCCGGCCACGGCAGCCGGTGCCTGCTGGGGCAGCTGACCCGCGCCGACCTCTGAGGAGGTCCCGATGTCCCGCCGGTGCGTGCCGTCATAGCGCGCACCGGGGGGACGAGTCGGCGACGGAAACCCACCGCTCGACGCACTCGCTCCCGCGGACCACAATGAAGTACTTGTCAGCGTCGAACAGGTGCTCCGGCACGTGATGCGTACGATGTGGCGGTCCCGCCGAGGGTCTCGCCGGAGAAAGAGGATACGTTCAATGATGCGCGTAGCAGAACCCGAAACTGCTGAAGAGGTCCTCGGGCAGAGGAACACCGTCGGCCGCAGGGTCCACGCGGTCCTTCACCGGATGCCGGCTCTGAGTCCCCTCATCGTCCTCGTTGCCGCATGCGTTGGCTTCGGGCTTGCGAACCCTCGCTTCTACCTCGCGGGGAACCTGTCGATCGTCCTGCAGCAGGCCTCGATCGTTGGTGCGTTGGCAGTGGGCCAGACCCTGGTCATCCTGACCGCGGGGGTCGACCTGTCGATCGGAGCCGTGATGGTGCTCTCGTCGCTGGTGATGGCCAAGCTCGTCAAGGACAGCGCGGTGCCGGGTCCCATCGCACTTCTCATCGGCCTTGCGGTCGCCGTGCTCGCGGGTGTGGTCAACGGCCTCCTCGTGACCCGGGTCAAGTTGCCCCCCTTCATCGTCACTCTCGGCACTCTGAGCATCTTCACCGCGGCGACGCTCATTTACGCCCAGGGCCAGACCATTTCGCTTCCACCTAACACCTTCCTCACCTGGACCGGCTCCGCGATCGCCATCGGGGACTTCCACCTCACCGTCGGCGTCATCATGATGTTGGTGCTGTACGCCGTGTTCGCCTACGCCCTTCGTCAAACTGCCTGGGGCAAGCATCTCTATGCCACGGGCGATGATCCCGAGGCGTCCCGCCTGGCGGGTGTCCGAACCAACCGGGTCCTTCTCAGCGCCTACATCGTCGCGGGCGCGGTCATCGGCATCGGGGCGTGGATCCTCGTGGGCCGGATCAACGGCGCCGACCCCAATGCGGGCTTCAACACGAACCTCGAGAGCATCACGGCAGTCGTGATCGGCGGCACGAGCCTGTTCGGTGGGCGAGGCGCGGTCGTCGGCTCTTTGATCGGGGCCCTCATCGTCCAGGTGTTCGACAACGGTCTTGCACTCGCCGGCGTGGACCCGAACTACCAGGTCCTCGCCGTCGGTGTCCTCGTCCTCCTTGCTGTCGGTGCCGACCAGTGGATCCGGAGTGTGAAGGCATGAGCCAGCCTGTCCTCGAGGCCCAAGGCCTCGTCAAGACGTTCGGTCCGGTCGTGGGCCTCGCGGGTGTCGACATCCAGCTCTTCCCGGGTGAGGTGCTCGCCGTCATCGGTGATAACGGTGCAGGGAAGTCGACGCTCATCAAGTGCCTGTCGGGAGCGATGGTCCCCGACAGCGGCACGATCAAGGTCGACGGTCAGGTCGTAAGCTTCAGCAGCACCCAACAGGCGCGGGAGGCCGGGATCGAGACGGTGTACCAGACGCTGGCCGTCGCCCCGGCGCTCGATATCGCCAGCAACCTGTTCCTCGCCCGGGAGCGGCGCCGGAAGGGTCTGCTCGGGTCAGTCCTGCGGATGCTCGACACCCCCGGGATGAAGAGGGACTCCAAGAAGTACATCGATGACCTGGGGATCACCACCCTCCAGAACATCAGCCAGTCTGTCGAGACCCTGTCCGGTGGCCAACGCCAGGCCGTCGCTGTCGCTCGGGCAGCGGCGTTCGGCGGTAAGGTCGTCATCCTCGACGAGCCGACCGCCGCCCTGGGGGTCCGCGAGACCGGGCAGGTGCTGAGATTGATCCGCGGCCTGCGCGAACGGGGCCTGGCCATCATCCTCATCAGCCACAACATGCCCAACGTGTTCGAGGTCGCCGACCGCATCCTCATCCAGCGGCTCGGTCACAACGCCGGGGTGATCACCCCCCAGACGCACACGCCAGCGGAGGCCGTGGCGATCATGACCGGCGCGGTCACGCTCGCAGATGACGGAGACACCAGCACCGCGAGCGGATAGCGGACCCACAGACACGATTAGCTGGATCAACCGACGGGGGGCTCCCACGAGACACCGTTCGGCGCCCACTGGACAGGAGGAGTATGTCGGGCCACGCACACGCCGACGAGCGTCGTGACCGTCCCACGATGCGCGACGTCGCGGCACTCGCGGGGGTCGGGATCAAGACGGTCTCGCGCGTGTTCAATGACGTCCCCACGGTTGCCCCGGACCTGGTCGAGCGGGTCCGCGCTGCGTCAGGCAAGCTCGGCTACCGCCCCAACCTCACCGCGGCCAGCCTGCGCCGCAGCGGAGGCCGCACCAACACGATCGGCCTGCTCCTCGAGGACGTGAGCAACCCGTACTCGTCGTTCGTCCATCGGGCCGTCGAGGACTACGCCCGCAACCGCAACGTCCTCGTCCTCGCGGGAAGCCTCGACGAAGACCCCGACCGCGAGCGGGAGTTCACCCGGACGCTCATCGATCGGCGGGTCGACGGCATCATCATCATGCCGGCGAGCGACGACCACCGGTACATCATCGCCGAGCAGCTGGCCGGCGTGAGCTTCGTCTTCATCGACCGGCCGCCCTCGCCACTGCTCGCCGACGTCGTCGTCTCGGACAACCGTGGTGGCGCACGGACCGCTGTGCAGCACCTGCTCAACAGCGGGCGACGCGCTGTGGCCTACCTCGGCGACGACATCGAGGTCTACACTGCCCGCGAGCGCTTCGCAGGCTTCTGCGATGCCCTCGCCGCGGCCGGGGTCGACTGCAGGCCCGAGTTGGTCCGCCACGGGCTTCGCTCGGTGGACCAAGCGCGGGACGCAGCCCGTGAGATCCTCGCGTCGGCGCCTCCCGACGCGATCTTCAGCAGCCAGAACCTCGTCACCATCGGCGTCGTCGAGGCCCTGCACGAGCTCGGTCTGCACCACACTGTCGCCCTCGTCGGCTTCGACGACGTGGCTCTCGCCGGGGCCATCGAACCCGGAGTCACCGTCATGGCGCAGGACCCGGCTGCCGTCGGCACCGAGGCGGCTCGGCTGCTGTTCGAGCGGATGAACGGCGACGACTCTGCCCCCGCGATCCACACCCTGCCGACCCGACTCACGGTCCGCGGCTCCGGCGAGCTTCCTTGGCCCGCAACCACCTGACCGGCTCCGCCCCGGCTTCAACCGAGAGCCGCAACCCGTATGAGATCGGCAAGATCCCCCGCGCTCCGAGGCGCGGTGAACGGTCGCCCGAAGGAACACCGGACGCCTGACTACGCCTTCGTGTGCGCAGGGCCGAAGAACCGGAGGCTGGCGTAGGCCAAGCCACCCACAGGGATCGGCAGCCAGTACTCGAAGAAGCGCCATCCGATGACTCCGAGCAATGCCGCCGAGTGCGGAACCCCGAACCCGATCAGCGCCGGCACCATCACTCCCTCGACGATCCCCAGACCGCCGGGGGTCAACGGCAGAAAGGTCAGGAGGGTACCGACGCCGTACACCGTCAAGAGCGGCCCCAGCCCGATCGGTTGCCCCAGTGCGGCGAGCATGACCCACAGCGATCCAGCGTCGAACACCCAGTTCCCGGCCGCTGACACCGCCGCCAACCACAACCGGCGTCGATCTTCCCCCAGGACACCGAGGCTCTTGGCGAAGCTCTCGACGAGACGACCAGACCGCTCCTCGCCCAAGAACGGGATCCGCCTCCCGATCGTGCGGGCGATGGCGACGACCCTGGCGGTGTGAAGCATCAAGGCCCAGACGACCGCGACAACCCCCAGCAGCAGGACCAGCACGACCAACCCGGCAACGATGTAGTTCCTCGGGTCGGACTGAATCCGGGCGATGGTGAGGGCCAGGCCGGCAAGGAACAACATCGCCAAGGCAAGGTTGGAGATGCTGATCTCCACTGTCGCGGCGACCGCCGCATCGCCCTCCGAGATTCCCTCAGCGACGAACAGCCGAAAACGTACGGCGCCGGCCACCGCTCCTCCGCCCGGGGCCGTGTGGTTGACCGCGAGGTCTGCTAGATCGATCCGCACCAACGTCCTGTACCGCAGTCGTCTCCAGCCGATCACCACACCGGTCAGGGCGCTGTAGGAGAGCAGGGACACGATCTCCAAAAGGAAGGCCGCGACCACGAGCGGAACGGACAACCGCTTGATCGCCGCGTACGATTCCTCGACGCTCGAGAACTGGGGAACAACCAAGAACCAGATCGACGCGCCGGCGATCAGCGCCGCAATGACGGCGCGCAACCACGTCGGAAGGTGACGACGGGACGCCCGTGGCGGCGTCACAGGCTCGGTCTTGTCGTCGGCGGGATTCATGGCCTTCTCTTGCGCACCCCATGCCGCCGCGAGACACGCACGTCACCATGCGGGCTTGTCGCGACAAAGGTGTTGCGGGATGTGATCGTAGGTAGCGGATCGTGGCTGGGTATGAGTCTGGGTTTCGGGTGATGGGGGCTCACACCGCCCAGCCGTAAGTCCTCGACTCCCTGACGCTACCGCCACCTGTCCTGATCCGACCACGTTCCTCGGTCTGGACGGGGCTCGACCGTCACGTACCGCCCATGTGCCGTAGGTACGCCCGAGATGTTGTGCGCCTGTCGTTCAAGATCCTGAGTCATTGTCGATTGGCAGAAGACCTGGTCTGGCGAATCGGGAGCCGCCGGAGCTAGATGCCCGATCGGCAGCAGCATCAGGCCAGCCCACGAGGGCGCCGGCAGGGGATCGACCGATCTCATGCGCTCGGCATGTAGAGGTCAAACGGCCGATATGGCAGTTCAGCTACCGAACCCCATAACGCCACCTACTGGACTCTGAAGCCGGACCGTCCGCTGTCGAACACTCGGACATGATGATCTGCGGGACCGCATCGCTGATTGGTCAGGACGTCGCGGCAGCGAACGGTGCACAACCGAGAGAGATCGCCAGGTTCTCCCGCGAACTCGGCAGGGTCCAGGACACCGTCTTTTCCAGACCCGCCAGCTGACGGTCCTGTGCCAGGCAGCGCTGTGTCACCGAGCGGCGGATGGGGGGTGATCCAGGGGCATCCCCCTTCGTTTGCTCAGACCACGCCACGAGATCAGCTGATCTTGCGCAACCAGATTCCTCCCGGCCGCTGCCTTACGGTCTCGGGCAGGTACTGCTTCACGACGGAGCTGTGCATTTGCCAGATGTAGTCGTTGAACAGGACGATCTCGTAACTGGCGCTATTCATCAGGAATGCCTGGAGGAAGTACGCCTCGTTCCAGTCCCTGTGTTCGGCAAGCCAGCCGTCTTGGTATCCGAGACCGTACTCGGCGTAGAAGACGTCGTGGAAGTGCACCAGGACGCCGCTCGCCAGGTTGGGCAGAACTTGGAACAGGAGGTACCCAACGTCGCTGCCGGCCTTCATGACGTGAGTGCTGTCGATGAAAAGGATGTCGTCTCGGTTCAGGCGCCGGAACAGTTCGAGTTCGGTCTCCTGGACCGGGGACTGGATCAGCTCCCAGTTCTTGTCATCAGGGCGAATCAATCCCTGTAACCGCTCGGGGTACGGCTCGACAAAAGTGAGCTGCGTCGCCTCGTCGCGGCTGTCCAGCATCACCGCGGACGAGTACCCCGACCCGACCTCGATGATCTGCTTCGGGGAGACCATACGGATCAGCGCTGACAGGACGGCGGCGTCGCTGCTCGGGAACATGGTGTTCCCCGGCGTGTCGTACCGGCCCCGCGGGCGCTGTCGCCAAAGCGGGGCCATGGTCCCCAGCAGCTCGAGCTGGGCATCCTCCCGCAGGTCGATCCCTGCGAGGGACGGCGAGGTCTTCAGCGCCCGTTCGATGTCGGACTTGGACGTCAGAGGGCTGTAGAAGTGACCCGCCGCTACATACGACGGCCGGACAGCTGCCCCTGCGATCCGCTTGGCCCTGCGCGCAACCTGCCCAAGTAGCGTCACCCTCAGCCGCCCTCCCGTGCCCCAGTAAACCGCCATTAGGAGGATAGTTTGGACTTCTTGGGTTGTCGACCGATCAGCAAGATTCATCCGATGTCGCCCAACCCAACCTGTCACCTAAAGGTGCAGCAGTCGGTCAAGTCCGGCGGGGTGGTGTACGAGTTGATCCTTCTGGTCTAGGCGGTTAGGGCTTGCAGGATGGGCTGGTCGGTCGCCTCCTGGGTGTTGTCGGTTCGGGATTTGGCCAGGACGTCGAGTCCGAGGTAGCGCCGTGCTTCGGCCCATTCGTCGTGTTGTTCGGCCAGGACGGCGCCGGCGAGTCGGATGATGGATGCCCGGTNNACGTCGGTGCGGCGTCGGATTTCGCGGTTGAGGCGTTCGTTGGGGTTGTTCGACCAGATCTGTCGCCAGATCTCTTTGGGGAAGCTGGTGAACGCCAGGATGTCGGGCCGTGCGGTCTCGAGGTGCTCGGCGACGGTCGGGAGCTTGCTGGCCAGGGCGTCGACGATCCGGTCGAACTGGGCGTGGACGGCGTCCGCGTCGGGCTGGTCGTAGACGGAGTGGAGTAGCGCTTTGACCCACGGCCAGCTGCTCTTGGGGGTGGTGGCCATCAGGTTCGCGGCGTAGTGGGTGCGGCAGCGTTGCCAGGCGGCTCCGGGCAGGTTCGCGGCGATCGCCTCGACTAGGCCGGCGTGGGCGTCGGAGGTGACCAGTTTGACGCCGGTCAGGCCGCGGGCGACGAGGTCGGCGAAGAACGTGTTCCAGGCCTG
>PMLO01000098.1:0-7314 GCA_003158895.1 Propionibacteriaceae bacterium
TACCTCGGTACCGTCGTCAAGCTCACCGCGTTCGGCGCGTTCATCTCCTTGCTCCCGGGCAAGGACGGCCTGCTCCACATCTCGAAGCTCCGGCCGCTCGCCGGTGGCGCTCGCGTGGAGAACGTCGAGGACGTGCTCTCGGTCGGCCAGAAGCTCCAGGTCGAGATCTCCGAGATCGACGATCGCGGCAAGCTCTCGCTCATCCCTGTGGTCGAGGAGACCGCCGCAGCGGAGTAAGTAGGATCCTGCGGCCGGGACGTTCGTCCTGACCGCGGGCAAGACCCTCGATGACGAGCCGTCCGGACTTCCGGGCGGCTCGTCCTCGTACCGGCTCGCGACGGCACAACGCGGCCGGTCAGGACCTGTCCTGGATGGGACGGGTCTTCTACGCTGTGCAGGGATCAACTATCGGGAGGGTCGCATGCGCGTCGCAGTGTTCGGAGTCAACGGTCGGATGGGTGGAGAGGTATGCCGCGCTGTCACCACGAGCCCGGACCTCGATCTGGTCGCCGGTCTCGATGTAGGCGACAACCGCAACGACGCGCGTCGCGCCCAGGTCGTCGTCGACTTCACCCATCCCGACGCTGTCATGGACAACGTCAAGTGGTGCATCGAGAACGGGCTTCACATGGTGGTCGGCACGACCGGCTTCACCGACGAGCGGTACGACCAGATCCGTACCTGGCTTGGCGACAAGCCGACGGTCGGCATTCTGGCCGCCGCGAACTTCTCGATCGGGGCCGTGCTGATGATGCACTTCGCCTCCATTGCGGCCGCGCACTACGAGAGCGTTGAGATCATCGAGCTGCACCATCCGACGAAGGCGGACGCCCCGAGCGGCACGGCCGTCGCGACAGCCCACCTCATCGCCGCCTCGCGTGAGAAGGCCGGGCTGGGGGAGGTGCCCGACGCCACCGTGCAGGAGCTGCCAGGAGCGCGCGGAGCGGTCATCGACGGCATCCACGTCCACGGCGTACGGCTCGGCGGCCTGCTGGCCCACCAGGAGGTGCTGTTCGGCTCGACGGGGGAGACCCTGACGATCCGCCACGACTCGATGGACCGTGCGTCGTTCATGCCCGGTGTCGTGAGCGCGCTCCGGTGGATCCCGTCGCACCCTGGGCTGACGATCGGCATCGGCCCGCTGCTCGGGCTGGAGGGCTGAGCTCTTGGCGGACGGCCGCAGACGTACCCGCAGGGCACTCATCGCCCTCGCGGTCGTCGGCGCGCTCTTGGCCGTGCTCCTCGGCGTCGGTAACACGACCGGTCGCCAGTACGTCGAGAACAAGGCGGCGCAGGCCATCCTGCAGCGGTCGGGGCTGGTTTCCAGCGTCAGCATCACCGACGACCTGTTCGTCGTGTCGCTGCTGCGGCAGCACTTCGACAACGTGGATGTGGACTTCCCCGCCCTGCCGATCAGCGCGCGCAGCCGGTCGCTGACGCCGAAGGTGAGCGTGAACCTCACCGACGTCGTGGCTACCGACAACTTCTCCAGGCTCGTGGCAGGCAAGGCGACAGCAGTCGCCTCGCTGACGTGGAGCCAGGTCTCGACGCTGGCGGGCTACTCGGTCTCGCCGGACGGTACGGGGATCGTCGTCGTCGTGACGTACGACCTGTACGGGATCAAGGTCACCGGCACCGTCACCGCGACACCGACCATCACAGCCGGCCAGCTGGTCCTCGCGAACACCACGCTCAAGGTGGCCGGTGTCGACGTGCCGAACGCCATCACCGCGTACCTCCTCGCCGAAGTGACGGCACCGGTCGACCTGGGGTTGCCGAAACCGTTCGTGGCCACGTCGCTGGCCGTGACCCGGGACGCGCTGACGATCACCGCTGTCGGCACCGACGTGGACGCCACGGCCCTCGGCTGAATCCGGTCAGGCCGCCGAGATGTCGGTGTGCAGCCGGACGAGCTTGAGCGTGTCGGAAGGCCCTTCCGCGCTCGCATGGACGCCGTCGGGGCCCCAGCCCATGTCCTGCAGCCAGCCGCGAAGGTCGTCAGCCGTACTGGGCAGCCACCACGTGGCGTGCGTGAAGCCGTCGGCCCGCAGCGTGTCCACCGCGGCCTGGACCAGGCGGCTGCCGTGCCCGTGCGATCGTGCGGGCGGCGAGACCATGAACTCGATGACCTGACCGTCGCCGGCATCCGCGTCCTCGTCCTCCGACGGGCCGACGGCAACCATGCCGACTACCGTCTCGTGCTCGGTCGCGACCAGGACTCTGTACGAGGCCAGCGGCGGGCGTGTGATCGACCGGTGCCACACCTCGGCCAGCGAGTCGACATCCGCCTGCTCGTACAGTCCGTGCAGCGGGTGGGCCGGGTCAGCCATCAGCCCGTACTGGATCGTCGCGATGTCGTACGCCTCACGAGGCAGTGCGAGACGTACGAAGCCGGGTTCGTGCAGGTTCACCGGGCGGAGCCTACCCGGTCGGGCCAGTGGCATCGTGGGGCGGGAATCGGGCGGTGTCCTCGTGTCCGTGCGGGCCACTAGGGTTGGAGAGTGCCTAATGCCGGACTGCGTACCCCCCCAACCCTCGCCCACGACACGCTGCGTGTGATCCCGCTCGGTGGGCTGGGCGACGTGGGTCGGAACATGACGTGCTTCGAGATCAACGGACAGCTCCTCCTGGTCGACTGCGGCGTGCTCTTCCCCGAGGACGACCACCCTGGCGTCGACCTCATCCTCCCGGGCCTCGATGCGATCGCGGATCGGCTCGATGACGTCGTCGCCCTGGTCCTGACCCACGGTCACGAGGACCACATCGGCGCCGTCCCGTACCTGCTGCGCCAGCGGGAGTCGATCCCCATCGTGGGCAGCTCACTGACTCTCGGCTTCCTCAAGGAGAAGATGCGGGAGCATCACCTGCGCAACGTGGAGCTCACCGAAGTGGTCGAGGGCGACCGGGTCGTGCTCGGTCCGTTCGACGTGGAGTTCCTGGCGGTCAACCATTCGATCCCGGACGCGATGGCGGTGTTCATCCGTACCGCTGCTGGGTCGGTTCTGCACACGGGCGACTTCAAGATGGACCAGCTGCCGCTGGACGGTCGGATCACCGACCTTCGCGGCTTCGCCCGGCTGGGCACCGAGGGCGTGGACCTGTTCATGACGGACTCCACGAACGCGGAGAACAGCGGCTTCACGCCGTTCGAGCGCGAGACCGAGCCGGCGCTCGAACGCGTTTTCCAGACCGCGTCCCGCCGGATCGTCGTCGCGTGCTTCGCCTCGCACGTCCACCGCGTCCAGCAGATCATGGACCTGGCTGTCGCGCACAACCGCAAGGTCTGTTACGTGGGCCGCTCGATGGTACGGAACATGGGCGTGGCCCGTGACCTCGGTTTCCTCAAGGTACCCGGCGACACACTCGTCGAGCTGGCGGCGACCAAGGATCTTCCCGACGACCGCATCGTGATCATCTCCACCGGGTCTCAGGGGGAGCCCCTGTCCGCCCTGGCTCGGATGGCGAACCGAGAGCACCCTCAGGTCGAACTGGGACCTGGCGACACCGTCCTGCTCGCGTCGTCGCTCATCCCCGGCAATGAGAACTCGGTCTACCGCGTCATCAACGGCCTGTCCCGGATCGGTACGCGCGTCGTCCACAAGGGCAACGCGCTCGTCCACGTCTCGGGTCACGCGAGCGCGGGGGAGCTGCTCTACTGCTACAACGTCGTCAAGCCGCGCAACGTCATACCGATCCACGGGGAGATGCGCCACCTCATCGCGAACGCGAACCTCGCCGTCGCGACCGGCATGTCGCGGGACAGGGTCATCGTCGCCGAGGACGGGGACGTGGTCGATCTCGCCAACGGGGAGGCCCGAATCGTCGGTCGGATCGACGCGGGCTACATCCTCGTCGACGGGGCGAGCGTGGGCGGGCTCTCCGAGGAGGCGCTGGCCGATCGCAAGGTCCTCGGTTCCGAGGGCTTCATCTCGATCGTCGCCGTCATCAACCTGCACGCGAAGCGGCTCGTCTCCCTCGACATCCATGCCCGTGGTTTCGTGGAGGATGACAACGTCTTCGACGATGTACGCCAGCAGCTGATCGATGAGCTGCGCGCGGCGCTCGTGGACGGGGTCGACGACCAGCACCGGCTCCAGCAGCTCATGCGCCGTACGATCGGCCGCTGGGTGTCCGGTACGCATCGCCGTCGGCCCATGATCGTCCCGGTCGTCGTCGCCACCTGAGCCGATTCGCACGCGCGGTGCCCGTACGTTATTCTGTCCAGGTTGCGTGGGCGCCGGACGGTGCCCGTTTCCCACAGTTCGAGGAGTTGCCCCATGGCCGCCGTGTGCGACATCTGCGCCAAGCGCCCCGGTTTCGGCCACAACGTGCCGTGGTCGAAGAAGAAGACGAACCGCCAGTGGAGCCCGAACATCCAGCGCGTCCGCGCCGTGGTGAACGGCACCCCGAAGCGTCTCAACGTGTGCACCGGCTGCCTGAAGTCCGGCAAGGTCACCCGCTGACCCGAGTCATCCAGAAAGAGCCCGCCGATACCGGCGGGCTCTTTCTGCGTTCAGGCTTGTGAACGCGCAGGCGCACGACAGGATCCCCGCGCGGACAGCAGGTGGGTGCGCGGCTCAGGATGCGACAGCGCGGCGGGGGACAGTGAGCTCCTGCAGGCGCAGCTCACCGGACAGCACGTCATCGAGGTCCTGCCGCAGCAGCTCGTCCTCGGCGGCGGCTCGCGCCGCCTTGAGCACAGCACGTACACGTCGTTCGGCTGACGTGCCCAACACTTCGGGTGTTACCCGTACGGTCTTGCTCGCTCTCGCGGACATGACTCACCATCCGATGCTCGTCGACCCGAAGGTCGGTGGATCCGGTTTCCCGGGGGGAAGCTCCACACGGTGTCGCCACCGCTTGCGCTCGACAGTAGCGGCGCCCGGGCCACAAGCGTTTGACGACACGGCGGACACGCGGGCGCGACGCTCACAATCGACTGTCCGAGGCCGCGTCTAGTGTTCCGAGCGTGATCACCACCCTCGCCGTTCACGGTTACCGGTCGCTGCGTGACCTCGTCGTGCCCCTCGGCGGGCTGACGGTCGTCACGGGCGCCAACGGCAGCGGCAAGTCCAGCCTGTACCAGGCGTTCCGGTTGCTCTCCGACACGTCGTCCGGTGGCCTGGTCTCGGCGTTGGCTGAGGCCGGCGGCCTGTCGTCGGTCCTGTGGGCAGGTCCCGAGACGATCTCGCGTGCCATGCGCAACGGCGAGGTCCCCGTACAGGGCAAGGGATCCCGCCGGCGCCCCGTCTCGCTGATGCTGGGTTTCGCGACGGCGGAGTTCTCGTACCTGGTCGACGTCGGTCTCCCTACGCCGAGCAGGAGCCTGTTCGCCGGCGATCCGGAGCTCAAGCGCGAGGTGGTCTGGGACGGGCCCGTGCTCCGGCCGGCCACCACGCTGCTGACCCGCCTCCGGGGCGCCGTGAAGGTGCGCGCCGAACGCGGGTGGGAGACGGTGGTCGAGGACCTCGGCCCGCGGGAGTCCGTCCTCACCACGCTGTCCGACCCGCGCGGCTATCCGGAGCTCGCGGCCGTACGGGCGGCCGTGTCGTCCTGGCGGTTCCACGACGACATCCGCACCGATCGCCGCGCGCCAGCACGGCAACCCCAGATCGGCACCTGGTCGCCGATCCTCGACCACGACGGGCGGAACCTCGCAGCTGCCGTGGAGACCGTACGGGAGTCGGCCTGGGCGACAGTGCTCGACGGCGCGATCGCCGATGCCTTCGACGGCACGACCCTCGAGGTCACCGCGTCGGACGAGGGCCTGTTCTTCCTCAGCCTGCGGCAGCCGGGGATGCTACGCCCGATGGGAGTGGCCGAGCTGAGCGACGGGACACTGCGGTACGTGGCGATGGCGACGGCGCTGCTCAGTCCGCGGCCGCCGTCGTTGCTGGTCCTCAACGAGCCGGAGACGAGCCTTCATCCTCAGCTCACCGAGCCGTTGGCGCGACTGATCACCGCGGCCGCGCACCGTACGCAGATCGTGGTCGTCACCCACTCGGCGGCGCTCGTCTCGGCAATTGGTCACGAAGCCCCCGATGCGGTCCAGCACGAGCTGGTCAAGGAGCTCGGCGAAACTCGCGTGGCTGAGCAGGGGCTCCTGACGCGTCCGACCTGGGACTGGGGGAGCCGTTAGGGGACCCTGGTCAGGCGCTCATGGCTTCCGCCGGTACATTCCTGGCATGGCATCCACTGAGAACTCCGCGGAACCGACGGCAGTAGCGAAGCTGTCCCTCGGACTACTCGTGGCGATCGGCCTCGTCCGTACGGTGGCGCTGGCGCTGGGCAACGGCATCTCGGTGGGGGTCTTCTCCGTTGCCGGGAGCACGCGGCCGCTGACGCTCACGCTCGCTGGGACGAAGGTGTGGATCTTCGTGGTGGACGTGCTGACCGTCTACCTCGTCATCAAGCTGCTTCAGCGCGAAGGGGCCTCGCTGACCCCGTTGCTGACGCCACGACCCGTCGCCACGAACCTTCTTCGGGCACTGGGTGGGCTGGTCATCGTCTACTTCGCGTTCTACTTCGGCGGCTTCGCCGGCAACCTCCTGATCTACTACGGCGCCGCGCCGGTCTCGGACGCGGTGAAGTTGCCCGTCCCGCTGAGTCTGGTGCGGCTGATCCTCGTCCCCATCACGGTGGCCGTCGCGGAGGAGACACTGTTCCGCGGCTATCTGTTGCCGCGCCTCCAGGTCCACATGGGCCGGGTGGGCGCCGTCATCGTCTCCTCTTTGCTGGCCGCCGCCCAGTACTTCGCGTTCAGCATGGGGAGCTGGGACGCCATCCTGGCGGGCTTCGTCGGATACTTCATCGTCAACCTGGCCTTCGGCGCCCTGTACCTCTGGTTCAAGCGCCTGGCGCCGCTGATCCTCATCCACTGGTTCTTCGAGGTTGTCGCCGGCGTCGCGATCCTCATGGTGGCCCTCCAGCGCTGACGGACAGACCCTGCGGCCAGTCCCTCATCGCCACTCGTCGAGAGGCCACGACACGCCCGAGACGTAGGGCGTGTCGCGTCACGAAACGACTCCTCGACCCAAGGGCGACTCGCGCATGTCAATGACACCGGGCATCATGCCGAGCTCGCGGACGCCCTCGACGTCTCGCGTCTGACGGTCAACGCGCTGGAGTCCGGCAAGTACGACCCGAGCCTCCCGCTCGCGTTCCGCATCTCGAAGACGTTCCGGCTCCCGTTGGACGAGATCTTCTACCCCAACCCGGACTGAATCCCCGAACTGTCCGCCACGTTCCCTAGGCTGGGCGCGTGGCTGACGTGTGGCAGACCCCGGTGTTCCGGGCTCTCGAGGAGCCCGTCAC
>PMLO01000098.1:7333-8057 GCA_003158895.1 Propionibacteriaceae bacterium
GGTCGCCTCGGTGAAGCCGAAGGGGGACCCGCCGCGGCTGCGCCTCGAAGTGCAGCTCACGGACGGCACAGGCTTCCTCGACGTCACGTTCTTCGGCAAGAAGCACATGATCGACTACTGGCAGAAGCTGCTGAGCCGGTCGGAACGGGGGATCTTCGCCGGCAAGCTGGGCTGGTTCCGTGACCGGCCCCAGCTCGCACACCCGGCGTTCGCCATGGACACCGCCGATGGCTACGTCGGCAGCGCAGACAGCATGCGGGTGGCGCGGCAGGTGACCAGGTCCAGCTACATCGGCCTCTACCCGCAGTCGGCCAAGCTGCCGACCTGGACCATCTCCGAGTGCGCCGAGCTCGCGATCAACCACGTCGCGGGCCTGGACGACGCGCTGCCGGAGTGGGTACGCGACGCGGCCGATGTCGTCGACTTCGAGGCGGCCGTCCGTGCGGTGCATGCGCCGACGAGCCGGGAGGAGCACGCAGCGGGGAGGCGGCGGCTGATCTTCGACGAGGCGTTCGCGACACAGGTGGCGATGGCCTACCGACGGCAGGACGCACGGTTGCACAACGCCCGGCCGTGGCCGCGACGCACGGGAGGGCTGCTCGACGCATTCGACGCCCGCCTGCCGTTCACCCTCACCGAGCAGCAGGTGGCGGTCAGCGAGGAGCTGTTCACGGAGCTCGGACGCGCCCGGCCGATGCAGCGCCTGCTCCAGGGCGACGTCGGC
>PMLO01000280.1 GCA_003158895.1 Propionibacteriaceae bacterium
GCCGGCGGCGTCCTGCGCGACATCGCCGCCACCCACGGCGCCCTACGGCTCGACACCGTGATGCGGTTCACCGACCCCGCCGAAGCCGCCGCCAGCCTCGCCCTGCGAGCCGGCGACAGTGGCGCGCTCGGGTTCTACCTCGACCACGACCGGATCCACGTCGTCGACCCCGACACCGCCACCAGCAGCCTTCTCACCGCCTGGTCCGCCGACCGGGCCGCCGGCCTCGACGCGCTCATGCTCGCCCCCACCCGCAACCAAGTCGCCGAGCTCAACCACGCCGCCCGCACCACCCGGCTCAACGGAGTTACACCCGGCCGGGAGATCATGCTGGCCGACGGGAACCCCGCCAGCGACGGTGATGTGGTGATCACCCGCCGCAACAACCGCACCCTCACCACCAGCTCCACCGCGTGGGTCCGCAACGGCGACCGCTGGCACATCATCAACGTCCACCCCGACGGCGCCCTCGACGTCCGACACCTGAAGACCCACGCCCAGATCACACTCCCCGCCGACTACGTCAACAGCTCAGTCGAACTCGGCTACGCAACCACCATCCACGCCGCCCAAGGCGTCACGGCAGACACCTGCCACGGACTACTGACCGGCACCGAGTCCCGACAGGTCACGTACACCATGCTCAGCCGCGGCCGGGTCGCCAACCACGCCTGGGTCCAGGTCAGCAACGTCGACCCACACACCGCCCCCGCCGCGCAACCCCTCCTGCAACCGTTCACAGCCACCCAGCTCCTCGAAGCCGTGATCGGACGCGATGAGGCGCCGGTCTCGGCAACTACCTTGCGGATCCAGGCCGACGACCCCGTACGGCTCCTCGGGCCGGCCGTCGCCTGCTACCTCGACGCCATCAGCCTTGCCGCCGAACAACACCTCGACCAGGCCACCAAACACGCCATCGACACCGCCGGGCGGGATCTTGGCCTCACCCAGGCCGACGCCTGGCCCACGCTGCGCAGCCACCTCATGCTCTTCGCCGCCAACGGCCGTGACCTAGACGCAATCCTCTCTGACGCCGTCGCGCTCGGCGGGCTGGACACCGCCCGCGACCCCGCCGCCGTCATCGACTACCGGCTCGACCTCACCCACGCCAACCTCCGCACCCACGGACCACTCCCCTGGCTACCCGGCATCCCCACCCAGCTACTCCACAACCCCGAATGGAAGACCTACCTCTCAGCCCGCTACGTCCTCACCCGGGAACTTGCCGAGCGAACCCGCCGGACAGTCGACGCCGAGACGCCCGGCTGGGCCCGGCCCCTGACCGGGCTCGATCCGGGCCTGCTCGACGACATCCGGGTATGGCGGGCCGCCCACACCACCCCCGACAGTGACCTACGCCCCACCGGACCCATCCGCTGGGCGCCGGCCGAACGCGACACGCAACGCCATCTCGACCACAGACTCGAGACCACCCAACAGGGGATCCGGGATTGGACCCCGCGGATCGTCGACGCCGTACCCGGCCTCCACGGCGACCCCCGCCTACCCATCCTCGCCGCACGGCTGGCCACCCTCGACCAAACCGGCTACGACGCAGCCCTCATCCTGCAAACGGCCGCCCAGGAGGGCCCGCTGCCCGACGACCACCCCGCCGACGCCCTCAGCTACCGCATCACCCATATCGCCAAACACATGAGAACAGCAGCCGACAACTGGGAGACCTACGACGTGTCCCCCAAGCTCGCCGACCACCTGACCCATCCCGAACGCTACGAGCTCCCTCACTCGACACCCTCCGATCGCAGCCCCGGCATCGGCTTCTGACCCTCCACCTAACCCTCGAAAGGACACGCCATGTCCAGCTACGCGACTCGTTCCGCCGCGAACGCGCCAAAGCCCGAGTGGCTCTCCCTGCAACAGGCCGCCACCATCTACGGCATCAGCGTCGACACCCTCCGCCGCAGCATCTCTGCCGGCAGGCTCCCCGCCTCCCGCCTCGGCACGAGACTCATCCGCGTGAGGATCGCTGACCTCGAGCAGCTGTACCGGCCCATCCCAACGGTTCACCCGCCCCTTCGAATGAGTTGGTGAGGCCCGGGCGCCTCCGTAGAGCCGGAGCACGGCCTCTTCACCCGTATGATTAGGCCCCCCGACGTTGACATATACCATCGTTTATCCGAATATATTCGTATGGAGTTGACCGTCGGCCAGGTAGCCCATGCGTACGACCGCAGCGAGCGGCTCGTACAGCTGGCGCTCAGGTCCGGCGCCCTCGCTGGCCACCGCACAGTCGGACGCGTCACCACCATGGACGACATTGCCGCTCGCGCCTGGTCCCGCAGCGTCGCCCGTGGCAGGCCCTGGGCAGCGGAGGTTCGCGACGCCGCCCTCGACCTGCTCTCGAACGGACACACGGAGCGTCTCGCCGCCAGCGAACGGTCCCGCCTCAAGGCGCGGCTGTCGTCCATCACCGCGAGTGACATCGCTCACGCCGCGGGCGGGCTCGGTACCTGGGCCCGCTACCGCTGCGATGCTACGTATGCATCCACACGTATCGGCCCGTCCGCCGTGGACGCGACCCAGCTCGGCATCGTGCCCGGCGAGGGCTGGCTCACCTTCGTCCAGACCGACGACCTCGACCGGTACGAGCTCGAGCACGACGTCACCCTCGACGCCGACGGCAACCTCGGAGTCGTCGAACGCCTCAGCATCGATGAACGCCCCGCCCGGATCCTGCTCGACACGTACCTGCTCGGGGATGCTCGCCAGTCCGCCGCCGCTGCATCCGCACTCGAGGATCGCCGTCCATGATCGCGGACCCATTCGCCCGCCTCGACGAGATCGCCACCGTCCTCGCGCCGGATCGATGGATGCTGGTGGGCGGTCTCATGGTCCACGCGCATGCTCAACTGGCTGCGCTCCCCCACGTCCGTCCCACCGACGACGCTGACCTTGTCGTTGAGCTGCGAGCCGGTACCTATGCCGAAGCCGTCGGCGCCCTGGAACACCTGGGATACCGGCGCCATGAACCGCTCGACCCGCGTGCTCCGCTGCACCGGTTCACCAGACCCGACGGGCACGTCGACCTCATGGCACCCGAGAACAGGGCTGTACGGTTCGCGGGTCGCGACGTCGTGCGCGTCCCCGGAGCCCGATCCGCCCTGGAGCGCACGGCGACCTTCCAGACGCCGGGCGGCACCACGATCCGGATCCCCGACATCGCCTCGGCGCTGTCCCTCAAAGGGGCGGCCTACCACACGCCCTCGGCGAACCCCGAGCGTCACCTGCAAGACGCAGTGACCTTGTTCGCGTGCGCGGCCGAGGCCGACATGCCGGTCTCGAAGTCCATGCGGGCCAACATCAACATCCTGGTCGGAGCGCTCAACACCCCCGACGCGTGGGCGTATTCCAACGCCTCAGTCCGGCGCCTCGCCGTCCGGGCGATCCTGAGCTTCCGCCCCGACTGGACCCCGCCCGAATTCGCTCTCCCCCGCCGCCCACCTCGAACGCCGTAGCGCCTCTACCGCGCCGTCGCACGGTTACCCTCATGGGCAACCACGGTCTCCGTGCGTAACCCCCACCCAAGAAGTCCGACACAGACCCGTGAATCTCTCGAGACCTGACCTCCTGGCGAGTCGCCCTAACGGAGATGTTCAGCGAGGCCCAGGCGTCGTTGTCGGCCCTCGGCGCCAACGACGGCAAACGATAGGACCGGTCAAGAGCACACACGGAACCGCGCGGCTTTGCCCGGGGCTTCGGGAACGTGCGTTACGCCAAGAGATCGACGGCCATGGGCAAGCAACTGCCCACCAGGTTCGAGCCGTCCTGCGTTGTGGCCGAGGTAGACGCCCGAGACCTTCTGGTGGACGACGACCGTCCACCGAGGCTCTCAACTGAGCCCGCCTATGTTGCCCGTATGTTGCCCGAAGGCCTCGAATGTGCCTCTGACTAGGTGGAGCTAACGGGATTCGAACCCGTGGCCTCTTCCATGCCATGGAAGCGCGCTACCAACTGCGCCATAGCCCCTCAGCCGCCGAAGCGACCCGTGAAACTCTACCCCAGGACAGCGGCTGGATGCGAACTCAGCGACCGGGTCGCTCGCCCGCCAGCAGGCCGGGTGCGGGGCCGTCCTCGTCGTCTTCCAATGGGGCCGTCTCGATGCCATCGAGGCTGATCCTCGGGCAGTCGCGCCAGAGCCGCTCGAGCGCGTACAGGTGCCTCTCGTCGGTGTGCTGGACGTGGACTACGAGGTCGCCATAGTCGAGCAGCACCCAGCGGTTCTCGCGGCCGCCCTCGCGGCGCAGCGGCTTGGTGGAGAGACCGAGGAGGCGCTCCTCGACGGCGTCGACGACCGCGCCGACCTGGCGCTCGTTGGTCGCCGTCACGATGAGGAAGACGTCGGTGATGCCGATCTGCTCGGACACGTCGAACGCGACGAGGTCGCTGGCCTTTTTCGAGGCCGCGGCTTCCGCCGCCAGTCGAGTGAGCGCGATCGCTTCTGTGGTTGCTGGCACGAAACTCCTAGTGTTCGCGGTACAGACCGCGTTTTGCGATGTACTGGACGATGCCGTCCGGAACGAGGTACCAGATCGGCAGTCCCTCGGTGACACGTCGCCGGCAGTCGGTCGACGAGATCGACAGCGCCGGCACCTCGATCAGCGTGACCTTGTCCGACGGCAGGTGCTCGACGGTCGACTCGTCGAGCGGCGAGCCCGGACGGGTCACTCCGATGAAGTGGGCGAGGTCGAACAGCTGATCCGCGCCGCGCCACGTGAGGATCTGGCTCAACGCGTCGGCGCCGGTGATGAAGAACAAGTCCGCGTCCTTGCCGACCTGTGCCCTCAGATCCGCAAGCGTGTCGACCGTGTACGTGTTCCCCGAGCGCTCGATGTCGATGCGGCTCGTCGAGAACCGCGGGTTGGACGCGGTCGCGATGACCGTCATGAGGTAGCGGTCCTCGGCCTGCGACACCTTGCGGTCGGCCTTCTGCCAGGGCTGACCCGTGGGTATGAAGACAACCTCGTCGAGCGCGAAGCGCGCGGCGACCTCACTGGCCGCGACGAGGTGGCCGTGGTGGATTGGATCGAAGGTTCCACCCATGACACCGAGGCGGTGCCGGGTGGCGCCCGGGGTGCGGGCGAGCCCACTGGGCAAGGTCATGGACGGCTCACCAGTGCGGGCGACCCTTGCCGAACGATCGGAGCGCCACGAGGGTGCCCAGGAAGATCGCGAGGGCGATGAGGCCGAACACCCACGTCGGCACGCCGAAGTCGATTCCGGTCACCAGCAGATGCAGCATGCGCGGAATCCTACCGGCTCGTACCGCGAAAGGGGCAGCAGGCGATTCCGTACGGTCACGGGCGGATCTGTCCGGTACCGGTGACCACGTACTTCGTGCTCGTCATCTCCGGCAGCGCCATAGGCCCTCGGGCGTGGAGCTTCTGGGTCGAGATCCCTATCTCCGCACCGAATCCGAACTCTCCCCCATCGGTGAAGCGGCTGCTCGCGTTGACGAGGACCACCGCAGCGTCGACCTCGGCGACGAAGCGCTCCGCCGAGATGAGATCCCGCGTGATGATGGTCTCGGAGTGGCCCGTCGTGTGCTCTCGGATATGGGCGATGGCTGCATCGAGATCATTCACCACTCGTGCCGCGAGATCGAGCGTCAGGTATTCGCCGTCGTATTCATCCGGACCAGCAGGGACGACATCCGTCGATGCCCTACAGAACGCCGCATCCCCGTGAACGGTGACTCCCTTCTCCCTCATCGCGGCGAGCAGGATCGGAAGGGCATTCTCTGCGATCGCGGAATGTACGAGAACCGTCTCCACCGCATTGCACACGCTGGGCCGCTGGGTCTTGGCATTCACGAGGATGTCGCGGGCCATGTCGAGATCGGCGGTGGCATCCACGTACAGGTGGCAATTCCCCGTACCCGTCTCGATCACGGGCACCTTCGACCCCTCGACGACGGCGGCGATGAGCCCTGCACCACCGCGCGGTACGAGCACATCGACCTTGCCCCGCGCGGCCATCAGCGCTGCGGATGCCTCGCGGCCTGCAGGCAGGAGCTGTACGGAATCGGCGGGGAGTCCAGCGGCCTCCAAGCCCTCCTGGAGCGCGGCGACCACGGCCTGGTTCGACCGCTCCGCCGACCGCGACCCGCAGAGCAGCACGGCGTTGCCCGCCTTGAGGCAGATGCCAGCGGCGTCGGCGGTGACGTTGGGACGCGCCTCGTAGATGATGCCGACGACGCCGAACGGCACCCGTACCTGCCGGATCTGCACGCCGTTCGGGTTCGTCCAGCCCCTCACCACGTCGCCCACCGGATCGGCGAGACGGGCCAGCGACCGCAGACCGTCGGCCATGTCGGCGACGCGCTTCGACGTGAGGCTCAAGCGGTCGACGAGCCACTCGTCGGTGCCGCTGGAACGCGCCGCCGCTACGTCGGATGCGTTCGCCGCGAGCAGGGCCGGCTCGTGTGCCAGGAGCGCGTCCGCCATGGCCTCGAGCGCCGCGTCTTTGACCTCTCGACGGGTGACTGCGAGCGTACGAGAGGCGGCGCGGGCGGCGTCGGCCTGACGCGAGATGTCCATGCTGCTCATCGTAGAGCGGGTGAGTGACAGGGTTGCGAAGACAGTTCTGGCCGGGTCCCTCTCGAGACCCGGCCAGAACAGCTGAAGAGACTAGACGGAGATCGCTCCAGAGGCGGGCTTGTGGTAGGTCGCGCTTCCGAATCCGAGGATCAGCATCCCGATGAAGCTGAGGATGATGAGGAAGATCACGGACCAGCCGACGCTCTTTCCGAACGCCTCGCCGATCTTGATCATGACCCAGACAAGAAGCACCACGTTTCCCACGGGCACGAAGATCAGCAACGCAAGCCACGGGTTCAGACCCGCGATCTTCGTGAGCGTATAGATGTTGTAGAACGGGATGATTCCCGCCCAGCCCGGCTCGCCGGCCTTGACAAAGATCTTCCACATCGCGACGATCCCGACGACGAGAAGGACCAGGTAGAACACGGTGGCGAGGGCGCCCCCGCCTGCAGCAGCAGCATCTGAATTCACGAAATCCCCCAGGTATAGGTGAACAAGTGGCGCAACTGTAGCGGCAACCTTGTAGCGGGAATAGCGCTTCTCATCTCGGCGTGTCGTGCGTGGCCACAAGCGGCAACAGACGCCACTGCGGACAGTCCCGAGGACGCTTCCCGTAACGTTGCGGACCATGACCCTTTCGTACGTCGCGGACCTCGGTCCGGGTGTCGGAGCGCTGCCACCACGCTCCCGGCTGACCACCGATGCCCCCCGGCTGGGCCTGGACGGAACCTGGAAGTTCCGGCTGGTTCCGACGCTGGACGAGGTCACGGAAGGCTTCGAGGCCCCGGGCTACGACGCCGCCGGCTGGGACGAGATCCTGGTCCCCTCGACCTGGCAGATGATCGACATCGCGGGAGCTGCTCCGTACGGGAAGCCTGCCTATCTCAACATCCGCTACCCGTTCCCCATGGATGTGCCGGTCTTGCCGGAGGCGAACCCGACCGGCGAGTACGTGCGTACGTTCACCCGGCCTGCGGGCCTCGGTCCCCAGGCCCTCCTGCGCTTCGAGGGCGTCGAGTCGTGCTTCGCGGTCTGGCTGAACGGTGTGCGGCTCGGAGACGCGAAGGGGTCGCGGCTGCCGCACGAGTTCGACGTGAGCGAGGCCATCCTCGACGGCGAGAACACCCTGGCCGTACGGGTCCACCAGTACTCGTCGGGTTCCTACCTCGAGGACCAGGACTACTGGCGCGTCTCGGGGATCTTCCGCTCGGTGGCGCTGATCGCCACGCCTGAGGGCGGTGTACGGGACGTGTTCGTGCACGCCTCATACAGCTCGGGCATCGGCACGCTCACCGTCGACGTCGACCCGCCGACCGCTCGGCTCACCGTGCCCGAGCTCGGCATCACCGACGCCGACCCGTCCGTCCCCTGGAGCGGCCCGGTCGAGCCCTGGTCGAACGAGATGCCCCGCCTGTACGACGCGCACGTGTCGACGCCGACCGAGACCGTTGCGCTTCGGATCGGCTTCCGTACCGTCGAGATCGTCGGCTCCCAGGTCCGGCTCAACGGCGTGCCCGTCCTGTTCAGCGGCGTCAACCGCCACGAGTGGCACCCGGAGACGGGAAGGACGCTGTCGTACGAGACGATCCGCGACGAGCTGTACCTCATGAAGCGGCACAACATCAATGCCATCCGTACGTCCCACTACGCCCCCGATCCGCGGATGCTCGACCTGGCCGACGAGCTCGGGTTCCTCGTCCTCGACGAGGGCGACCTCGAGACGCACGGCTACCAGCTGTGCGACTGGGACGGTCTACCGACCGACGACCCGCGCTGGGAACCCGCGCTCCTCGACCGCATCGCCCGCCTGGTCGAGCGCGACAAGAACCACGCGTGCATCGTGGGCTGGTCGCTGGGAAACGAGTCCCATACGGGTTCGGGCCTCGCGGCGATGGCGGCCTGGGTGAAGGGTCGCGACACGTCGCGCTTCGTGCACTACGAGGGCGACCGCGCCCTCGCCTACACCGATGTCTGGTCACAGATGTACACACCGCTGGACGAGGTGGAGCGCATCGGCCGAGGCGAGGAGGAGCCGACTGCCGACCCGGCACTGGACGAGCACCGCAGACAGGCGCCCTTCCTGCTGTGCGAGTACGCCCATGCCATGGGCAACGGTCCGGGCGAAGTGGCGGACTACCAGCGGCTGTTCGAGACGTACCCGCGGCTGCAGGGCGGTTTCGTCTGGGAGTGGCTCGACCAAGGCATCCACCAGGTACGCGACGGGGTCGACTACTACGCGTACGGCGGCGACTTCGGCGAGCCGGACCACGACGGGAACTTCATCATCGACGGTCTCGTGTTCCCGGACCGTACACCGTCGCCGGGCCTGCTCGAGTACGCCGCCGTGGTGGCGCCCGTTCGGATCACCGTCACCGACCAGGTCACCATCGAGAACCTGCACCGCTTCGTCGACACGACGCACCTGGCGTTCACGTGGTCGTCCATGGTCGGCGAGGAGGTCCCCCTCCACGTCCCGCCCCTTGCGGCTGGCGAGTCTGTGACGATCGCGCTGCCCGCGCTGTCAGCCGACGTCGCCGGGGAGCGGTATCTCACGGTGTCGGCGCGGCTGGCAGCTGACACTGCGTGGGCGTCGGCGGGACATGAGGTCGCGAGCGGGCAAGGCCGGGTGGCGGCGGCTGCGCGGCTCGGTCCCGGCGTCCCTGTCGCCCTCGAGAGCAACGCTGGCGGCCACCGGCTCGGCGACGCACACTTCGACAGGCGCGGACGGCTCGTCGAGGTCGCGGGAGTCGCCGTCGGGGCGCCGGTGCTGGACGTGTACAGAGCGCCGATCGACAACGAGCTGTACAGGTATGGCGAGCCGGCCGGGCAGGGCGCCGAGTGGCATCGGCACGGTCTGCACCGACCGATCCAGACCGTGGTCGCCGTCGAGGCCGGCGCCGAGAGCCTCACAGTTGTCACGCACGAGGGGCCGAGCGGCTGGAACCACATGTACGAGCTGACGTGGGTCTGGACGGCCACAGTCGCAGGTGTGCACCTGGACCTCAGCGCAATCCCGCGGGGCACCTGGCCCTCCCCCATCCCCCGGCTGGGCATCACGATGAGCCTGCCGACGTCCGTGACAGGGATGTCGTGGGTCGGGTCAGGGCCGGGCGAGGCGTACGTGGACTCGCACGAGGCCGTACGCATCGGGTTGTGGTCCGCGACGCTCGCCGAACTGCAGACCCCGTACGTGCGACCTCAGGAGAACGGGCGCCGCGCCGACGTGCGCACGGCCCAACTCAGGGACGGGCTCATCGTGACGTTCGACGAACCCGTCGGAGTGACGCTGCGACCGTGGACGTCGCAGGCGCTCGAGAAGGCCAGGCACACCGTCGACCTCGTGCCCGACGACCGGGTCTGGCTCACCATGGACGTGGCACAGCACGCGCTCGGTACGGCTGCGTGCGGGCCGTTGCCGCAGGAGAAGAACGTCCTGTCCGCGCGTCCTTTCCGGATGGGAGTCAGGTTCTCGCGCCTGCCACCGGACTGATCCGACGGGAAACGACCTCGTGGCCCGGCGCTAGAAAATGTCAGGGGTGCCGGGTAAACCTGAGCACATGACGAATCCGCACCCCCCGTACTGCCAGTTCGTACCGCCGTGGCTGCTGGAGCGGCTCGCCCAGCCCGGCGACCGCACCACCATGACCGCCGACCCGGTCGTGCAGGCCGTCGAGGAGACGCTGCGCACGGACATCGAGATCCGAGCGGCGCGAGCCAAGGCGCCTCTGACGACGCACAAGGCAACGAAAGCGGCGTGGGCTGTCTATACGGCGGGGTCGAAGCAGACCCTCCCGGGCAAGCTGTTGCGCACCGCCGGAGACCCCGAGAACGCGGATCCCGCGGTCAACGAGGCAGCGACCGGAGGCCAGGCGGCGCTCGACCTCTTCAGCCAGGTGTACGGGCGCAACTCGTTCGACGACGCCGGGGCGGAGGTGATCATGTCCGTCCACTACGGAGTGCGCTACGACAACGCGTTCTGGAACGGCACCCAGCTCGTCTTCGGCGATGGCGACGGGCAGATCTTCGACCGGTTCACCAAGCCCGTCGATGTGCTCGGGCACGAGCTCAGCCACGCCGTCACTGAGCGCACAGCCGGGCTCGTGTACTCCGGCGAGCCGGGCGCTCTCAACGAGTCGATGTCCGACGTTTTCGGGATCTGCGCGAAGCAGCGGCTGCTCGGTCAGACGGCCCAGCAGGCCGACTGGCTCATCGGCGAAGGCATCTTCCTGCCTGGCGTGCAGGCTCGTGCGCTGCGCGACATGGCTCATCCCGGGACGGCATATGACGACCCGAAGCTGGGCAAGGACCCGCAGGTCGGCTCGTACAAGGACTTCATACACACGACCAACGACAACGGAGGTGTCCACATCAACAGTGGAATCCCCAACCGTGCCTTCCAGCTGGCGGCGACCAGCATCGGCGGCAGCTCGGCCGAGGGCGCGGGACGGATCTGGTACGCGGCCCTGACGGGCACCGACGTGGGTCCGAACACGGACTTCGCGGGGTTCGCCGCAGCGACCGTGGCTGCAGCGGGCCCGCATGCCGACGCCGTCCGCCAGGCGTGGACGACCGTGGGCGTGACCCCAGCGGCTGGAAGCACCAGCTCAGGGGGTACGAGTGCGGCGCCGGCCACTGTCTCTGTGCGACGCACAGGGGGTTTCGCCGGCCTGACACGTACCGGCGAGCTGGACCTCGAAGGTGACGATCCTCGGGTCGATGACGTCCGTCGCCTGGTGCAGCGCACAGACTTCGCCTCGCTCAACGCTCAGCCGACAGCGCCCGATGCGTTCTCGTACACGTTCTCCCTCCCCGAGCACGGTGAGGTCACGGTGGCGGAGCCGGATCTCACGCACGATCTCAGAAGGCTCGTGGAACTGCTGCTCGACACGGAATGAGCAGCCTTGTCGGCCTCGTGCGTGATTGTCCGACGGACCCCGCACCGGCTCTCTCACAGGCGCATTCGGGAACTCATTGCCACTTCACAGGAAGGGCACAGCAACCGAGGCGGGGCTCACGGGAAGCCCATGACAAGATAAGCAACGGCTGTGGTCGTGAAATCCGGCCGAGGACCCGCAAGGGCCCCCTCATCTTGCAGAAAGAAGGCCTGGAATGCGTCGGTGGCGGAAACGCACGGTGGCCATAGTGGCAGCTGTCGCACTTGTCGTTGTCGCTGGGGGCGGCGTCCTGATTTGGAGGATGACCCGGCCGGCGACGGTCGCAGCGACCACGACCACGACCACTGCGAAGGCCACGAAGACGACCCAGCGCACGAGCGTGTCGGCAACCGGGACACTCGCACCCCAGAACCAGGCCTACCTGAACTTCCCCGCCGCAGGCACGGTGTCGGCGGTGAACGTACAGCTCGGTCAGACGGTGGCGGCAGGAGCGGTGCTCGCCACGGAGGACACAACGATGCTGGCGTCAGCTGTGACGTCCGCTCAGGCCGGCGTCGACTCCGCGCAGTCGAGCCTCACCACGCTGAACTCGTCCAGTTCCTCGACCACCGCCCAGATCTCAGCGGCCAAGGCCCAGCTGGCCTCGGCGCAGGCGAAGCTGACCTCGGCGCAGAGCGACCTGGCCGGAGCCACCATGACGGCGCCCTTCGCCGGTGTCGTCGCTCAGGTCAACCTCACGGTCAACAGCAAGGTGAACGGCACCTCGTCGACCACGACGGGGGTCGGAACGACCACCCAGGTCTCGTCGACCACGTCCACAGCGGCCCAGATCGTCGTCGTCGACACGAGCACCTGGCTTGTGAACAGCACGGTGGGAATGGCCGATCTGGCAAGCCTCAAGCAGGGACTGACCTGCGCGGTAACCGCGACGGGTGGGACCACGAGCCTGCCGGGCACGTTGACGAGCATCGGCATCGTCGGTACGACATCGGCCGGGACCACGTCGTACCCGATCATCGTGACGCTCACGGGCAACCCGACCGGTCTGTACGTCGGTGGCTCGGCTGACGTCACGATCATCGTGAGCGAGGTCACCGCACTGACCGTTCCCACCGCCGCGGTCCAGCAGGAGAGTGGCCAGACCTACGTCACCATCGTCGCGAACGGCGTCCAGACGAAGACCAACGTCACCGTGGGTCGCACGTTCGGCACTAGGACAGAGATCACCAAGGGCGTCGCGGAAGGCGACGAGGTCGTCGTGCCCTCACAGTCGGTGGCCACGGGGAACAGCAGTCGGTTCCCAGGCGGCGGTCGGTCCGGGTTCCCCTCCGGAGCTCGTCCGAGCGGATTCGGCGGTGCGGGTGGCCCGCCTAGCGGGTTCCCCAGTGACCTCCCGACCTCGCAGGGAAGCTGACCCGTGAGCGCGATCGTCGAGATCACCGACGTCCACAAGACGTACAAGACGGGCAGCATCACGTTCGAGGCGCTGCGTGGCATCACGCTCACCATCCAGGAGGGTGAGTACATCGCGATCACAGGCCCGTCAGGTTCCGGCAAGTCGACGCTCATGAACATCCTCGGATGCCTCGACATCCCCACGCAGGGCACGTACCTCCTGGGCGGCGAGGACGTCAGCGCCATGTCCGAGAAGGACCTCGCGGTCGTGAGGAACAAGCGGATCGGGTTCGTCTTCCAGCAGTTCAACCTGCTCAGCTCGATGACTGCTCAGCGCAACGTCGAGCTGCCGCTCATGTACGCGGGGGTCCACGCCAAGGAGCGTCACACCCTGGCCCGGGAGGCGCTGGAACGGGTTGGTCTGGGAGACCGCACCCACCACAAGCCGGGCGAGCTGTCAGGTGGTCAGCAGCAGAGGGCGTGCATCGCGCGGGCGCTCGTGACCAACCCCGACATCATCCTTGCCGACGAACCGACCGGAAACCTTGACTCGGTCTCCACTCACGACGTGCTTCGCCTCCTGCACGAGCTGCACGACCAGGGACGCACGATCATCCTCATCACCCACGAGCACGATGTCGCGCTGGAGTCGCAGCGCCAGGTGCAGATCTACGACGGGCTCCTCAGCGAAGGGCTACACGTATGACCTTCCTCGAGACCGTACGCACGGCCTTCTCCGCGGTCATGTCTCGCAAGATGCGCTCGGCCCTGACCATGCTCGGCATCCTCATCGGCATCGCTTCCGTGATGCTGACCGTCGGCCTCGGGCAAGGGGCGCAGGCGTCGATCACCAACCAGATCAACAAGCTCGGCTCGAACCTCATCATCGTGAACTCGGGCGCTAACTCGAGCCTGACCGTGTCGAACGCTGGGGGTACAGCGGCCAACCGCACGCGGTTCACGACGCCGCTCACACTCAACGACGCGACCGCGCTCGCGAACAAGCAGAACTGCCCCGACATCCTCAATGTCGCTCCTGTGTCGACGACGACCACGACCGCGTACAACGGGTCGACTTCCGACTCCACGTCGGTGGTCGGCACCACGGCCGACTGGGTCGACGTGACCGCTCGGACGATGACCGACGGCAGGTTCTTCACGAGCGATGAGTCGAGCGCCGGATCCATGGTCGCCGTCATCGGCCAGACCACCGCGGACACGCTGTTCGGGAGTGGTTCGTACGTGATCGGCAAGACAATGACCCTGTCCGGCCAGTCGTTCACGGTCATCGGCGTGCTGAACTCCGTCGGGACAACCCTGTCGGGCAACGGCGACGAGACGATCGTCATCCCCGCTGGCACGTACGCGCAACGGTTCTCGACCTCGACGAACATGAACACCGTCTCGACGATCCTCATGGAGGC
>PMLO01000003.1 GCA_003158895.1 Propionibacteriaceae bacterium
TCTTCGTGCTCGCCCTGGTGGTCCCGTTCCCGAAGGATCAGGCATGAGTGCCGTGCGTGAGGAGGCCGGCGAGGAGCGGTCGTGGTCGGCGTCCGTGGTCCGGTGGGTGTCGAGGTTGGTGCCTCGGGGCCAGTGGCTGCCGGATCGTCAGCCGAGCTACGTGGCGTCGTGGATCTATGTGTTCGGTGTGGCGGCGCTGGCGTCGCTGGTCCTGGTGATCGTGACGGGGGTGGTGCTGACGGTCGGCGGTGTGACGTGGTGGCACGACTCCTCGTTGGGTCATTTTGTCAATTCTTTGCATTTGTGGACTGTTGAGTTCCTCTTCGCGACGATGGTGATCCATCTGTGGGGCAAGTTCGTGATGGCGTCGTGGCGCGGTGGCCGTGGAATGACATGGTTGACGGGGGTCTTCTCCTTCCTGGTGTCGATCGGGACCGCATTCACGGGATATCTGATTCAGACGAACTTCGATTCGCAGTGGATTTCGACGCAGGCGAAGGATGGGTTGAACTCGACGGGTGTGGGGGCCGCGTTCAACGTCATGAATTTCGGGCAGATGGTCTTGTACCACGTGGCGCTGCTGCCGTTGGGGGTGCTGGTGATGGTGGGTCTGCACATTGTGTTGGTACGTCGCCATGGGGTCGCGCCGCCAATTGGTGCGCAGCCGCCGGCGGATGTCGTGTCCGAGACTGCGGCTTCGGGGTCGACCAAGGGTGAGGTGGCGTGATGGCTCGTCGTGTGGTGACTCCTGATTCGCATGCGTTCCCGACCCGCCGGTACGACCTGGTGAAGGAATTCGTGACCGCCTTGGTGGTCGTGTTGGTGTTGGTTGTGGTGTTCGCGCTCGCTGTGGGATCGCCGGACGAGAAGGCGCTCACGATGAAGTCGTGGGCGGCGAATGCTCCGTTCGATGTGGTGGCGACGGCGACGGCCGAGTTGGCGGGGACGAGTACGAGTGCGGGGTATGGGCCGCCGTACAACACGGCGTCGGATGGTCAGGCGCTGGGCCCGTTGAAGCTGCAGAAGCTGGGCGGGGTGACGCATCCGGTGGATTCGGCCACCGATCTGGTGATCGATCCGGTGTCCACGCTGGGCGATACGGCCACACAGCAGGCGGTCGCGCAGTGGACGCAGGCGTCGGCGGACCAGCAGACGGCGTGGGCGACGAGCTACGCGGATGCACTCACGAAGGCTACGGGCGGGGATCCGGCGCAGGTCGCGTCCGGTGATTACGGGCCGGTGCCGGTGATTGCGCAGGGTGAGTTGACGCTGGCGAAGAGCGGGGTGCTCACCGGGTTGTTGACGACGTCGTCGGGGTTCTACCGTACGGATCCGACGAATGCGCTGTTGTTTATGGCCGATGGCAGCTACATGGCCGGCATCGCCGATGCTGAGAACCTGTCGGGTGATCAGTGGGGGATGATGAACGAGGCGGGTGCTTACCCGGGGCAGCCGTGGATGTGGCTGTACACGCTCTGGTATCAGGTTCCGCCGTTCTCGACGTCGGACAATGCTGATGTGCAGGTGTGGGCAGTGATGATCCTGCTCAGCCTGGTGTTGGCGTGCGTGCCCTGGATTCCCGGGTTGAACAAGATCCCGCACGGGTTGAAGCTGTACCGGGTGGTGTGGCGGCAGTGGTACGCCCAGCATCCCGAGACGGTGAGCGTGGCCGGGGGTGGGGACCATCCCGACCCGGTGACCCCGGACACAGGGCCAAAGAACTGAATACCGAGTAGCACGGTCAGGGCCCCCGGGACGTATCTCCGGGGGCCCTGACCGTGCTACTCCACCTTGTGCGAAATCTGCGCGAGTTCGCCGCGTATCAAGCTTTCTCGGCCAAACTCCGGTCTCGCCGCTTCAGGTCAGTCGTTGATCGCCTCGACGCCTTGCTTCTTCATCTCGGCCACGTGATCCAGCATCGACGTCAGAACCTCGGGATCATGACCCTTCCAGTCCGTGACCTCGCCGACCACCGTGAGGGGTTGGCGGGTGCGGTACGAGCGGGTGGGGTTGCCCGGGAAGCGCATGTCGGTGAGGTTGGGGTCGTTCTCGATGGCTCCTGTGGGGTCGACCCGATAGATCCGGCCTGGACCCTCGCCCAGGGCGAGCTCGGCGCCCCAGATCGCCGCATCGAGGGTTCCGGTGATGTAGACGAAGTTCGCCTTGTCCTGCTGGCCGAAGTTCGAGCTGAAACCCGGCGCCAGCGTGTCGCCCGGTGTCAGCGCAGCCTTGGTTCCGTGGAAGAAGGGTCCCGCGTCCTCGACGCCGAACTCCAGCTGCTGCGCCACGTCCCACAGCCGGGCGGCCAGCTCCAGGGAGCGTCCGGAGCGGGGGATGCTCGCCCTGTGCGTCGGGCCGACGACTCCGAGCCGGCTGGGTCCGTAGTAGGCGCCCTGTTCCGCGTCCGGCGAGGTGGCGGCGTACAGGAGTGGCTCAGCACCGATCTCAGGAGTCTGCGACGGCATGATCGTGCGACGTACGGGTGGGAGCTGGTCGTTCGCGTCACGCGCCAGGTTGCGTCCGGCCGTCTGCAGGTTCGTACGGGTGTATCCCGGGTGAGCGATCGTGCTGAGCAGGTCCCAGCCCTTCTCCTTCGCCACCACCGCGAGGTGCCTGCCGAGCATCAGATCGGCGAGCTTCGACTGGGCGTACGCGCGACCCGCGGAGTAGCCGCGG
>PMLO01000049.1 GCA_003158895.1 Propionibacteriaceae bacterium
CACGACTCGTTCCTGCTCGAGATCGAGCCGTACCACGAGACGATCCGGGCCTATATGGACCGTGCGCTGGAGGAGGTGCGATGACGCTTCGCGCCGACCTCGCCCTCGTGGCCGACCTCGTGACGCCTGGGTCCAGGGTGCTCGACCTCGGCTGCGGCACCGGCACGCTCCTCGGTCACCTCGCGGCGGACAAAGGCTGCTCGGGGACCGGGGTGGAGATCGACGGTGACGCCGTCCTGGTGGCCATCCGGTCGGGCGTCTCCGTCATCGAGCTCGACATGGACCACCAGCTGTCCGAGTTCGCCGACCATTCGTACGACGTCGTCGTGCTGTCTCGGACGTTGCAGACGCTGCACCGTCCGCACGTGGTGCTGCAGGAGATGATCCGGATCGCGCCGCGGGTGATCCTGTCGATGCCGAACTTCGGCTACTGGCGCAACCGCGTGAGGCTGGCCCGTGGGCGGATGCCGATGTCGAAGGAGCTGCCGTACGACTGGTACGACACCCCCAACCTGCATCACGCCACGCTGTTGGACCTCGAGGACCTGTTCCGTACCGTCGGGCTGGTCGCGCTCGAACGCATCCCGTTGACGGTCGACGGACACCGCCTGGGGCTCCCGGAGAGCATGGCCACGTGGGCGGCCGGCTCAGCGGTGTACGTGCTCGGCGGCGCCTGAGCTCAGATCAGGCCCTTGGACGAGAGCCAGGCCTTGGCGATGTCCGCGGACTTCTTCTGCTCGTTGACGCTCTGGGAGTTGAGGTTGCGGAGGTCGTCGGCCGACAGCTGAGCGTTCACCTTGTCGATCGCGTCGGACGCGGTCGAGGTGACCTTGCTGGAGACCAGCGGCACGACGTTCTGCGGCAGGATCAGGTTCTTCGGGTCCGCGAGAACGACGAAGTTGTTCGCGACGATCGACGGGCTCGCCGAGTAGATGTCGGCGAAGTCTGCCTTGCCATCCGTGAGCGCCTTGACGGTCAGTGGGCCGCCCGAATCCTCGACCGGTACGACCGTGATGTCGACGCCGTACATGCTCTTGAGCCCGGGCGGGCCGTACGGACGGGTGGCGAACTCGCTGTTCGCCGCGATGGTCAGCGGCTTCGTGACCTTGCTGAGGTCTGCGAGTGAGGTGACGCCGTACTGGGTGGAGAAGGCCTTGGTCGTCGTGTACGTGTCCTGGTCTGTCGCGGCGGCGGGCGTGAGCACGCGCAGGCTCGAGGGGAGAACCTTCGTCAACGCAGCCTGTACGGATGCGGTGTCCGTGACGGTGGCCGTCTTGTCCAGGTACTGGAGGAGGTTGCCGTTGTACTCGGGGAAGACATCGATCTTCCCGGCGAGGATCTCCGGCAGATACACCTCTCGCTGGCCGATCTGGTACTGGCGGGTGACCTTCAGCCCGGCCTTCTCGAGAACCTGTGCGTACAGCTCGGCGACGATCTCGTTGGAGTAGTACTGCTGCGATCCGACGACGAGCGGACCGCTGGTGCCGGCGCTGGCTGAGGCGGCACCTGAGGTGGACGACAGGGGGTTCGAGGACGAGCAGGCGGACAGCGCGGTCAGGCCCGCGAGAGCGGCGAAGCCACGTCGGGTGATGTTCATGTGCATGCCTTCCGGGGCAGGGCGAGCGTCTGGTGCAGTCGATCCCCAGAACCCGGCCCTGCAGAGTGATATTCCCGCTCTGCCAGGGTTCGTGGTCAGCGAGTCCGCATGGCCTCGACGAGGCGCGTTGCCGCGGAGCCCAGGGCGAGGTCGCGGGTGAGTGCGTCGAAGCTCTCACGGTCTGCCAGCTCACGGGGCAGCGTCAGGTCTCCGGGGAGGTCCAGGTCCGTCCGTACAGCCACGACCTGGCGAGCCCTGGCGATGTAGTCGACCGCCGCGCCGAGCCTCGCAGCGATGCTGGGGGAGAGGGTCGTCGCCTCCGCGATGCCTTCCAGGTCGCCGTGTTCCGCCAGGAGCCTGGCGGCGGTCTTCTCACCGATGCCGGCGACGCCCGGGAGTCCGTCGGAGGCGTCGCCACGAAGCACCGAGTAGTCGACGTACTGCGCGCCGCAGATCCCGTACCGGGTCGCGAGCCAGCCGTCGTCGACCGTCTCGTACTTGGAGATCCCGCGCGCCACGTACAGCACGGTGACGTCGTCTGTGACGAGCTGGAACAGGTCCCGGTCGCCCGTGACGACGTCGACGTGTCCGGGGGCGCTCCTCGCGAGGGTCCCGATGACGTCGTCGGCCTCGTAGCCATCGGCGCCGACGATGGCGATTCCGGCCGCCTCCAGGACCGCCGAGATGAGCGGTACCTGGATGCTCAGTGCGGCGTCCGCGATCTCAGCCACGCCTGACGCGGCACCACGGCCGCCCGCTCCGATGGGTAGATGCGGGTCGGCCTTCGTGGCCGGCACGCCGCCGGCGACGCGATGCGCCTTGTACGAGTCGATGAGCGCCACGCGCCATTCGGGACGCCAGTCGTTGTCCCAGCAGGCCGCGAGCTCGTCCGGATGCGTCTCACGGACGAACTTGGCGATGATGTCGAGCAGCCCGCGGACGGCGTTCACCGGCGTGGTGCCGTCGGCTGCGTACAGCGTGGGCACTCCGAAGTAGGCCCTGAAGTACAGCGAGGCCGTGTCGAGCAGCAGGCGGCGAGGCGACATGGGCAGAGGCTACAGGGGAGTGGCGTACGCTCTCGAGGCGTGACGACACGCGCTGCGGAGGCCTCCGCCACGTCCAGCACGAAACGTCTCTCGCCCGGCGCACGTCGCGGGCTCGCTGCCGGGGCCGGGATCCTCACCGCGCTCGCGTTCCAGCCGTACAACCTTTGGCCCCTCGTCGTCGTCGGCGTCGCGCTGCTCACGGTGCTCGTGCGCGGACGGAGACTGCGCGAGGGCTTCGGCACTGGGTACGTCTTCGGAGTCGCATTCCTGGCGCTGGCCGTCGGTTGGACGTACGTGATCGCGGTGCCGGTGGCCGTACTCCTCGTGGTCGTGTGGGCGCTGTGGTTCGCAGGGGTCGGTCTCGTCACGGCGCTGGTCGCGCGACTGCCGCTCTGGCCGTTGTGGGTGGCGACCGAGTGGGTGCTCGTCGAGTACCTGTACTCGCGCGTGCCGTGGGGTGGCTTCGGCTGGACCAGGCTCGCCTTCACACAGGCTGACTCGCCGCTGGCAGGGCTCTTCCCGTATGTGGCGACCACCGGCGTCTCGTTCCTCGTGGCTCTGCTCGGCGCTGGACTCGCGTGGGCATGGGCGAGCTACCGCACGACGACCGGTCGCGCACGGCTGCGGGGGATCGCCGTGATCGGGCTTGCGTACGTCCTCGCGATCGGTGGGGCAGTCGTGGCCCGCGCGGTCACGACGATCCCGCAGGCAAGCGACAGCATCACGGTCGGCATGGTGCAGGGCAACGTCGACGGGGTCGGGCTCGAGGCATTCGGCCGGGCCAGGTCGGTCACCAACAATCACATGTCCGAGACGGTGGCCCTCATGGCTCAGGCCCGTGCCGGCTTGTTGCCCGTTCCTGACTTCGTGCTGTGGCCGGAGAACTCCACCGACATCGACCCGATCCTCGACGCCCAGACGCGGCAGGTCGTCTCGACGGCGGTCCAGGTCGCCGGCGTACCGATCCTCGTGGGAGCCGTCACCGACGGCCCCGGCGCGGACGAGCGGCAGACGACGGCGCTGTGGTGGGACCCGGTGACGGGTCCCGGCGCGACGTACCACAAGCGGGACCTTGTGCCGTTCGGCGAGTGGATCCCTCTGCGGCAGGAGCTGCTGCCTCTGGTGCCGATGCTCAAGCTCGTCGGTGCCCAGAGCGTGCCCGGTAACGGGCCCGGTGTGCTCAGCGTCGACGTGCCGCAGCACGGGACGACCCGGATCGGCGTGTTGATCTGCTTCGAGCTGGCCTACGACCAGACCGTCCGGGAGATGATCTCCGGCGACGCGGCCACCGGCGGTGGGGCGCAGATCGTGACCGTCCAGAGCAACAACGCCACGTACGCGGGAACCGGCCAGATCAGCCAGCAGTGGGCGATCACGCGGATCCGGGCCATGGAGACCCAGCGGGAGATCCTCGTGGCGACGACGAACGCGCTCAGCGGGTACATCGCGCCCGACGGCAGCGTCTCCTACGAGACGCGCCAGCGCACACCGGCCGCGACCAGCGTGGTCATGCCGGTACGCAACGGGCTCACTGCGGCGATGCGGTTCGGTGCGGGAATCGAGCTGGCGCTGGTCGCCGTGGCCGTGGCGGCCCTGGTGGCGGCCGTATGGCGGAGTCGCCCCGCGCGGGCGGCTGGTCCGGCGGTGCGGCAGAATGGGACGGCCGCTTCCAGCTGAAAGGTCCCCTGTGGTCAACGACGTGCCCCTGGACAAAGTCCTGGTGATCATCCCGACCTACAACGAGGCGGAGAACATCGAGCCGATCATCGCGAGACTGCGCCGCTCCGTGCCGACCGCGCACGTGCTGGTCGCCGACGACAACTCGCCGGACGGTACGGGCGAGATCGCTGACCGCCTCGCCGAGGCCGACGACCACGTCCACGTGATGCACCGCAAGGGCAAGGAAGGCCTCGGAGCCGCGTACATGGCAGGCTTCGCCTGGGGCCTGGACCAGGGGTACGACGTGCTCGTCGAGCACGACGCGGACGGCTCTCACCAGCCCGAGCAGCTCCCGGCCGTGCTGGCTGGGCTCAAGACCGCCGACATGGTCAAGGGCTCCCGGTACGTGCCCGGCGGCAGCGTCGTCAACTGGCCGAAGTCGCGCGAGCTGCTCTCGCGGGGCGGCAGCCTGTGGACCCGACTGATGCTCGGGATCGGCGTGAAGGACATCACAGGTGGCCTCAACGCATTCCGCGCGTCAACCCTGCGAGCGGTCCTCCCGAAGATCTCCA
>PMLO01000198.1 GCA_003158895.1 Propionibacteriaceae bacterium
CGACACGTACAGGCCGAGCATCTCGCGCTCGAACGCCAGCTTCGTGCGCTTGTCCCAGTCGGGCATGTCCGGGATCGAGCCGGAGGTCGGGGCTTCCGCGATCTCTGATCCGCCATCGCCGAACAGGTCGTCCTGGCCGAACGCCTGGTTGCGCTTGAGGTCGAGCACGTGGTCGATCGCGCTCTCGTACACCTCCATGAGCGCCCGGCGCGGGTGCTTCAGCGAGTCGAACGCGCCCGCCTTGATGAGCGACTCGACGGTGCGCTTGTTGCACACCGCGAGGGGCGCACGGTCGAGGAAGTCGTGGAAGTTCGACGCAGGCCCGAACTCGCGTCGGGCCTCGCAGATCGCCTCGACGACGCCGCTGCCGACGTTGCGGATGGCCTGCAGCCCGAACCGTACGTCCTCGCCGACGGCCGAGAACTCGGCCACGGAGGTGTTGACGTCGGGCGGCAGCACGTTGATGTGCAGCCCGCGCATGTCCGCCAGGTACAGCGCCATCTTGTCCTTGTCGTCGCCGACGCTGGTGAGCAGCGCCGCGCCGAACTCCGCGGGGAAGTTGGCCTTGAGGTAGGCGGTCCAGTACGAGACGTACGCGTAGCCGGCCGCGTGGGACTTGTTGAACGCGTAGTCGGCGAACGGGACCATCGTGTCCCACAAGGCCTTCGTGGCGGCGGCGGAGTAGCCGTTGCTCCGCATCCCGGTGTGGAAGTGATCCCACTCCTTGTCCAGGATCTCCTTCTTCTTCTTGCCCATGGCTCGCCGCAGCAGGTCTGCGCCGCCGAGCGAGTAGCCCGCCAGGCTGCGCGCCGCCGCCATGATCTGCTCCTGGTAGACGAGCAGGTGGTAGGTGTCACCGAGGATCGGGTCGAGAGCCTCGCGCAGCTCCGGGTGGATCGCCTCGATCTTCTGGCGCCCGTTCTTGCGCTCGGCGTAGTTGATGTGGGCGTTCGCGCCCATCGGGCCTGGTCTGTACAGGGCGATGACCGCGATGATGTCCTCGAAGCGGTTCGGCTTGAGCAGGCGCAGCAACGCGCGCATCGGCCCGCCGTCGAGCTGGAACACGCCGAGAGTGTCGCCGCGGGCCAGCAGCTCGTACGTGGCGACGTCGTCGAACGGTACGTCGCGCATGTGCAGGTCGATCCCGCGGTTCATCTTGATGTTGCGGACCGCCGCGTCGATCACGCCGAGGTTGCGCAGCCCGAGGAAGTCCATCTTCATCAGGCCCATCTCCTCGCACTGCGGGTAGGCGAAGCCGGCGATGATCATGCCGTCCTTGTCCCGCTTGTGCATGGGGATGACGTCGAGCAGGGGCTCGTTCGAGATGATGAACGCGCAGGCGTGCACGCCCGACTGACGGATCAGGCCCTCGATGCCACGGCCTGTGTCGACGACGCGATGGACGTCCGGGTCGCTCTCGTACAGAGCCCTGAACTCGCTGCCCTCGGCGTAGCGCTTGTGGTTCGGGTCCAGCAGGTCGCCCAGCGGGACATCCTTGCCCATCACCGCCGCCGGCATGGCCTTGGTGATGCGCTCGCCCATGGCGAACGGGTAGCCGAGGATGCGGCTGGCGTCCTTGACCGCAGCCTTGGCCTTGATCGTGCCGAACGTGTTGACCTGGCTCGTGTACGCCTCGCCGTACTTGTTCGTCACGTAGCTGATGATCTTGTCGCGTTGACGGTCGTCGAAGTCGAGGTCGATGTCAGGCGGCGAGATGCGCTCGGGGTTGAGGAACCTCTCGAACAGCAGCCCGTGCTGCATGGGGTTGACCTCGATGATCTGCGTGAGGTACGAGACCATCGACCCGGCGGCCGATCCCCGGCCCGGCCCGACCGGCACGCCGTTCTCCCGCGCGTACCGGCAGATGTCCGCGACGATCAGGAAGTACGAGGAGAAGCCCATCGGCTCGATGACGCTCATCTCGAGCTCGACGCGGTCCCGCAGGTCGGCGGGCGGGTTGTCGCCGAACCGTACGGTGATTCCCTCCTCGATCTCCTTGCGGAGCCACGACGACTGGGTCTCGCCTGGCGGTACGACGAACTGGGGCATCCGGTCGACCTGGCGGAACACGTCGGAGTAGTCACCGAACCGTTCCGCGAGCACCAGGGTGTTGTCGCACGCCTCCGGCACATCCCGGAACAGCGAGCGCATCTCCTCGGCTGTCTTGAGGTAGTAGCCGTCGCCGTTGAAGCGGAACCGGTTGGGATCGTCCTTGTTGCGGCCCACGCCGACGCACAGGAGGTTGTCGTGGGCGTCGGCCTGGTCTGCGGTCACGTAGTGGGAGTCGTTGGTGGCCAGCAGCGGCAGGTTGAGCTTCTTGGCGATGCGCAGCAGGTCGTCGCGGACGTTGCGCTCGATCGACAGGCCGTGGTCCATCAGCTCGACGTAGTAGTTCTCGGGCCCGAAGATGTCGCGGTAGGCGGCGGCCGCCACGATGGCCTCGTCGAACTGTCCGAGTCGCAGCCGGGTCTGAACCTCGCCGGACGGGCAGCCGGTCGTGCCGACGAGGCCCTTCGAGTACTGGGAGATGAGCTCGCGGTCCATGCGGGGCTTCAGGTAGAAACCCTCGAAGCTCGCGAGGCTCGACAGGCGGAACAGGTTCCGCAGCCCNNGCGTCGAGGTCGGCGACCTCGCGCTTGCCGGTCGACCAGAACTCAGGGTGGCGGTTGAAGCGGGACGACGGCGCCACGTACGCCTCGATGCCGATGACCGGCTTGACGGGGTGATTCTTGGCCGCGTTCCAGAACTCGTACGCCCCGAACATGTTGCCGTGGTCGGTCATCGCCACCGAACCCATGCCCTGACGGGCCGCCTCGGCCAGCAGCGGCCCGGTCTTCGCGGCGCCGTCGAGCATCGAGTACTCGGTGTGGCAGTGGAGATGGACGAAGTCCGAACCCACGACTCCTCCTCCACTCGCGTACGGGTCCACGACACACTGCCGGGCCCACGGCTGCCGGGGGAAGGCGACGCCGGGTGATCCGTGGTACGGATCCCAGGTGAGTCACCATAGTCCGGAGATCTGACAGGAAACGGGCGACGCACCGGCGTGGTACGAGTTGCCGAAACAGGCCGTGCCTGCCCGCACTCGGGTTCGCCATCCCGTGGGTCAGGGCATGACGAAGTGGACCCTCCCGAGCAGGGTGCGACCGCCTAGTGAGGCTCGTCCGATATGAGGCAGGCCTCCGAGCGGGAGACGAAGTGGCCTCCCTCGCCGGTGCCCAGCGAGAAGCCCTCGGGGCCGCCGGGCGCGACGTCAAGGACGAACGACGGATGCCCCAGCGCCCGCTCCAGTGTCTCCTCGATGTAGAACGGGGCGCCGTCGACATCGCCCAGCAAGATGTCTCCGTCGCCCGTGAGGTACTCCCCGTCGAGGAAGCACATCGGGACGCTTCCCGCGCAGCACCCACCCGACTGGACGAACATCACTTGGCCGCCCTCGCGGGCGCGTACGGCCACCAGGGCCGCACGCGCCGCGGGAGTTGCCTGAATGCGCAACTCGTCAGTCACTCTTTCTCCGATCGATCAGAAGAATCCGAGGGGCTGGTCGGAGTAGCTGACCAGCAGGTTCTTCACCTGGCTGTAGTGGTCGAGCATCATACGGTGGTTCTCCCTGCCGACGCCGGAGATCTTGTAGCCGCCGAACGCGGCCCCAGCCGGGTAGGCGTGGTAGCAGTTCGTCCAGACCCGTCCGGCCTTGATCCCGCGGCCCATCCGGTACGCGCGCGTGCCGTTGCGTGTCCACACCCCGGCCCCCAGACCGTACATGGTGTCGTTGGCGAGTTCGAGCGCCTCTGCATCATCCTTGAAGGTCGTCACGGCCAGGACCGGCCCGAAGATCTCCTCCTGGAAGATGCGCATCTTGTTGTTGCCCTTGTAGACGGTCGGGTTGAAGTAGTAGCCGTCGGCCAGGTCGCCGCCAAGGGCGGCCTTCTGGCCGCCGATGAGGCACTCCGCCCCTTCCTCCGCCGCGATGTCGCAGTATCCGGAGATCTTGTCCATCTGGTTGGTGGACACCTGAGCGCCCATCATCGTCTCGGTGTCGAGCGGCGAGCCCTGCTTGATCGCCTTGATGCGAGCGAGGCAGCGGGCCATGAACTCGTCGTAGATGTCTTCCTGGATCAGGGCGCGCGACGGACACGTGCAGACTTCGCCCTGGTTGAACGCGTACAGCACCAGACCCTCAACGGCCTTGTCGAGGAACGCGTCGTCCTCGGCCATGATGTCGCTGAAGAAGATGTTCGGGCTCTTACCGCCCAGCTCTGTGGTGCTCGGGATGATGTTCTGTGCGGCGTACTGCATGATCAGGCGTCCGGTGACGGTCTCGCCGGTGAACGCGATCTTGGCGATGCGCTTGTTGGTCGCCAAAGCCTTCCCGATCTTGGCGCCGGGTCCGGTGACGACGTTGATGACCCCCGGCGGGAGGACGTCGCCGATGACCTCCATCAGCTTCATGATCGACCACGGTGTGGGGGATGCGGGCTTGAGGACGACCGCGTTGCCGGCTGCCAGTGCCGGGGCGAGCTTCCAGGCTGCCATGAGAAGCGGGAAGTTGAAGGGGATGATCTGGCCCACGACGCCCAGGGGCTCGCGGAAGTGGTACGCGACCATGTCGGCGTCNNGCATTCAGCGTTTCGCGGATCGCTTTGCCGTTGTCATACGTCTCGGCGAGCGCGATCTCCTCCAGATGCTCCTCGACTGCGTCCGCGATCTTGTTCAGCACAATGGCCCGCTGTGCGAGAGACGACTCGCCCCAAGCAGGCGCCGCCTTGTGAGCGGCATCCAGTGCCGCTTCGACATCAGCCTCGGTCGACTGGGCGTACCGCGTGAACGGCTTGCCGGTGACCGGGGTCACGTTGTCCGCGTACTCCCCCTCGATCGGTGCCTGGAACTTGCCACCGATGAAGTTGCCATACTCGGCAAGCACCTTGACCTTCGAGCCTTCCGTACCAGGAGCTGAGTAGATCATGTGGTTCTCCTTCGCTGCGTTGCGTGTACCCCCATCAGAGCACCACACGATCAGTTTGCGATAGGTGTTCACGGAAGTCACAGGAGCCGGGCACGGCCAGGGCAGCCATTCACAGCTCGCTCAAAGCGAGGCTGATCGCTTCACCGCGCGAGAGCGGACTCCCGAGCGAACGCGAACGCGGCCTTCACATCCGCGAGCGCCTCTCCGCCACCGACCACGACATGGGCGCCGCCGCTGGTGAACGCGAGCACCTGCGGGCCGCACCTCTGGGCGATCGCACGGGTCAGGGTCAGCGCCGCCGCAAGGGACCCGAGCTCGAACCGGTAGCTGGTTTCGGCCAGGGCGATCTGCGTACAGCCCCTACCCGACGGCTCGCCGGGCAGGAACGTGCCGACCCAGGTCGTGTACGAATGGCGCCCGAAGCGGTACGAGATCGTCGACTCCAGGAGTGGCCACCCCAGGTTGTCGCAGACCGCGCGCACGACGTCCGCGGTCGGAAAGACCGCGCACGCGTCAGTCTGGACCCCCCAGCGCATCGCAACATCGGTGTCGAAGCGCGTGACCGGCCAGACGAGTACCGAGTCAGCCACATGGGCAGCCTAGCCACATCGCAGGTCCGATAGGCAACGTCGAGTCGCTTCAGCAAGGGTTTCGGAGGAGGCGTTGCCGCGGCTACGCCTGACGCACACCAGGCGGCGACTTCGTACGCGACGCCCCGGCTTCGAGGTCGACGGGGCGTGGTCGCTCAAACTCGAGGTTCAGTGCCTCCGCGACGACGGACGGGTCCGTGAGCCAGGCCAGGTCGTCCCACGGCTGGACGGCGATGGGGATCCCTGTGGCGCTCGACAGGGCGGATGCAAGACGATGATGTCGTCGCGTGAACCATGGCCTGACAGCGGTGGGGTTGTTCCGCCACACATCCACCCATTCGTCCGCCCACCATTGCGGGTCGCGCTCGCGCTCCGGATCCGTGGGCAGACGGGACCTGAACGCCTCGCCGTACAGACCTTGCCACCGCGACGCCCCTGGGTCGTCACGGAACAGAGCCTCTGCGACCAACGCCAGATAGGCATCGGGCACGTAGGTGTCGGTCACCTGCGACACCACCGCCAACATCCGATCCAGGTCAGCCTGCGTAGGCATGATGGCGAGGGAATCCACCATCAGCGCGTCCGCGACCCCCGGAAGCTCCGGGATCCCGGAGACCGGATCCATCAGTACGGCGAATCTCGCCTGGCCGCGCGAGACCATCTGCGCCGCAACTCCTGCACCATCACGCACGGAGATGACCCAGTCCCAGACCCGAGGATCACGCTGGAGGCGTGCGGTGACGGCCGCTGAAAGCACGCACGGCATCGTGCCGTGGACTTCTCCGGCCTGCGCCACCTCCACCGACGCCCGCAGCTTCCCGGCAAGCTCCATGAGCCCGCCCGCCCCCACCACAGGATCGACGATGAGTACGTCCAGCTCAGCTTTCATCCCGGGACGCACATCCCGCGAGGTTCGGTCGCGCGCATCGTCGGCAGCCTGCTCGGGTCTAGACCGCCATCGGGCGCGCCGTCGGCGGGATCGGTCTGGGCAGCTTCGAGGATCCCGAGAGGTACGCGTCGGCACCGTTCGCGGCCGAGCGACCCTCGGCGATCGCCCAGACGATGAGCGACTGGCCGCGGCCGGCGTCGCCGCAGACGAAGACGCCCGGGACGTTCGTCTCGTACGAGTCGTTGCGGGCGATGTTGCCCCGTGCGTCGGTCTCGAGGCCGAGCTCGTCGATGGCCGTGCGCTCCGGGCCCGTGAAGCCCATCGCCAGCAGCACGAGCTGCGCCGAGATGTCCCGCTCCGTGCCGTCGACCGGCGTGAACCTGCCGTCGACCATCGAGACATCGGACACGCGGAGGTGGCTGACGCCGCCGTTGTCGCCGACGAACGCACTGGTGTTGACCGCGTACACACGCTCGCCGCCCTCCTCGTGGGCCGAGGAGACGCGGTACGTCATCGGGTACGTGGGCCACGGCTGGCCCGTCGGGCGCTGCTGCGTCGGCGTCGGCATGATCTCGAGCTGGGTGACGGACTTCGCCTTCTGCCGGATCGCGGTGCCGAGGCAGTCCGCTCCCGTGTCGCCGCCGCCGATGATGACGACGTCCTTGCCGGTCGCAAGGATCTGGTCGGCGACCTCTTTGCCGCGCGCGACGCGGTTGGCCTGCGGCAGGTACTCCATCGCCTGGTGGATGCCCGCGAGCTCGCGCCCCGGAACGGTCAGGTCGCGGGCGACCGTCGACCCGATAGCGAGTACGACCGCGTCGAANNCCCTCGAGCCGCATCTGCTTGAGGCGGCGGTCGATGACGTCCTTCTCCATCTTGAACTCGGGGATGCCGTACCGCATCAGGCCGCCGATCTCGTCGGCCCGCTCGTACACGACGACGGTGTGTCCCGCACGCGTGAGCTGCTGGGCGGCCGCCAGACCTGCCGGCCCGGAGCCCACGACGGCGACCGTCTTGAGCGTGTGCCACGACGCCTGCTCAGGAACGACGCGGCGGTCGTCCCACGCCTTGTCGATGATCGCGACCTCGACGTTCTTGATCGTCACCGGATCACGCGAGATGCCGACCACACAGGCCGTCTCACACGGCGCAGGGCACAGCCGACCCGTGAACTCCGGGAAGTTGTTCGTCGCGTGCAGCCGGTCCAGCGCCCCGCGCCAGTCGTCACGCCAGATGAGGTCGTTCCACTCCGGGATGAGGTTCCCGAGCGGGCAGCCGCTGTGACAGAACGGGATGCCGCAGTCCATGCAGCGACCGGCCTGGGTCTGGATGATCGGCAGGACGGCGCGCCCGGGAGTCTCCGGGTACACCTCCTCCCAGTCGTTCACTCGCTCCTCGACGGGGCGCCGAGCCGCGACGGCCCGCGGCGTCGTCATGAATCCACGTGGATCAGCCACGAGCGGCCTCCATCATCTTCTCGGTGGTCTCGGACTCGCCGAGTCCCGCTGCCTCGGCCTCCGCCTTCGCCCTCATGACTCGGCCGTAGTCCCTGGGCACGATCATCGTGAACCGGCTGCGCAGCTCGTCGTCGGAGCTCCGCAGGAGGCCCTCGGCAACCGCAGAGCACGTCTCGGAGAGGTGGCGGGCCAGCAGCTCCTTGACCCGCTCCAGGTTCGCGTCGTCGAGCTCGACCGGATCGGCGAGCTCGGTGTTGAGACGCTTGCGCTCCAGGTCCAGCACCCACGCCACGCCGCCGGACATACCCGCCGCGATGTTGCGGCCGGTCGGGCCGAGGATCAGCGCCTCGCCGCCCGTCATGTACTCGCAGGCGTGGTCACCGACGCCCTCGACGACCGCCGTCGCGCCCGAGTTGCGAACACAGAAGCGCTCGCCGACGATGCCGCGCAGGAGGATCTCCCCCGACGTCGCGCCGTACCCGATGACGTTGCCGGCGATGATCTGATCCTCCGCGGCGAACGTCGCCTCGGGGGCGGGCGCCAGGATTAGGCGTCCCCCCGACAGACCCTTGCCCACGTAGTCGTTGGCATCGCCCACCAGCCGGAGCGTGATGCCCTTGGGCAGGAACGCGCCGAAGCTCTGCCCCGCCGTACCGGTGAGCGTGATGTCGATCGTGTCATCGGGAAGTCCGGCGCCCTTGGTCGCCTTCGTCACGACGTGGCCCAGCACCGTACCGACCGTACGATCCACGTTGCGGATCGTCGTCGCTTCCTTGACCGGGGTGCCCTGCTCGATCGCCTGACGCGCCAGCTCGATGAGCTTCACGTCCAGCGCCTCACCCAGACCGTGGTCCTGGGTCGTGGTGGAGTGCAGGGGCGAGGACGACTCGACCTTGGCAAGGATCGGCGACAGGTCGAGGCCCGACGCCTTCCAGTGGTCGACCGCNNAAGTTCACGACGAAGTCGGCCTGGCCGTCGAACTTCTCGCGGAGCGCCGGGTTCTGGGTGGCGACACCCACCGGGCACGTGTCGAGGTGGCAGACGCGCATCATGACGCAGCCTTCGACGACCAGGGGTGCGGTCGCGAAACCGAACTCCTCCGCGCCCAGCAGTGCGGCGACGATGACGTCGCGACCAGTCTTCAGCTGGCCGTCGGTCTGCACGACGATGCGGTCGCGCAGGCCGTTGAGCAGCAGGGTCTGCTGGGTCTCGGCGAGGCCGAGCTCCCAGGGACCACCCGCGTGCTTGAGCGAGGTGAGCGGCGCCGCGCCCGTGCCTCCGTCGTGACCCGAGATCAGCACGACGTCGGCCTTGGCCTTCGCCACGCCCGCGGCGACCGTCCCGACGCCGACCTCGGCGACGAGCTTCACGTGGATCCGAGCGCTCGGATTCGCGCACTTGAGGTCGTGGATGAGCTGCTTGAGGTCCTCGATCGAGTAGATGTCNNCGGCGGCGGCGAGATCAGGCCGACACCCGGTGTCGAGTGCCGGACCTCGGCAACCCACGGGTACACCTTGTGGCCCGGAAGCTGCCCGCCCTCACCGGGCTTCGCACCCTGCGCCATCTTGATCTGGATGTCCGTGGCGTTCGAGAGGTAGTCGCTCGTGACGCCGAACCGCCCGGAAGCGACCTGCTTGATCGCCGAGCGCCGCGCCGGGTCGTACAGACGATCCGCGTCCTCGCCGCCCTCGCCGGTGTTCGACTTCGCGCCGAGCCGGTTCATGGCGATCGCCAGCGTCTCGTGGGCCTCCTTGCTGATGGAGCCGTACGACATGGCGCCGGTCGAGAACCGCTTCACGATCGAGCTCACAGGCTCGACCTCGTCGAGCGGCACCGGCGTCTCCGCGGGCTTCAGGTCGAGCAACGAGCGCAGCGTCATGAGCCGGTGCGAGTTGTCGTTGACCAGACCCGTGTACTGCTTGAAGGCGTCGTACCGGCCCGTACGTGTCGCATGCTGCAACCGGAACACCGTCTCGGGGTCGAACAGGTGCTCCTCGCCCTCACGGCGCCACTGGTACTCGCCGCCGACGGGCAGCGTGCGGTGGGCCAGCGGGATCCCGTCGGCCGGGTAGCCACGCAGGTGCCGACGCAGGATCATCTCGTGGATCTGCTCGAGGCCGATCCCCTCGAGCCGGCTCGTCGTGCCCTCGAAGTACGCGTCGACGAAGTCCTTGGCCAGGCCGGTCGCCTCGAAGATCTGCGCACCCGTGTAGGAGGCGATCGTGGAGACGCCCATCTTGCTCATGACCTTGAGCACGCCCTTGCCGAGCGCCTTGCGGACGTTGTAGATCGCCTTGTCGGGGTCAACCGTCACGTACAGCTCGTTGCGTGCGAGGTCCTCGGCGGACTCGAACACGAGGTACGGGTTGATGGCGGCGGCGCCGTAGCCGATGAGCAGCGCGGCGTGATGCACCTCGCGGACATCGCCCGCCTCGACCACGAGCCCCACCTTCGTACGCGTCTTGCGATGTACGAGGTGGTGGTGGACGGCCGACGTGAGCAGCAGCGACGGGATCGGCGCAAGCTCACCCGTCGAATGGCGGTCGCTCAGCACGATGATCTGCGCGCCCTGCTCGATGGCCTCGTCGACCTCGCCGCAGAGCGCGTCAAGACGCGCCTTGAGACCCTCGGGTCCCTCGTCGAGCTTGTACAGTCCGCGGATCACCCGAGCCGCGTAGCCGGGTGTCTCGCCCGAGTGGTTGATCCGTACCAGCTTGGCGAGCTCGTCGGAGTCGAGGATCGGGAAGTCGATGACGATCTGACGGCAGCTGTCGGGCCCCGGGTCGAGAAGGTTCTTCTCCGGCCCGATCGAGCTCGACAGGCTCGTGACGAGCTCCTCGCGGATCGCGTCGAGCGGCGGGTTGGTGACCTGCGCGAACAGCTGGCTGAAGTAGTCGAACAGCGTTCGCGGGTTGTCGCTCAGGACCGCCAGCGGCGTGTCGTTGCCCATCGAGCCGATCGGCTCAGCCCCGGTGTTCGCCATGGGAGCGACGATGAGCCGGAGCTCCTCCAGGTTGTAGCCGAAGATCTGCTGGCGACGGGTCACCGACGAGTGGCTGTGCACGATGTGCTGGCGCTCGGGAAGATCGCTGAGGTTGATGTGACCGGCCGCCACCCACTCGGCGTACGGCTCGGCGCCGGCGAGGGAGGCCTTGACCTCTTCGTCGTCGATGACACGATGCTGCTCCAGGTCGACGAGGAAGATCCGGCCGGGACGCAGTCGTCCCTTGCTGGCCACCTTCTCCTGCGGGATGTCGAGGACGCCCGCCTCCGAGGCGAAGATCACCAGGCCGTCGGTCGTCACCCAGTACCGCGCAGGGCGCAGGCCGTTGCGGTCGAGCGTCGCGCCGATCGTCGTACCGTCGGTGAACGTCACGGCTGCCGGGCCGTCCCATGGCTCCATGAGCGAGGAGTGGAACTCGTAGAACGCGCGGCGACCGGGCTCCATCTCGGCGTTCTGCTGCCACGCCTCAGGGATCATCATGAGCACCGCGTGGGGCAGGGTGCGGCCGCCGAGGTGCAGCAGCTCGAGCACCTCGTCGAAGGAGGCGGAGTCGGACCCTTCGGGCGAGCAGATCGGGAAGAGGCGGTCGAGGTCGCCGGGAATGAGGTCGGAACTGAGCAGGGTCTCGCGAGCACGCATCCAGTTCCGGTTGCCCTTGACGGTGTTGATCTCACCGTTGTGGGCGATCAGCCGGTACGGATGGGCGAGCTCCCATGCCGGGAACGTGTTCGTCGAGAACCGTGAGTGCACGAGCGCGAGCGCGCTGGCGAGGTCCGGGTCGTGCAGCTCGGGGTACACCGCCTCGAGCTGGTCCGTGGTGAGCATGCCCTTGTAGACAAGGGTCCGGCAGGACAGTGAGGCGAAGTAGATCTTCTGCTCGTGCTGGGCGCGGCGCCGGAGAATGTACGCGAGACGCTCGAGATCGAGACCGGCGAGACCGTCGTACGAGTCGACGAGAAGCATCTCCATGTACGGCATCACCTCGAGCGAGACCGGGCTCAGGGTGCTCGTCTCGGTCGGTACGGAGCGCCATCCGAGGACGCGCAGCCCTTCCTGGACAGCGATGTGGGTGAGAGCCGCCTTGACGGCCTCGCGGGCCCTCGACTCGGCCGGCATGAAGGCCATGCCCACGGCGTACGACCCCTTGGCCGGCAGCTCGGCCGCGACGACCCTGCGCAGGAACGCGTCGGGCACCTGGACCAGGATCCCGGCACCGTCGCCGGCGGCCGTGTCGGCCCCGGTCGCACCGCGATGGTCGAGGTTCCGGAGCACCTCGAGACCCTTCTCCACGATGTCGTGACTGGCGACACCGTCGAGCCGCGCGACGAATCCGACGCCGCACGCGTCGTGTTCGTACGCCGGGTCGTACAGGCCCTGTGCGGTCGGCCGGGCGAGCGGCTCGTAGACCATGGGTCTCCCTTCGAAGCGGGCCGGACGAACCGGCTCGGGCACGACACCACAGCACGCTTGCGCCGGGGTGGCATCGTCGCACGACAACCTACAGAAGCCGGACCCCATCCGATCGGACTTGCCGCATGCCGGATGGTCGCCGGACTCTCAGGACGTCAGGTCTTCGGGTCCCTCGTTCGTGGTCGTCTCCGCGTTCGCGGTGGGCCCCGCGCTGTGGGCAGGCTCCCGGAGTGCGGGCCCGTCGTGGGGCGCGTCCGCGTCATCGTCGGCGATGACCTGCTCTCGCGTCGGCTCGATCGGAACCGGTGACAGGCCAGGTCGCCTGATGAGGAGCGCGACCAGGAGAATGACACCCCCGACGAAGACGATGAGGGACGTGTACGAGTTCAGCCGGAACCCGTCGAACCGGTTGGCGGGGTCGATGCGGAGACCCTCGACCCAGAACCTGCCCAGCGTGTACCAGACGATGTAGGCGGCGAAGAGCTTCCCGCGGCCGAGGCGGAGCCGCCTCTCAACGAGGACCAGGACTGCCGCTCCCACCAGGCACCACAGCAGCTCGTACAGGAACGTCGGGTGGTAGGTCGCGTACTGCTCATAGCCGCTGATGCGGTGCGCCGGGTCGATCTCGAGGCCCCACGGCAGGGTGGTCGGCCCGCCGTAGAGCTCCTGGTTGAAGTAGTTGCCGATACGTCCGGCGGCTTGAGCGACAAGCAGCCCGGGAGCGACGACGTCCGCCAGCGAGGAGAAGCTCACGTGCGCACGGCGGCACCCCCACCACGCCGCCAGAGCCCCGCCCGCGACCGCGCCCCAGATGCCGAGGCCGCCCTCCCAGATGTAGAACATCCGGTACCACGTGCGGCCTGGCCCGAAGTACAGCTCGTTGTCGGTGATGACGTGGTAGATCCGCGCACCCACGATGCCCGCCAGGACTGCCCAGATGAGGATCCCGTCGAGCGTCTCCTGCGTCCCGCCCCGCGCACGCCAGCGGCGGCCGGTGATCCACCAGCCGAGGATGATCCCGGTGATGATGCTCAGCGCGTACGCGCGGATGAGGATCGGGCCCAGGTACCAGACCCCCACGGGGGGGCTGGGGATGAACAGCGGCGTCACTTCAGAGATCCCACGAGGGTCTGGGCGGTGCCGGTCGTCAGGTCGAAGGCTGTGCCGTTGAGGTACACACTCGGCGTTCCCTGCGCCGCAGCGCCGCTCTTCGCGAGGTTGTAGATCCCCGTCACCCAGGCGGCGTGGGTGCCACCGGTCACGCACGTCTCGTAGCCGTCGGGCAGCGTCGGGCTGAGCTGTGTCGACAGGGAAAGGATCTGGTCGTTCGACCAGTCGGTCCCCATGTTGGCGAAGAACCCGTCGTACAGGTTGACCGCGAGCTTCGGGTCACGCTCGGCGGCACAGGCCATCGCATTGGACGCGCGTGCACTGCCCGCGCTCCCGAAGCCGAGGGGCCAGTACTCCAGATCGATCTTGCCCGAGTCCCGCAGGCTGGCGAGTGTCGCGCTGTACGTGGTCTCGAACTCGGCGCAGTGCGTGCAGGCGAAGTCGGAGTAGAGCGTCACGACGTTCGGAGCCCCGGCGACGCCGATCATCAGTCCCTGCCCGTCGGTCACCGTGACGGGTGCGAACGCCAGGTTCGCACTGTTACTGGCAGAGGCGCTCGCCGTTGACTGCGCGACCGGCTTCTTCGTCGCGGAGTACCACCCGTACAGNNNNCGACTCGGTACGGCTTGCTCTTCTTCGTGCTCATGTGTTCCTCATCGTCGTGCTAGACGCTTGCCAAGGTCTCGAAGTCGGCCCGAAGGTCGCCCACCGGCGTCGGGTACATCCACACCACCGCTGCCCGGTGGTCCTTCCCGAAACCGATCACCTGTGTGCCGTGGGTGATCTCGTACCCGCCGCTGGGAAGCTTCTGGGCATCCGCGATCGACACCCCGACGCTCTCGGCGACCGACACGATTGTGGCGAGGTCACCTGTGAGACCGACGAAGTTCGGGTCGATACGGTCCAGATAGGTCTTGAGGACGCTGGGCGTGTCTCGAGCTGGGTCGGTCGTGACGCAGACGAGCCGGACCTTGCTCTTGAGGTCCGCGGCCATCCTGTTCCTCGCCGTCGCCATGTCCGCGAGGATCCCGGTGCAGACGTCAGGGCAGTTCGAGTAGCCGAAGAACAGGGCGGTCACCGGCGGGAGCGCGGCTGAGGCGTTGCCCGTACGGAGGTTGTACGCCGCCCCGGACGTGTCGGTGAGGCTGATGTCGGGCAGGTCGTACGACCGTGCCGGGTCGAGCTGCGACCCGCGGTACGGCCCCGTCTGGGACGTGCCGGAGATGATCGCGGGACGGTCCGATGTCGGCGAGGCGCAGCCGGCGAGGAACGCCACTGCCGCGGCCGATGTGAACAGGCTGCGGCGCTTCACGAGCGCTCCGCCCGGCGCACCCCCGCCGCGAGGTCGCTCACCAGACCACGCAGGGAGGTCAGATCGCCCGGTGTACCCGCCGCTTCCGCCGCGAGCAGCGTCGAGACGAGTGCGGAGCCGACGATGACGCCGTCGGCCGTCGCTGCGACCGAGGCCGCCTGGTCGCCGTTCGAGACACCGAGCCCCACACCCACGGGCAGCCCGGCGCCGAGCGCGTGCACGCGGCCCACGAGTTTCGGGGCGGCGTTCGAGGTCTCGGTCCTGGCGCCGGTCACGCCCATCACGGCCGTGGCGTACACCCAGCCGCGGCACGCCGCGACGGTCATCGCGAGCCGGTCGTCGGTGCTGGACGGCGCAACGAGGAAGACCCGGTCGAGTCCGTACTCGTCGCTCGCGGCGATCCACTCGTCGGCCTCGTCGGGCGTCAGGTCCGGGGTGATCAGACCCGCTCCCCCGGCGGCGGCGAAGTCGCGCGCGAACGCCCGGACGCCGTAGTGGTCCACGAGGTTCCAGTACGTCATGACCAGCGCCGGCGTACCGGTCGAAGCCACCGCGGACACCGCGCCGAAGACGTCGCGGGCACGCACCCCGCGCTCGAGCGCCGCCGTACCGGCACGCTGGATCGCGACGCCGTCCATGACCGGGTCCGAGTAGGGCATCCCGATCTCGACCACGTCGCAGCCGACCCCGTCGGTGCCCTCCGTGAGCGCCACGATCGCTTCAACGGAGGTGGCGACGTCGGGGAAGCCGACGGGCAGGTAGCCGACCAGGGCTGCCCGGTTCTCGGATGAGGCTGCCGCGTAGGCGCGACCGGAGGTGCCCAGCCGTGAGGCGTCGAAAGTCATGCCTTGCCCCCCGTGGTGGCGTCCGGTTTCCCGTCGAGACCGAACCAGGTCATCGCCGTGTCCACGTCCTTGTCGCCGCGTCCCGACAGGTTCACGATGAAGAGCGGCCTCGCCGACGGGTCTGTCTCGGCGATGCGCCGCCCGACCCTCATCGCACCGGCCAGCGCGTGGGCGCTCTCGATGGCGGGCATGATGCCTTCGGTCTGCGTGAGCAGCTTGAGCGCCTCCATGGCCTCCGCGTCGGTGACCGGCTCGTACGTGGCCCTGCCGGTCGAGGCGAGCCACGCATGCTCGGGCCCGACGCCCGGGTAGTCGAGACCGGCGGAGATCGAGTGCGA
>PMLO01000113.1 GCA_003158895.1 Propionibacteriaceae bacterium
CGGGGAGCGTGAGGGGCGTCAAACACCGATCGAAAACGATACGCTTGTGGCAGGAGGTGAGCGGGATGGCCACGGCACAGCAGCAGTTGTGGGAGATCGCGATGGATCAGCACGGCTTCGTCACCACCGACGACGCGCGCGCCCTCGGCATCGCTGCGTACAACCTGCGCTTCCTTGCTCAGCGGGGCACGCTGCGCCGGGAGGCTCACGGCGTCTACCGCTTCGCGCGCTTCCCGGCGAGCAACGCCGACGACTACATGCAGGCGGTGTTGTGGACCGGGCAGCCCGCGGCGGCACTTTCTCACGAGACCGCACTCGACCTCCTCGAGCTCGCGGACGTGAACCCTGATCGCGTCCACGTCACCGTGCCGGTTGGTGCCCGGGTGCGGCGTCGGGGCGGTGAACGCATCGCCGTGCACGAGGAGAACCTGCGGGCTGAGGCCGTCGGCTGGTGGCAGGGCATCCGCTGCGTCAGCGAGTTGAAGGCGATCAGCCAGGTGATTGACGCGGGCGCCACGCAGGTGCACCTAGTCCGTCAGGCTGTGGAGGCAGCACGGGCCCGAGGCGCGATCACTGCCGATCAGGAAGCCGAGCTTCTGCAACAGCTGGTGATGCACCTTGCCCGGTGATCCGTTTGCTGACCTGCCCGAGAAGGACCGCTTTCCCAAGAGCGCCCGCATCCTCGACGGGTGGGTGCGTGACGCGCAGAAGCTGGTCGGCTCGCGTGGTGAGAGAGTCGGCTGGATCCTCGCATCCACGATCGTCACGGCCGCCCTGCAACGTGAGCTTCGCGATGGCACTCCGGTGTTCCTGCTGAAGGGCGGCGCTTTTATCGAACGCGCTCTCGACCTGAAGGCGCGCGCCACCAAGGATCTTGACACGCTCTACCGCGGCTTTGAAGCGGACCTCGCCGACCACATCGACCGTGCGCTCGCGCAGCCATGGGGCGAGATCACGTTCTCGCGCACGCCTATCGAGGTCATCGACAAGGCGAAGCGGGTCGTCAAGCCGCGCCGGTTCAAGGTGCAGCTCGACATCCGAGGCGTGCGCTGGCGTTCGATCCAGGTGGAGGCCTCGTTCGCCGAGGGATCCAGCGGCCATCACACCGGCTCGTTGCCTGCGCCGAGCACTGGCTTCTTCGGGATTGACCGTCCCGACGAGATCGTCACGATCGCGATGGGCTATCAGATCGCGCAGAAGCTCCATGCCTGCACCGACCCCGACGAGGCGCCGGAGTTCATCAATGACCGTGTCCGCGACATCGTGGACCTGCTGTTAATCCGTGACGCGTTCTATCCGCAGGCCTCCGACCTCACGAACGTCCGCGCTGCGTGCGAGGACGTCTTCGCCTCACGCGCCGGTGAAGCCGTGCAGCTTGGACACGAGCCGCGGCACTGGCCGCCGGTCGTCGTCGCGAACGACGTTTGGCGTGCCACCTGGCACATCCCCGCCGGCCAGGTCGGCTTGGAGCTCACCCTCGACGAGGCGATCGCCGAAGTGAACGCCTGGATCCACGAGTTCGCGAGTCAGAACCGACGTTGACGCCTCCCCGCGGCTGGCGGATTGTTCGACGCCCCACGGAGCCTCAAGGCACTCGCGCGCATAGGTGTCGCGGGCGGGTCGCCCGTCCGATGGGCTGGTCAGGGCGTCGAGGGCTTCTGGTCGGGATTTGTCGGGGGTGAGACTTGGCCCCACTGGTCGTCGAGGCGGTTGGCGATGGCCTGCATGCGCTCAGCGCCAGCGGCTTGGTAGATCATCGCGACCGTTGGAGTCGTGTGTCCGAGCATCTCCATGAGCTCTCGCACCGTGGCGCCCTGCTGGGCGGCGAGCGTGGCGGCCGTCTTGCGCAGGTCGTGGATGCGCAAAGTGGGCCGGTCGATCGCGTCGCGTGCCTTGAGGTGCGCCTTGCGCAGGAAGGAGTCGTGCAGCGGCGAGTGCCCGTCTCGCGCGACGAACAACAGCTCGTCTGCGGAGCGGCCCTTCGTCGCGTTCGCGAGGTCAGGCCGCAGGCTCGCCGGTGCATAGACGGTCCGGATACCGGCGGCGGTCTTCGGGTCGGAGATGATCGACTTCCCGGCGACGCGGTAGATCCCCTGCCGCACGGTGATCGCGCCGGTGACCGGGTTCACATCTTTAAGCCGGAGTGCGCGCACCTCACCGGAGCGCAGCCCGCACAGCGCGGCCAGCATCAGTGGCAGCCGATGGTCCCGGTCGAGCGCCTCGTAGTAGGCGCGCAGCTCCGGCATGGAGAGCGCCTCGGCTCTATGTATGGGGGAGGGTTTGCCGGCGGCGCCCCGGACGGTGCAGGGGTTCGCCTCGATAAGCCGCTCGGTCACAGCCTCCGACATGACCGATCGCAGCAGGTTGTAGGCGTTCGCGGTTTGAGTGGGGTGCTTGTGCGCACTGGAGGCGCGGTGCCAGTCGCGGACGTGTCGCTCCGTGATCGTGCGGAGGTCCTTGTCCTTCAGCGGCTGGAGCTCGCTGTCGACCAGGGTGCGGTACAGGTGGGCAGTTGAGGCCTTCAACGGGTGGATGGGGCGGTTCTCGCGGGCTGTGATCACCGCCTCGGCGTAGGCGCCAAGGGTGTACTTCGCGGCGGGGTCGGCGGCCGGGTCGTCGTCGTCGGGATCCCAGATCCCAAGGGTGATCTTGCGCAGGTTCGTGTCCAGCCACGCCTCGGCCGCGCCCAGGGTGGGGAACGTCCCCACGGCCCGGTGCAGCTCTCCGTCGGGACCGACGTAGCGAGCGCGGTAGCGGACCGGCTTGCCGGGGATTGTGGACGGTCGCCTCTCGACCTGTCCGAACTTGCGGCGGACCACAGGTTTTTTACCTGCCTTCCCCGATTTGGGAGTAACTTTGGGAGTTCGGAGCAATCTCAGGTGCATCCTACGCGCGTGACGTGGACTCTGGAAACGAACAAGACCCCCTGTCAGGACCAGTCCATTTGCGGTCTGACAAGGGGTTATGCTGTTGTCGGGGCGACAGGACTCGAACCTGCGGTCTCCTGCTCCCAAAGCAGGCGCGCTAGCCACTACGCTACGCCCCGCTCGCGGTACTACCGCGGGCTGCGCCAGCCTACTCTGGCCCGACGGGGGCTGTCGCCCTGGAGGCCGCCGACCGGTCGGGTGAGCGGGATTCGTCGGGCAGGTAGGTACGGGATAGCATGGCTGGCGCGTCAGCGCGGCCGATCCTCGTTGCCGCGCACCGAACCCGTACGTCCGTCAGGAGTGACCCTTGCCCAGCACCGTCGAGCAGCTGAGCCCCACTCGGGTGAAGCTCACCATCGAGATCCCCTTCGCGGATCTCAAGCCGGCCATCGACAAGGCCTACGCCCAGATCGGCTCGCAGATCACCGTTCCGGGCTTCCGCAAGGGCAAGGTGCCGGCTGCCGTCATCAACCAGCGCGTCGGTCGCGGCGCAGTGCTGCAGGACGCGATCAATGAGGCGATCCCGCAGGCATACGCCGCCGCTGTCGCTGAGCACAAGCTCACACCTCTCGCGCAGCCGGAGATCGATATCAGCAAGCTCGAGGACAACGACCTCGTCGAGCTCGTCGCCGAGGTGGATGTACGCCCTGACTTCGACCTCCCCGACTTCACCCTCGTCAACGTGTCGGTCGACAACATCGCAGACACCGCCCCGATCATCGAGGAGCGCACGGACCTGCTCCGCCAGCGCTTCGCCACGACCACCGACGTCGAGCGCGCGGCGGAGGACGGCGACCTCGTCGTTCTCGACCTCGAGGGCTCGAACGACGGTGCGCCGCTGGAGGAGGCGAGCGCCCAGGGCATCTCGTACATCCTGGGTTCCGGCGGCATGCTCGATGGTCTCGACGAGGCCGTCACCGGGCTCAGCGCGGGCGACACCACGACGTTCACCTCGACGCTGGTCGGCGGTGCGCTGCTCGGTCAGGTGGCCGACATCACGGTGACCGTGAGCAAGGTGTCCTCGCGTGAGCTCCCCGAGCTCACCGACGACTTCGCCCAGCTCGTCAGCGAGTTCGACACTCTCGCCGAGATGCAGGCGGACCTCGCCGACGGTGCAGTGCGTCAGGCCCGCCTCGAGCAGGCCGGCAGCGCTCGCGACAAGGTGCTCGAGGCCCTGCTCGACCTCACGAGCTTCGAGCTGCCGGAGAGCCTCGTCCTGGCCGAGAAGGCAGCCCGCAGGAACCAGATCAACGGTCAGCTGCGTCAGGCCGGGCTCACGATCGAGTCGTACCTGGACGGCAACGAGGCAGAGACCGCCCAGACCCCGGAGGAGTTCTGGGAGAACGTCGACGCCTCATCCGAGAAGTCGCTCAAGGCCCAGGTGCTCCTCGACAAGGTCGCCGACGAGCGCGAGATCCAGGTCGACAACCAAGAGTTGACGATGCTGATCTACCGCAAGGCGCAGGAGAACGGCACCACACCCGAGCAGGAGCTCTCGCACATGCAGGAGCACGACCACATGGGCGAGTGGGTCGGTGAGATCCGTCGCGGCAAGGCCCTTGGCCTGATCGTCGCCGGCGCGACCATCACCGACGCGGACGGCAACGCGATCGACCTTGCGCATCTCAACGCCGACGGTACGTTCAACGAGGTCGAGGCCGACGAGCCCGCGGCCGAGGAAGTGGCCGACGAGTTGCCGAAGGCGAAGCGGAAGAAGGCGCCCGCGCCCAGCTTCGACGAAGCCGCCGCCGCCACGAAGGCGAAGAAGGAAACGCCGGAGGACGAGGCGTAGAAGCCCCTCGACGAACGAAGTCCCCGCACCTGTCGCCAGGTCCGGGGACTTCATCGTTTCCGGGTCCCGGAACGCCGTGGCTGCGCGTTCGCGCTGGTGCGCCGTCAGCGAACAGAGCCTCATGTTCCTCAGTTCTGTCGGTCGGACCCGGTAGGTTCTTGTGCGTGACCACGAACGACGAGACTCCCCGCATGGCGGCAATGCCCGGCGTAGCCGGCATGAGTGATTCCGTGTACCAGTCCCTGCTCTCGAACCGGATCATCTTCCTCGGTTCAGAGGTGAAGGACGAGAACGCGAACGCGATCTGCGCGCAGATGCTCCTGCTCAATGCAGAAGATGCCCACAAGGACATCTACCTCTACATCAACTCGCCCGGCGGCTCCGTCGACTCCGGCATGGCGATCTTCGACACCATGCAATGGATCTCCAACGACGTCGCGACTGTGGCCATGGGCCTGGCGGCCTCGATGGGCCAGTTCCTCCTGAGCGCCGGCACGAAGGGCAAGCGGTTCGCCCTGCCGCACAGCCGGATCATGATGCACCAGCCGTCCGGCGGCCTCGGCGGCACGGCCTCCGACATCCGCATCCAGGCCGAGCAGTCGCTCCACATCAAGAGGACGATGGCGGGGCTCATCGCTCAGCACACCGGCCAGACCGTCGAACAGATCGAGGCCGACTCCGATCGAGACCGGTGGTTCACGGCCGAGCAGGCGCTCGCGTACGGGTTCATCGACCATGTCTTCGAGCGCGCCGCCCAGATCCCGACCGCAGCACCGAACAAGTAAGGGACCTCGCCACCATGAACATGGACATGCCAATGTTGCCGGGCGGCCTTGCACCGGCCGGCCCTCGCGCCGACTACTACATCCCGCAGTGGGAGGAGCGCACGAGCTATGGCGTGCGCCGCGTCGATCCGTACACGAAGCTCTTCGAAGACCGGATCATCTTCCTGGGCACGCCGATCACCGACGACATCGCCAACGCGGTGATGGCGCAGCTGCTCTGTCTCCAGTCGATGGACGCCGAGCGCCAGATCAGCATCTACATCAACTCGCCCGGTGGCTCTTTCACAGCACTGACGGCCATTTACGACACGATGCGCTTCATCAAGCCCGACATTCAGACGGTCTGCCTCGGGCAGGCTGCCTCGGCTGCAGCCGTCCTGCTGGCTGCCGGCACCAAGGGCAAGCGCCTGGCGCTTCCGAACAGCCGCATCCTCATCCATCAGCCTGCGACCGAAGGTGGCTACGGACAGTCGTCCGACCTAGAGATCCAGGCGAGGGAGATCCTCCGCATCCGGTCCCTCATGGAGGGGATGCTTGCCGCCGACACCGGTCAGCCGGTCGAGACGATCTCGAAGGACATCGAGCGCGACAAGTACCTCACCGCTGACGAAGCAGTGACGTACGGAATCGTCGACGAGATCCTCGCGTCGCTGAAGGACGCCTGACACACCCAAGAAGTCCCCCCTGGCGAGAGCGGGGACGGGTTATCGTGAAGATCCACACCAGCGGTGGTGCGGCAGAAGGAGGACAGCATGGCTCGCATCGGCGAGACGAGCGACCTGCTCAAGTGTTCCTTCTGCGGGAAGAGCCAGAAGCAGGTGAAGAAGCTGATCGCGGGACCCGCGATCTACATCTGCGACGAGTGCATCGAGCTCTGCAACGAGATCATCGAGGACGAGTTCGCCGAGGGCTCCGACCTGGGGCTGATCGAAGAGCTTCCCAANNGCGAAGAAGACGCTCGCCGTCGCCGTGTACAACCACTACAAGCGTGTCCAGGCCCGCACCACGATCGCGCCGCGTCGGGCGGCCGACGAGGATCCGGTGGAGCTCGGCAAGTCGAACATCCTCCTCATCGGACCGACCGGATGCGGCAAGACCTACCTGGCGCAGACGCTCGCGAAGATGCTGAACGTCCCGTTCGCCATGGCAGATGCCACCGCGCTGACCGAGGCCGGCTACG
>PMLO01000140.1 GCA_003158895.1 Propionibacteriaceae bacterium
CCTGATCAGTGGCATCGGGATCGGGCTGATGCTGGTGCTTGCCGGCTGCGCCCAGCCTCCCGCTTCGGTGAGCGCCTCGACGCTATCGACGGAGTCGTCGTCCGCGACAGCCTCAGTGTCGCCCTCGACCGCCTCGCTATCGCCGACGTCGAGCTCGTCGAGCACTCCCACGCCTACCGCGACCCCTGTACCGCAGGGTCCCCCGATGGTCATCGAGAGCATCGCACCGCTCGACCGGACGACGGTCGGGGTAGCGATGCCGATCTCGATGGTGTTCTCCAAGGCGGTGAACGGGTCTGCGCACCAAGACATCGAGCAGCACATCACGATCACCACGTCCGCGCCTGTACAGGGTGCATGGCACTGGTTCGGGGACCGTCGGGTCGACTTCAGGCCGACGACCTTCTGGGCCTCCGGGACCACCGTCTCGATGGTCGCCAGCTTCACCCACGTGGGCGACGGCAACGGCCGGTACGGCACCACCACCTACACCAGGACGTTCACGATCGGCGACGACATCGAAACCCACGTGTACGTCGACACGCACAAGACCGTCGTGACCAAGAACGGTCAGGTCATCCGCACCATGCTCAGCGACGCCGGGAACCCGAAGTTCCCCACGTGGGACGGCACGATGGCCGTCGTGGGCAAGGCGGCCAAGGTCCGGATGACCTCCTGCAGCGTCGGCATCGCCTGCAACCCCAAGGACCCGAACTTCTACGACATCACGTTGCCCTGGGANNGTACAGATCACCTGGTCGGGTACGTACCTGCACTACTCCACCGGCGACCCGAACCCCGGCCGCAGCTACGGCTCGCACGGATGCGTCCACCTGTCCTGGACCGACTCCCAGTGGTTCTACAACCTGTCCAAGCCGGGTGACCCGGTGACCATCACCGGCTCGCCCCGTGGCCTGGCCGCCGGCGACAACGGCTACGCCGACTACAACGTGCCGTGGGCCGACTGGCTCGCCGGCAGCGGCACGGGGCAGTTCACCACGACTGCGGCGTGACTCTGCCCACCCTCTGGCGCAGCCAATTGAACTAAAACAGTCGAGCTGCTCCTTCGCGATGATGCTGAGTTCTTCGGTTGTCAGACCACCGCCGTCATGCCGCCATCGACGAAGATGTTCTGCCCGGTGACGAAGCTCGACGCGTCGGACGCTAGGAAGAGCAGCGTACCGATCAGCTCGTCGAGCCTGCCCCACCTTTGGGCAGGCGTGCGCTTCTTCACCCAGTCGTCGAACGCGGGATCCGACCACAGCGCCTCGTTCATCTCGGTCGCGAAGTAGCCGGGCGAGATGGCGTTGACCTGGATGTTGTCGCGCGACAGGTCCGCGGCCATGCCCTTGGTGAGCATCGCCACGCCACCTTTGGACGCCGAGTACGGCGCGATCGTCTGCCGGGCGAGCTGCGACTGTACGGATGCGATGTTGATGATCTTGCCCGATCCGCGGCCCACCATCGCTTTCGCGATCGGCTTGGACACGTAGAACACGCTCGACAGGTTGGTCGCCATGACGAGGTCCCAATCGGCCGAGTCGAACTCGGTGAACGGGGCCCGACGCTGCACCCCGGCGTTGTTGACGAGGATGTCCGGCACGCCGAGCTGCTCCACCAGTTCTTCGACGGCACCCGTCACCGCCGCCGCGTCTGTCACGTCGAACGCGACGGTGGAGACCTTCCCTGTGTCCAGCGCCCGCAGCTCGTCGGCCGCGGTCGCCACCGCTGCCGCGTCCCGCCCGTGAATGACGACGTGCGCGCCGGCCTCCACGAGACCACGGGCCAAGGCGTTGCCCAGACCACGGTTCGACCCCGTGACCAGGGCCAGACGCCCGGCGACGTCGAACATGCTCGATCCGGTCACTCCACGGCCCCTTCCGCCTGTCGGTCCCACTCGACCACCCGATCCGGTGACTGCACCGCACTCGGCGATCCGTACAGCGGCCGCGTCCTGCCGGTCGACGATGTAGCACGGCTCCAGGTCCGGCCACGTGCGTCGTGCAGCCCATACTGCGACGCGCTCGTCAGGAAGTGGAACCCATGTCACCGTAGTGGCTGTCCACTGCGCGCTCGAGCGCCGGATCGGTCACGCACCATCAGAACCGGCCACCAACGGAGGCTGCGTCGTCAAACAAACCGCGTCTCCGGAATCGCCGGGGCGATTCCGCCCGAAGGCCAGCTGTCCAGAACGGGCCGGGCTAGCCCCGTCGCGTGATCGCGAGCAGGTCCCTCGCGGGGCCGACAGGCCGCTGTCCGGCTGGCCAGATGACCCGCAGGGCCCGGGTCAGGTCAACGCCCTCCACATCCACCTGTACGAGGCGTCCACTGCTCAGATCGTCCCGAACGGCGAGGCTACTGATCACCGCCGGTCCGGCTCCGGCGTAGACGGCGGCGCGCACGGCACTCGTGGACGACAGCTCGAGTAAAGGCGTCGCGAGCGGGGCGTACGCGGCCAGGGCATTCTCGAGCGTGTTACGGGTGCCCGACGCGGGTTCTCTGTGGACCAGTCTCGTGGCGGCGAGTTCGGCGGCGGTCACCGGCCTGGGCCGTTTGGACCAGGGATGGCCAGGCGGGACAACGACCAACAGCTGGTCGGTGGCCACGATCCGCCCGTTCACGCCGGCGGGCATTCCAGGCCCTTCCACGAAGCCCAGGTCGGCCTCCCCCTGCAGCACCTGCCGAACGACCTCGGCCGTGTTCACGGCGTCAAGACTGACCGCGGTCTCTGGGTGCCCGGTCGCCAGACTCACCAGCCAATGGGGCACCAGATGCTCAGCGACGGTAAGGCTGGCCGCAACGCGCAGTCGGCGGTCCCGGCCGCTGCGCAGCGAGGTGATCCCGGCATCCAGAACAGCGGCCGCCGAGAGTACATCGCGCCCCCAGTCAGCCAGCAGTGCCCCAGCGGGGGTCAGGGCGGACCCTCTCGCAGTGCGCTCGACGAGAGCCAGACCCACGAGCCGTTCCATCCTCTGGATCCGGGCGCTGACGGCCGGTTGGCTGATACCTCGCGCCGCCGCGGCCCGCCCCAGGCTCCCGGTGGTGGCCACGGCAATGAGCAGCTCGAGGGAGTCGAGGTCCGGAACCCGCTGCGACAACACCGGCATAGATACCCCCACCCATAACCAAACCTGATGAGTGCATCACGCTGTGACCTCTACTGTCAACAGGCGGCGCCGATCACAGTTGGACGTGAACGAAGTCCCCGCTACCCGGAGTGATCATGCCCACGACCCTCGAAACCACCCACCGAACGACGACACCCAGCTACCGCGCCTTCCCCTCCCTCGACCGGCCAGCGGACGCAGTCAAGTATCTGGGGCCGAACTGGTTCGCCGCGGTCATGGGAACCGGGATCGTGGCGACCGCCGCCATCAGCCTTCCTGTCCATGTCGCCGGACAGCGCGGCTTCGCGCTCGTCGTGTGGATCGTCGCAGCCACGCTTCTGCTGCTACTCCTGTCGGCGACCGCCGCGCACTGGCTCAGACACCCGCAGGTGGCCCGGGCACACATCTCGCACCCGGTCATGAGTCACTTCTACGGCGCGCCGCCGATGGCGATGCTCACCGTTGGCGCCGGCGCGCTGCTGGTCGGCAAGGACCTGATCGGGCTGCGCGCCGCCGTTGACCTGGACTGGGTGCTCTGGATCGCCGGAACGATCACGGGTCTGCTGAGTGCGGCAGTCGTGCCGTACTACGCCTTCACCCGCCACAAGTACAAGCCCGAGAGCGCCTTCGGCGGCTGGCTCATGCCGATCGTCCCGCCGATGGTCTCGGCCAGCACCGGGGCGCTGCTCGTGCCCTACGCCGCCGCCGGGCAGCCGCGCGAGACCCTGCTCCTTGCCTGCTACGTCATGTTCGGGCTGTCGCTGTTCGCAAGCATCGTGATCATCTCCTTGATCTGGGGGCGCTTGGCACAGCACAAGGTCGGGGCTGCCGCAGCGGTCCCGACGCTCTGGATCGTTCTCGGGCCGCTCGGACAGTCGATCACCGCAGCCGGGCTGATGGGCAACGCCGCCACTGGCGTCCTCCCCGCCACGTACGCCGCCGGCGCTGCGGACTTGGCACTCTTCTACGGCCTCGCGACATGGGGCTTCGCGATGCTCTGGCTCACCATCGCCGCAGCCATCACCATCAGAACCGCCCGAGAACATCTGCCGTTCACCCTGACCTGGTGGAGCTTCACCTTCCCGGTCGGCACAGTGGTCATGGGCACCAGCGGCCTCGCGGCCCGCACCGGGCTGGACGTGTTCGTCGTAGCCGCGGTCGTGCTCTACCTGTTCCTGCTCGCCGCCTGGGCCACGGTGTTCGTCCGAACCGCGCGTGGCGCCGCCAACGGCCACCTACTTTTGCCCCCCACGGCGGCTGCCGCCTCGCCCAGCGCCGGCTGATATCGGCTTCTCTTCGGCCAAGGGGTCAGGGTGAGGCGGTTGCCCTGACCCTTGCTGTCCGTCGAGAGCCCTCTTAGTACGTGGTGCCTCCTGGGAGGAGCACCGGTGGTCGTGGAGGCTGACTGAAGTCGAAGTCGTTGATGAGGTTGCCGAGCTGCGGGTTGTTCTCGCGCACGTCCGGACGCGGGTCGGGTCGCCCGTCGGTCGCAGGGTCGAGGCGCTGCCCGCCGAGGAAGTCGTCCTCGATGAACTTCACGTACGCGTCGTGGCTGAGGGTCTGGTGATCGATGTAGCCCGTCTTTGCGTAGGGGCTGATCACGATGCCAGGCACTCGTAGTCCGTAGCCGTTCTGGTCGACGACGGGAGGTGCGACGTGGTCGTAGAAGCCACCCCAGTCATCCCAGGAGAGGAAGATCGCGGTGCTGTTCCAGTCGGGGCCTTTCATGATGGTGTTGATGAGGCCCGTCACGTAGGACTGACCGGTGCTCACCAGTGCCGGCGGGTGCTCGCTGACGGCGCTGGTCGGGTCGATCCAGCTCACCGCGGGAAGAGTCCCGTTCGCTGCTGCCGAGTAGAAGTTGGTCAGCGACTGGATATTGCCGAGCTGCCCGTCCTGTCGAACGGTGTCGAAGTACGGCAGCGGATTCCAGATGCCCGGAGTCTTCGCGTTCTGGGGGACCGGTGCGCACGTCATCGCCGAGTCGTTCTCGCAGTCGGGCTCGGTCCCGTTGAAGACGTAGTAGCCCCACGACACGTTCTGCTTGTACAACAGGTAGGTCAGGTCGGTCCACGCATAGTCGGGCGGCGCGAGCGCGTTGGATGCCGCGATGAGCTTCTGGCGGAGTGCGTCCGGAATCGACGCCTTGTCGATCGCCGCCTGGCACGTCGCCAGTGTGTCGGATGCCTTGCAGTTGGTGACGACGAGCTGATGCAGCTGGGTCGCCATGTCGGGAGAGATCCCAGCGGCCTGCAGGGCTGCCGCGCAGGCTCCCGTCTTCAGCCCAGTGCTGCACTTACCGATGATCGTGTTCTTGATCTGCGAGTTGAAGTCAGGTGGGTTGCCCGGGCTCTCGAGCGCATTCACGCAGCTCTGCGGGTCGCCTGAGGTGGAGCATTTCGCTGACCACTCGGAGACCATGTAGAGGTGGGATGGCAGGCTCCACGATGCGTTCGACTCGAACAGGTGATCTTGCAGGACGAAGTCCTTCGCGTAGCTCCAGTAGTTAGGGATGTCCGCACCGGTCTTGTAGCCCATCACGTCGGTCGTCGAACCGGCCGCGCAGGCGGGATCGTTCGGCGCGCAGGTGCTCTTCGCACCCTCCGCCTGGGCGACGAATCCGTTCATGGCGCCGCCGTTGATGTCGGCCGTCGCATTGGTCTGCCCGTGGGGCCCGCCGGCGTTCTTGTCCGTGGGGTCGTGGAACGGCTTGTCGCAACCGCCGGTCGCCGGATTCGGAGAGCAGACCGTGGGTACGCCGTTGGAGATCGGGATGCCGTCAGCGCCCGGGAAGGTGCCGAAATAGCTGTCGAACGAACGGTTCTCCTGCATGATCACCACGATGTGCTTGATCTGATGGATCCCGGACCCCGAGGTGTTCGGCCCGTGGGTCACCGCCCAGGTAACGCCACCACAGACCAGGGCGACGACAACGACCCCTGTCACCAGCGACCGCCGACGGTGCGCCGAGAACCACCGGAATATCCGTCGGACCGACCGCGAGAACCTGCGAGCTGGTGACATGGGTGCCCCGTTCCTGTGCGACGTGCCGATGGCACACTGTCTCGCTCAAATGTCAGGGTTTGGTAAAGGAAGAGCATGGATTCAGTGGAATCCGTGCCACCGATGACCCGGCCCAGGCGATCCTGGATCTGCACACGATGAACCTCGGACCGCGTCACCCCGCCGACGGCGGACGTGACCATCATCCGCGATGAGGAACCGCTCGAAGGGGCTTCGCCTCGACTCCAGGAACGGCTCGGGTGATGGCCGACAACCTCAGCTGGGGCAGACCGGTCCGGCGACACCCTCGGTAGGTTGGGTCCATCACCCCTCCACCCGGTCCGGCTGACTCGGCAGTGCGGACGTGGCCAGTTCACCGCCGCGCACCGACGTCTGGGAAAGTCATGCACGGGACGCGGCAAACGAGGCGCTCAGACACGGCCAAAGCGCGACTCCCGGACGGCATACTGGCGTGGTGGCGGAGTTCAGCGTCGGTGGCGACGGGGCCGGGGAGTTGCTGGTTGCGCTCAATCCGGATCCAGAGTCGAAGCTGGGATACCTGATACGACTACCCCTCGGAACAGGCATGGTGTTCCGGACCTCTGACACGTGGCCCCGGCTGAAGGCGCTGTACTGCCATCCGGTCGACCTCGACGACTGGCCCGACGACCCCGAGATCGTCGAACGGACCCCGGTCCGGTCGTGCGTACGTCGCGGCGCGGCCATCGACCTGGTGCTCGATCGGGGTCGGGAGAACCGTTCCCAAGTCGTCTTCACCACGGCCCGGGGTCGTGACATGGTGTTCTGGCAGTCGCCGCGCACCCGGAAACAGGCGCGGCCCCAGGTCACTACGCCGACGGCCCGCGCGGCAGGCGTCGCCGCCCTGGAGATCGTCGTCGACACCCGCGAGCAGTACGCGTACCGGTTCGGATCGCAGCAGGTCAGCACGGTCAAGCGGGCGTTGCCGTGCGGCGACTACGGACTGGTGGCCGGCGGGAAGCTGGTCGCAGCGGTGGAACGTAAGTCGTTGTCCGATCTGGTCTCCAGCCTGATGAACGGCACCCTGCGCTTCGCCCTCGCCGAGCTGGCCGCCCTGCCACGGGCAGCGGTCGTGGTCGAGGACCGCTACTCGAGCGTGTTCAAGCTCGACTGGGTACGTCCCGCTGTCGTGGCCGACGGTCTCGCCGAGCTGCAGGTCCGCTGGGCAGGGGTCCCGATCGTCTTCGCCGAGTCCCGCTCGCTGGCCGAGGAATGGGTCTACCGCTACCTCGCCGCCGCGCACGTCTGGGCCCAGGACGAGCTCGCGCTCGCCGAACGGCTCGGGCCCGGTGCCGTAGAGCTCGAAACCGCGACCGGACAGCTCGTCTCCGAGCCCGAGACCAGCGAGGTACGAACGTGGGCACGGGCGAACGGACTCACCGTCCCCGATCGTGGCCGCCTGCGACCGGGCATCTGGGCAGCCTGGCGGGCAGCTCACCCGACGACGTGACGGAGTCGTTGGGAGTTCGGCCTGATGTTCCACGTGACATGGCCTCTCAGCTGCAAACTGTCCGCCCTCACCGCGCACGTCGTCACGATTGGCGAGGGCCGTGGATCTCGGTGCTCGGGACCCTCCGGGGTGCTATGACTGGCCACGTCCACGACGTGCAGGAGACGATCGGATGAGTGCCAGTAGGGAGTCGCCCGGCGACGTCCCGTACCGGCAAGTGCGTGCGGTGTACGACGAGGAGAGCATCACCGTCTATCAGGCCTTCGCCGCGGAGATCTCCGTTCCGGCCGTCCGTGCGGGCACTTTCGCCCACGCACCGTTCGGTCTCGACCGCATGACCTGGATCAAGCCGTCGTTCCTGTGGATGATGTACAGGTCGGGGTGGGCGACCAAGCCTGGTCAGGAGCACGTCCTGTCCGTGCGCATCCGGCGTGACGGATTCGAGAAGGCCTTGTCACGCGCCGTCCTGAGCCACTTCGAGCCCGAGACCTATCCCGACCACGCGACCTGGGAGACGCTGAAGACCGCCAGCCCGGTACGCGTCCAGTGGGATCCCGAGCGTGACCTCACACTTCAGCAACTGCCGTGGCGATCGCTTCAGCTAGGGCTGAGCGGGTCGATCGTTCGCGAGTACGTCCACGACTGGGTCATCGGGATCGACGACATCACCGATCGCGCACGGGAGATCCACGAGGCCGTACGGCTCGGCCAGGTCGACGCGGCCCGCGCGGCGCTCCCGCAGGAACGCCCGTACTCACTGCCGCTCGAACTCGCCGCTCACATCGGGGCGGGGCCTCGCGACGATCGCCGCCCCCGCTCGTAGTCGACCTCCTCGCGAATCACGTCCGGCCCCTCGGTGGCGGCGGCGTCGAGGGCGGCCCACGCCTCATCCGTACCGATCGCAGCCAGCGCCCACACACACTTGACCGCGAGCGCCCGGAACTCGTCCCAGTCCGGCTCCCACTTCAGGGTGGCCGCGAGGCACTCGACGGACCTCGGGTCCTTGATCTCGCCCAGCGCTT
>PMLO01000047.1:0-7059 GCA_003158895.1 Propionibacteriaceae bacterium
GTAGTCCAGGAGCGCGCGCGTGGCCGCAGCGTCACGGAAACGCAGGGGGTCGGCCGCGCGGCGGCCGGCGCCGGTCCGGGAGGAAATGACGTCGGAGCAACACTGTGACGGGCACGACACCCTCTGATGGACGGACTCTCATCGGCGCACTCATGCCCCCTCCAACGTCCTACGCTGCAAACACCCTCACTGCCGCACTCAGGGGGTGAGAGGTGCCAATGCGCAGGCGTTTGAGTTTCCGAACGGGGCTTTTGTGGTTGATGGGCGTCGGGCTGCTCGGGTCCGTCTGTGCGGCCGGTCTGGCGCTGCTCGACATCCACATGAGCACGGTCGTGACGGTCGCGTTAGGGATGTCGCCAATCTGGGTGGCCACCGCGCTATGTTGGACGGCGGTCTATAGGGTCGGACTTCGGCGCCCGGAAATCCTGCTCGCCGCGGCCGCTGTGACGTCATGGACTGTCGGAACCACGTACTTCGTTGGGCTGCAGTCCACAGCCGGGCCTGTTCCGTTCCCCACGTTCGCAGATGTTGGGTCTGCCTTGTTCTACACCTTGATGGCGGCCGCGTTGGTTGTGGCGGTGCGGCGTCAGGCGCGAGGGACAGCGGCATCATCGGTGTGGTTGGACGCTCTCGTGGGGTCGCTCGGCGCGGCCTCTGTGCTGGCAGTCGTGCTCGACCCGCTGCTGGCACCTGCTCTCACGGGTCCTCCGTCACTGTCCACTGTGGCACTGGCCGCATACCCGCTGTGCGACCTGCTTCTCGTAGCTATCGTCGCCGGGATCGCTGCGCTGCGGGGCGTGCGCATGGGCAGCCGATGGGGGCTGCTGGTGGCAGGGCTGTCGATCTTCGCCGCGGCCGACATGACCTACTCCCTGCAGACAGCCTCAGGAACCTACGTCTACGGTACGCCGTGGCAGTCCGCCTGGGTCATCGGATTCGCCCTGATGGCGTTGTGGGTCGACGGCTCTGCCCGCGACCAGCCACCCACCAAGGCGCGATCGGAGGGTGGTGCGATGTCCCTGGCGGTATCGTCAGTGGCCACCCTTGCGGGATTGGCGGTGCTGCTCATCAACACCTGGGCGCCTGTGTCGAAAGTGGCATTGGCGCTGGCCGGGGTGACTCTGCTGGCGGCGGGGGCACGCTCTGAGCTCGCGTTTCGCCTCCTTGCGCGTTCGGCGGACCTACGACGGCTGGCCGCCACCACCGACGAGTTGACTGGGTTACCGAACAGGCGGGCGCTGACCGCTGAAGGGCAGACGGGCCGCGCCGGGCAGCTAGGGAGGCGCCAGGCCCTGCTGGTGCTGGACCTGGACAAGTTCAAGGAGGTCAACGACAGCCTCGGCCATCAGGTCGGGGACCAGTTGCTGGTCCGGGTGGGCGCCCGCCTGAGCGAGCACCTTCGCGACGGGGACCTGCTCGCGCGCCTGGGCAGCGACGAGTTCGCGGTCCTGCTCGACGACGCGGGCCACGACGAGGCGGTGGATAGCGCCGTCAGGCTACAGGCGGCGCTGGACGAGCCGTTCGCCCTGCAGAACATCGCGCTGCACAGTAGCGTCAGTATCGGTATCGCCTTGTTCCCCGACGACGGCCCGGACCTGGACACCTTGTTGAGCAAGGCCGACATGGCCATGTACAAAGCCAAGGGATCCTTGCCTGGCTATCACGTCTACTGCCGAGACGATGACGCCGACGACGCCAGCCGTCTGCAGACAGTCGAGGAACTGCGCATCGCACTGACTACCGATCAGCTCGTCGTCTATTACCAGCCCAAGATCGACCTGGATACCGGCGACGTGCACAGCGTCGAGGCACTGGTGCGCTGGGATCACCCCACTCGTGGCCTGCTCTACCCCGACGCGTTCCTGGCCCTGGTCGAGAAGTTCGGGCTGATGCCCTCGTTGACCCAGGTGGTGCTGGAGATGGCCCTGGACCAGGTCGTGGTCTGGGCCGCCCAGGGCCGGCCAATGACCGTCGCGGTCAATCTTTCGGCCAGCTCTTTGGTCGACGACAATCTGCCGGAGCATGTCACCGCGATGCTCGCCGCCCGAGGTGTCCCGCCGTCCGGGCTGCAGTTGGAGATCACCGAAGAGTTCTTGATGGCCGACCGCGACCGGGCCCGGTCAATCCTGGCCCGGCTGCGCGATAGTGGTGTCCAGATCTCGGTGGACGACTTTGGCACCGGCTACAGCTCCCTGAGCTACCTGCTCGACCTGCCCATCGACGAGCTGAAGCTCGACCGCTCGTTCGTCTTCCCGATGGCTGACGACGCCCGCAGTGCCGCCCTGGTCGCCTCCACCATCGCCCTGGCCCACAGCCTGGGTCTGCGCATCGTCGCCGAAGGCGTGGAGACCCGCGTCGTCTTCACCGAGCTGAGGCACCTGGGCTGCGACCAGGCCCAGGGCTACTTCATGTCCAGGCCCATGTCTGCCGACGAGCTCGACTTCTGGCTGAGCAACCGGGCCGACCTCGACCCGTCCGTGGATCTCACCAGCCGACTGCGTGCCCTAGACCGGGTCCTGGTCACAAGGACCCACCTCGCCGTCGCCAAACAGCCAGTCTCTCGCCACCTTGACCTGGTGCCGTGATGCTCTCGAACGCAGGCGTTGCTTGGCGGGCATGGCTGATACGTGCGATGTGGCTGTGTGGGGCTTCATACGTTGCCGCTCTGGCCATACACGGCCTCGGATGGGGCCCGGCCTGGGAAGGGTGGTTCGGTACCTTCGTTGACGGCTGGTTGGGCATGCTGACCGTGTGGGTGCCTGCGGCGGTGTGCTGGCTGGCGGTCTACCGGGTCGGGCGCCAGGGACCGGAGGTCCTACTCGCGGCAGCTGGGGTTACCTCGTTCGCTGCTGGCGACACGTACTACATCCTCATGACGATTGGTGGCCAGTCACTGCCGTTCCCCTCGCCCGCGGATGTCGGGTATTTGCTGGTCTATCCGCTGCTGCTGGCAGCGTTGGTCGTCACGTTTCGCCGCCATGCGCGGGCTCAGGCGCTATCGGTGTGGCTGGACTGCGCAGTGGGGTCCCTTGGTGCAGCCGCAGTGTTGGCAGTGGTGCTGGACCCGGTTCTGGACTCCGCAACAGCGGGCCCCTTTTCTTTGGCGATGGCAGTTGCGGTGGCCCCGCCAGCGTTCGACTTGGTGCTCGTCGCCGCCATCGCTGGAATAGCCGCTCTGCGGGGGGTTCGCATGGGCACCCGGTGGGCTCTGTTGGTCTGTGGCCTGCTCGCCTTCACTGCGGCGGACGTGGTCTACGGGCTACAGGTGACTGCAGAAACCTATGTGCAGGGCACGCCGCTGGATGCTGGATGGGCGATCGGACTCGCGCTCATGGCGATGTGGGTCGACGGTGCCGCCGAGGGCGGGCAGACCACAACGCAGGCGCCACGCCCGGCGACCCGCGCGACGGCCCTGGCGGTCTCGTCGGTGGCCACCATCGCGGGGTTGGGAGTGCTTGTTGTCGGCACCCGGGTGCCCGTATCGACACTGGCTGTGACCCTGGCCGGGGTGACCTTGCTGGCGGCGGCGGCCCGCTCGGAGCTGGCCGTTCGCCTTCTCGCGCGGATAGCGGACCAACGACTGCTCGCCGCCGCCACCGATCAGCTGACGGGGTTGCCGAACCGGCGTGCCCTGCATGCCGAGGCGCACACGCGCCTGGCCGAACCACGCCACCGGAGCCACGCCTTGCTGATGCTGGACCTGGACAAGTTCAAGGAAGTCAACGACAGCCTGGGACATCGCGCCGGGGACCACCTGCTGGTCCAGGTGGGTGCCCGGCTGCGGGAGAATCTGCGCGACGGCGACCTGCTGGCCCGCCTGGGCGGCGACGAGTTCGCGGTACTGCTCGACGATGCCGGGCACGACCAAGCCGTGAACGCCGCCGCCAGGTTGTGCGCGGCCATGGGCGAACCGTTCCTCGTCGAGGGCACCTCGCTGCGCAGCAGCGTCAGCATCGGAATTGCGTTGTCCCCAGACGACGGCCTTGACCTGAGTATGTTGCTCCGCAAGGCCGACATCGCCATGTACAAGGCCAAGACGTTATCCACGGGCCATCACGTCTACTGCCTTGCTGACGACGCCGACGATGCGGCCAGGCCGCTGATGGTGGGCGAGTTGCGAGTCACAATGGCCAGTGACCAGTTCGTTCTTCACTATCAGCCCACGATCGACCCGGTCACCGACGAAGTCGATGGTGTGGAGGCGTTGGTGCCCTGACGAGTCGCCTCGTGACCTCCAGCTGGAGGTCACGAGGAGCGCTTGTTGACCGACCGAGATCGGGCCCGCTCGATGCTGACCCAGTTGCGGGACAGGACAGTGATGTCCAGATCGGTGGACAACTATGGCGCCGGTTAGCTCCTTGAGCTACCTCGCGACCTGCCCATCGACGACTTGAAGCTCGATCGCTCCTTCATCATCAGGATGACCGACCACGCACCCTCGCCCAGGTCTCATCCAGAGCGACAAGCTCGGCTTTGCCTGTCGCCGACGGCGTGGAGACCACCGGGCGCCCACACCGGAGTGACGCGTCCGATCTGTGACCAGAGCCAGGGCTACCTCATGTCAGACATCCCCGCGGATGAGCTCAACGACAGGCAACAATCACTGGAAGGAGCCGTTGGGACGCGGCCCTCATGGTCCCCGTCAGTCCTGCTTCGGCTGTGCCAACCGGCGAATGCGAACCGTACAGAGCGTGCATGAGGCGTCGGACTCACACAGCTCTGGACTAGGCATGCGCCTCAGTCAGATCGGACGTGGCAGCAGATTCACGTCAGGGCAGGCCCGGGTCGCGTCGGCTTCCGGGCGGGCGATGGCATCCACGGCCGACCAAGGCATTGGTAGCGGGGCGGGGCGGCCGATCAGGTAGCCCTGTCCCCACGGGACACCGAGGTCTTGCAGTGTGCGGAGTTCGGCGGGTTCTTCGATGCCCTCGGCGATGACTTTGGCCCCGACTTCGTAGGCGAAGGCAAGCAGAGCTCGGGTCAGGGCTTGCTGTTCATGGTTGCGGTTGATGCCGGCGATCAGAGAGATGTCGAGCTTGATGATGTCTGGCTGGAGCCGGAGCAGGTGCCGAAACCCGGCGTAGCCAGAGCCAAGGTCGTCTGCGGACAGACGGGCACCTTGCGAACGCATCGGGGCCAGGGCTCGTTGCAGGGCCGGGTAGTCCTCGACCGGGACTTGTTCGGTGAGCTCGATCACGATCCGGGGCCACAGGGCAGGCGGGCACAACTCGTTCTCCACGAGGTGCATCACCGTGGCCGGGGACATGTTCACAGTCAGGAACATTTCCGGGGGCGCAGTGTCGAAGTAGGTCACCGCCGAGGTAGCGGCCAGCCATTCCAGGTCGACCCCGAGTCCTACGTTGAAGGCGTCCGCGAACCACCGGCCAGGGCCGCCAAGGGTGGGGTCGGGGAACCGGGACAAGGCCTCGTGCCCGACGGTGGCTCCGGTGTTCAGGTCTTGGATGGATTGGAAGACGTGGGTGAGGGTCCTGTCCTGCAGAACCGCTTGAATACGGTCAAGGCCCTCGGCGCGCTCGCCGCCCGGCTGAGTTTGAACGGCGGTGAGGTAGCGCAGGGTGGCGTAGAGCTGGCGGGTCTGCAGCAGGTTGGCGATTCTCAGGACCACCTCGGTGGCGTCGACCGGTTTGGTCAGGAAGTCCTGCGCGCCCTCGACCAGGGCCCGGTTGCGAGAGACCGTGGTTGTGTCCCCGGTGAGAACCATCACAGGCAAGTAGCCGCCGGCCGCATACTTCCGGATCTGGGCCAGCACCGCGAAGCCGTCGACGTGGGACATCCGCAGGGCGAGCAGCACGAGGTCGGGCTTGCACTTGGCGAGCAGGCGCTGCACCTTCCGCGAGTCGGTCTCGGTGTACACGCGCTCGAGGCCCTGTCGGATCAGCAACTGCTGCAGGAACGCGACGTTGCCGGGGTTGTCATCGACCACCAGCACACTCATCCCCGCATAGCACTCCAGTGGCCGGCTCATGCGGTGCCTGGCCGCGCGGCGGTCTGGTCGAGCACGGCCAGTACCTCGGCCACATCCCCAACACGCACGACCGTCCTGGCCTTCGCACGCGTGCACAACCCCGCTGCGCCCATCCCGTCCCCCTCCGCAGCACTTGCCCAAGACCATGAGGTCCAAGATCGTGCTCCTGCGGACGCTAACACCATCAAGACCGACGGGACGTGAACATGTGAACCCCCTCAACATTCACCTCGGTTCGTGACCTTGCCTGCCAAGACACAGGCGCGGCGGAACCTCCGGGACTGTATGTCCGATGAACGGTGTACATGGCGGTTCATTGTTTAGCGGTCTTCGGCGGCCGGCATGCGGTCGGCGACGGCGATGGCGAATGCACTACCACGATCACCGTCTCGACCAGCTGCCGACCCATCAACCCAGCGCGCATCCCCACCCCCAGCAGGAAGCGAATGTGGCCAGGGACTTGGAGTCGGCGGGCGGCGAGGTGAGGGTGATTGCCGCCCGACCCGACCGGGGACGCCTCGGCCAGCGGTACGCGGTGTACGGGAACGAGCCGACACCGTTCAAGACCGAGCTCGGCCGTCGGCTGTCAGCCTGGGAAGACGAGTCCCGCAAACTCATCCGGAATCCGCAATCTCCATGCAATTCCCCAGGGTCTCCCCACAAGAGGAGCACTGATGAACACCACCACAGTCCCGCGGGCCACCGACCTGAGAGCAACCTCGCCGAAGTCCAAGCCCGGATCGGGCACAGCACCACAACATGGCGATGCGCACCAACACGGCCCTGCCGAACGCGAGCTCACCTCGCTGCCCGCAAGCCAGCATTCGCAACCGAATCTGTGGCTTCGTCTCGTTGGTACGACACCACATCAGGGCGTCACAGGAGTCGCTGTGGACGAGATCACCGTGCCAGTGCACAGTTTTCCGCGCGCAAGCCCTCCCCCAGTTGCTTGTCCAGGGCTGCGCACGACGATCCGGACATACGTGACCGGTACGGTTGCGCTCCATCTCCCGTCAGCGCAAGATAGGACTCACCGTTGACGGCGGGCCCGAGGGGCTCCAGCCTCTTAACGT
>PMLO01000047.1:7082-8642 GCA_003158895.1 Propionibacteriaceae bacterium
TCGACGACCGCGGCGCCTTCCGCCTCGGCGGTCCAGGTGATGACGGACCCGTGCCAGGTCATGACGCAGTCAGAAGCCAGCACGCTGGCCGGCGTGCCGATGCCCGCCGGGGTCAAGCAGCCCTATAAGACAGGGGGCGCCATGAAGTGCGGCTACACATCCGGCTCGACGGAGGCGTTCGTGATCCTTGCGCAAGCCGCAACACCCGACCAGGCGCAAGCCACATGGAATGCCGACAAGGCCAGCCTGCAGCAGGAGGTGCAAGCGGCAGGAATCGCATTCACTTCCACCTCGGTGCCGGGCATCGGTGACCAGGCGGCGGTGTTCGTGGGGAGCGCCACGATCAATGGCGTCAACAACACGATGACGGCGATCTTCGTGCTCAAGGGCACCACATTCGTTGACATAGGGGACATCGCCCTCAAGAACGCCAAACCCGCGACCACGGCCGCCGTCGTGGCCCAGGCCAAGACCAGCGTCGGGCGTGTCTGAGGCGCCCGAGCAGTCGTCGCCACAGCCCGTCACACCCAAGGCCTGCTGGTGCAGAGCAGCTCGGCGATTCCCTCGCGGCCGGTGACACCGAGTTTGGCGTAGCAATGGGACAGGTGGGTCGAGAAATCCTTCCGAACTCCTAGTCCCAGGGTCACCTGACTCTGCTCGAGGCCGTGAGCTCCATCGTCACCCGACGCCCTTCCCATTCAGCCCGGCAATGCTTCGCACCCACGGTTCGACGGCGCCCGGATACAGCGGCAGGGACTCGCTGTCGTCGTTGAATGAGCGCCAAACGATCGGAACGACGCTTCCGTCGCTCTCAGTCAACGTGGCCCCGCCGGCCGCCGGCGCAGGATCAAGGCGCCCTGTGTAGACGAAGACGACCTCGTGGCCGAGAACACCATCGATCCGGAAGATGTTCTCGACAACGGTGACGAGAGTGAGGTCCTGAATCGTGGCGCCGAGCTCCTCATCCACCTCGCGCTCGATCGTCTTGCGGTGCGTTTCGCCAAGCTCCACCGTTCCGCCGATGAGGCGGTGGTACCCGTGCGGATTCTCTGCTGTCGGGGCATTGAGGCTGACTGCATGGGCGCTGAGATCCGCATTCGGCGCGATGAGCATTGCCTTCACCCGAATGACGGAGCGATCGATAGTCACCCTGGCGAAGATAGCGGTGCAACCCTCCCCAGCGAACGATCCGCGGCATTGAGCACGTCAACTCGGATGTTCTGGACAGCGGCTAGAGTGCAGACCTGTCCAGCGTGCGATACAGGAGTGATCGTGAAGTACCTACTTCGGTACGTGATGGCACCTCAGGTGGACATCGCAAGGATCCGTGAGCTCTTCCCCGCGCACCGCAATCATTGGTCCGCCTTTCAGTCCGAGGGAACACTGGTGGCCATCGGACCCATGGAGAACCCTGCTGATGGCGCGCTGGCAGTCTTCACCGCGCGAGAAGCCGCGGAACGGTTCGCAGAGGCCGACCCGTTCGTCACTGGTGGAGTCGTCCAGACGTGGGAGGTCACTGCATGGCTAGAAGCCATCCTCGACCCGTTGGACGACTCGCCT
>PMLO01000147.1:0-5590 GCA_003158895.1 Propionibacteriaceae bacterium
GCCACCAGCATCGGCCGGAACCGCTTGCCGCCGGCCCGGGTGATGTGACGGGCGACCTCAGTAACGAACTCGGTGCGAGCACTGGCCGCGACGAGCAGCCTGTCCTCGATCGTCGCGAGCAGGCCCTTGACCCACTCGGACAGCGCCTCGTCGGCCGCCTCCGAATCCACCGTCACCTCAGCAGCTGCGAAGCCGACGTCGCCAGATCCACAACCCATCCCGGCAGGATACCGAGAAGCACCGTCATCACCGCACCCAAAGCGATGACAACCGTCGTACCGAGCCCAGGGAGGGCGACGTGAACGTCACCGATCTCTGGATCCGGCTCGGTGAAGAACATGATGACCACGACACGAAGGTAGAAGTACACCGCGACCAGGCTCATGATCACGGCCACGAGCACCAGCCACCAGTAGCCGCCGCGCCACGCAGCGCTGAAGACGGCCCACTTGCCGATGAAGCCGGCTGTCCCCGGGATGCCCGCGAAGCTCAGCATGAACAGCGTCATGGCAGTGGCGATCCAGGGGTGCTTCTTGCCGAGCCCCTGCCAGGCCGCGAGGTCGTTCCGCTCACCCGCAGCGCCACGGACCATCATCACGATGCCGAAGGCGCCCATGGTCGCGAAACCGTACGCGGCCATGTAGATGGCGATCGCGGCGGCGCTGCCGACCTGGCCGGCCGGAAGACCGGTGGTCGCGGTCGAGGCGCCGACGATGGCGGTCAGCAGGAAGCCGGCGTGGGTGACCGACGAGTACGCGAGGAGTCGCTTGATGTCCTTCGCCACGATCGCCAGCACCGCGCCGACCAGCATGGTGAGGATCGAGATCCCCGCAATGACCGGCTGCCACTCCCAGCGGCTGCCACCGAGCGCGACGTACAGCAGGCGGAGCAGCGCACCGATCGCCGCCAGCTTCGTACACACCGCCATGAACGCGGTGACGGGGGTCGGAGCGCCCTGGTACACGTCGGGCGTCCACGAGTGGAACGGGACGGCACCGAGCTTGAACAGCAGACCGACGATCAACATCACCATGCCGGCGACGAGCAACGTGTCGTGCTCGCTCGGCGTCGCGACGGCCGCGTCGATGGCGCCGAACGTGAACGACCCCGAGTAGCCGTACAGCAACGCAGCGCCGAACAGGAAGATCGCGCTCGACAGCGCGCCCAGCAGGAAGTACTTCATCGCGGCTTCGTGGCTGAGCAGGCGGCGGTAGCGGGCGAGTCCGCTGAGCAGGTACAGCGGCAGGGACAGGATCTCGAGCGCCACGAACATCGTCAGCAGGTCGTTGGCCGCCGGGAACAGCAGCATGCCGGTCACCGCGAAGAGCAGCAGCGGGAAGACCTCGGTGTGCTCGACCCGTGCCGCAGCGGCGTCACGCTCGAGCGGCGAGTTCGGTACGGCCGCCGCCATCGGGGTGAAGCTCGTCACTCCCCCGCCCAGCTTGCGCTCGGCGAACAGCAGCGTCGAGAGCAGCGCGAAGACGAGGATCAGGAGCCAGATGATCTGCGTCGGGCCGTCGACCGACACCGCGCCCATGGCACCCACGGCGCGCCAGTCCGGGCCCCAGGTCCGCCACAGGACGAACAGCGCGCCGAGCAGGGACACGCTCGTGACGATGAGCTGGCCCTCGTCACGCAGGTGCCGCGGTACCAGCGCCTCGATGAGTACGCCGAGGCAGGCGCCGACGAAGACGATCAGCACCGGACCGAGCAGGCGGTACTCGATCGTCGGAGCCGCGATCTCCAGAAGGGTGGTCATCGTCTACCTTCCTTGCCCAACAATCGGGGCCGGGTCGCTGACGTTCAGCGTGGTCATGGCCTGCTTCGCCACCTGGTCGGTGATGTCGAGCACCGGCTTCGGGAAGAAGCCGAGCACCAGCAGCGCAAGGATCACGGGTGCGACCGCGAGACGCTCGCGCCAGGTGGCGTCGCCCGTGAAGTGCTCCCTGGTCTGATCCGTGACCGGTCCGGTCATCGTGCGCTGGTACATGATCAGGATGTACAGAGCGGCCAGGACCGTACCGAGCGTGCCGACCGCGGCGATGATCGGGTACCGGCTCCACGTGCCCGCGAGCACGAGGAACTCGCCGACGAAGCTGCCCATGCCGGGCAGCGACAGCGAGGCGAGGCCGCCGAGCAGCAGCATCCCGGCCATGACGGGCGCGACCTGGAACACACCGCCGAAGGCGGGGATCTCCACCGAGCCGCGCCGCTTGGCCAGGTAGCCCACGACGAGGAACAGCACAGCCGTCGAGAAGCCGTGGTTGACCATGTAGAAGATCGTCCCGGAGATCGACTGGGTGGTCAGCGCGAAGATGCCGAGCACCATGAAGCCGAAGTGGCTGACCGAGGTGAACGCGACGAGGCGGAGCATGTTCTTCTGGCCGATCGCGGCGAGNNGATCTTGTCGAGGATGCCGACCAGCAGCGTCGACGTGCCAGGAGTCGCCTGTTCGGCGGTGTCCGGCAGCCAGGTGTGTACAGGGAACATAGGCGCCTTGATCGCGAACGCGATGAAGAAGCCGAGGAACAGCAGCATCTGGGTGTTCGGGGACACGTTGAGCTTGACGAGGTCCTCGATCAGGTAGCTGGGGGCGCCCTGGTTGGCGAACGAGACGCCGAGGCCGATGACGCTGAACAGCAGGACCAGTCCGCCGGCCAGCGAGAACAGGAGGAACTTCACCGCGGCCTTGGCCCGCTTCGGACCGCCCCAGCCCGCGATGAGGAAGTACATCGGGATGAGCGTCGCCTCGAAGAAGATGTAGAACAGCAGCACGTCGGTCGCCATGAACACGTACAGGCTCAGCGACTCGAGGATGAGCACGAGGGCCGTCCACACCTGGCCGCCCCACCGGCTGCCGTCGGTCTCGGTACGCTGCTCGGCGAGCAGCACCACCGGTACGAGCAGCGTGGTGAGCAGGACCATGAGCAGGCCCATGCCGTCGAGGCCGAGCGCGTAGTACGCGCCGAAGGCCTTGATCCACACCTGGTGCTCGCTGAGATCGGCGCCACCGAGATGTACTGCGGCGACGATGATCGAGTACACGAACGTGACCAGTGCGATCGCCAGCCCGACGTAGCGGGCCGTGCTTCCGCGCAGGAACCACACGACCACCCCACCGACAAGCGGCAGCAGCGCAAGGATCGTCAGCATCTCACCCCTCCTTTCAGACCAGCCGGCCGATGACGAGGGCGAGACCCACGACAATGACGCCGACGATCATCGTCAGGCCGTAGGACCTGACGTACCCGTTCTGCAGCTTGCGAAGGCCTCCACCGAGGCCGAGGGTCAGGGCACCACTGCCCCGCACCGCACCGTCGACGACGCTCGTATCGAGCGCGACCACCCCACGGGTCAGCGCCTCCCCCGGCTTCATGAAGACCGCTTCGTTGAACGCGTCCCCGTACAGGTCGTGGCGTCCGATGATCGTGAACACGTTGCGCGTGTACGGGACCGACTCGGGGATGCTCGTGCGACCGAAGACGAGGTACGCGACCCCGACGCCCGCGATGACGACCGCCAGCGTGACCACGCCGATGACCGTGATGTGCGGCAACCAGGACGGGTTGAGCGGCACCTCGCCGTTGACGGCAGGCGCGAGCCAGCCGGCGATCCACGCGTTCATCACCATGCCTGCGACGACCGACGGGATGGCGAGCAGCACGAGCGGCACCCACATGACGGCGGGCGACTCGTGCGGATGCACGCCGTCCTGCCAGCGCTTGCTCGACCAGAACGTCATGAACATCAGACGGGTCATGTAGAACGCGGTGACGCCGGCTGCGAGCAGTGCGAGGCCTCCGAGCACCGGCTGCTTCTCCCACGCGGCCTCGATGATCGAGTCCTTGGAGTAGAAGCCCGAGAAGAACGGCGTACCGATGATCGCCAGATAGCCCATGAGGAACGTGTAGTAGGTGATCTTCATCACCTTGGCCAGGCCGCCGTAGTGGCGCATGTTCACGTCGTCGTTCATGCCGTGCATCACCGAGCCGGCGCCGAGGAACATGTTGGCCTTGAAGAAGCCGTGCGTCAGGAGGTGGAAGATCGCGAAGGGGTACGCCACGGGGCCGATGCCCGCCGCGAGCATCATGTAGCCGATCTGCGACATCGTCGAGCCGGCGAGGACTTTCTTGATGTCGTCCTTGCTCGTGCCGATCCAGGCGCCGGCGAGGAGCGTGACCGTACCGACGATCGCGACGGCCAGCGCCGCGGTCGAGGTCTCGGCGTACACGGCGTGCGACCGTACGACCAGGTACACGCCGGCCGTGACCATGGTGGCGGCATGGATGAGGGCCGACACCGGGGTGGGGCCCTCCATCGCGTCAAGCAGCCAGGATTGCAAGGGCACCTGCGCGGACTTGCCGCAGGCACCGACGAGCAGCAGCAGACCCAGCAGCGTCACCCAGGCGGGCGACATCTTCGAGGCACCCGCGTTGACGGCCTCGAACGAGCTCGAGCCGAAGAACGCGAGCATCGTGAAGATCGCCATCGTCAGGCCGAGGTCGCCGACGCGGTTGACGACGAACGCCTTCTTGCCGGCCGTGGCCGCGGTGGGCTTGTGCTGCCAGAACGAGATGAGCAGGTACGAGGCGAGGCCGACGCCCTCCCAGCCGACGAACAGCACGGCGTAGTTGTCCGCGAGGACGAGTACGAGCATGGCCGCGATGAACAGGTTGAGGTACGCGAAGAACCTGCGCCGACCCGGATCGTGCGCCATGTACCCGATCGAGTACACGTGGATGAGGCTTCCGACGCCGGTGACGAGCAGTGCGAACAGGATCGACAGCGGGTCGATGAGCAGGCCCACGTTGATCGTCCACGAGCCGGTCGTGATCCAGGTGTACAGCGGGACGGAGACGGCGCGCTGCGCCTCAGGCCGGCCGAGCAGGTCGGCGAACAGGGCGACCGCCACGATGAAGGATGCGATCGGCGCCAGTGTCGCGACGTAGTGAGCGAACGAGTCCGTCACCTTGCCGAGCACGAGGAAGAGTCCCGCGGAGACCAGCGGGATGGCGATCATCAGCCAGGCGAGCGGGAACAGACCGGTGGCGGCCACCGGCGTCAGACCTTCGAGCAGAGTCACCGTATCCCCTAGTACCTGAGCAGGTTCTCGTTGTCGACGTTCGCCGAATGCCGCACGCGATAGATCATGACGATGATCGACAGCCCGACGACGACCTCAGCGGCCGCCACGACCATGACGAAGAAGGACGCGACCTGGCCGTCGAGGTTGCCGTGCACCCGGCTGAAGCTCACGAGCAGCAGGTTGCACGCGTTGAGCATGAGCTCGACCGACATGAACAGCACGAGGGCGTTCTTGCGGACAAGGAAGCCGACGATCCCGATCGCGAACAGGATGGCCGCCAGCACCACGTAGTAGTTGGGGTTCACAACTCCTCCTCGTCTGCGCCCTGCGTCGTGTCGAGCGCCGCGAAAGCCTTCTTGGCCGGTGCGCCGAGCGACTCCGCGTCAGCCAGCCCGCTGCGCTGCACGAGCACCGGGGACACGGAGTCCTCCGAGACCGTACCGTCGGGCAGCAGGGCAGGTGAGGTGATCGAGTTGTGACGCGCGTACACGCCGGAGCTGGGTC
>PMLO01000147.1:5595-12939 GCA_003158895.1 Propionibacteriaceae bacterium
CACGTACTTGCCGAACAGCAGCGCCGCGAGGCCCTGCACGTTGCCGCCGTACTGCGCATTGGCACCATCGAGACCGACCGCACCCGGGACGAGGCTGCTGCCCACGAAGGACGCGAGGAGGATGAAGGCGCCGACGGCCGCGAGGACCGACGCGACTGTGTGGCCCTGGACCTTCTCGACCATGGACTCGGTGTTGTCGACGCCGACCAGCATGACGACGAACAGGAACAGCATCATGATCGCGCCGGTGTAGACGATGATCTGTACGGCGAACAGGAACGGTGCGTCCTGGGAGGCGTAGATGATGGCCAGGTTGACCATGACCAACGCCAGCGAGAGCGCCGAGTACACCGCCTTGCGGAACAGGATCATGGCGAGCGCAGCGGCCACCATGATCGGCCCGCAGATCCAGAACGCGACGGCGCCACCCGTCACGAGCGGTACGAGCAACGTCGTCATGACGTCGCCTCCTTATCCGTCGTCCAGGTGCGCAGGTCCGACTGACCCGTCGGGGGCAACCCGAGGAAGTACTGCTGCTCGTCGTCGCCGAGGCGACGCGGATGCGGCGGCTGCTCCATGCCAGGCAGCAGCGGCGCGAGCAGGTCCTCCTTGGTGAAGATGAGGTTGGCCCGGGAGTAGTCGGCGAGCTTGAACTCGTTGGTCATCGTGAGCGCCCGTGTCGGGCACGCCTCGATGCACATGCCGCAGAAGATGCAACGCAGGTAGTTGATCTGGTAGACGGAGCCGTACCGTTCACCGGGCGAGAAGCGCTCGTCGTCGGTGTTCTGGCTGCCCTCGACGTAGATCGCGTCCGCGGGGCACGCCCACGCGCACAGTTCGCAGCCCACGCACTTCTCCAGGCCGTCTGGCCAGCGGTTCAGCTGGTGGCGTCCGTGGAAGCGCGGCGCGGTGACCTTCTCCTTCGCCTTCTTCTTGTTGCCCCACCCCTCGGGGTAGCCCTGGGTGAAGGTCGGGCGGAACATCGTCATGAAGGTCACGCCGAAGCCGGCCCACTGGTCGAACAGGCCCATCAGGCGTCCTCCTTATCGGGCTCGGGTACGGAGTCGGGCGCAGCCGCCTCCGTGGCCGACGCGCGGAGCACGCCGACAAGCTCAGGCAGCACCTGCCCTGGCATGGGCGGTACGGGATAGCCACCGGCGAACGGGTCGAACTCACCCGTCTCGTACAGCGGTGTCCGGCTCGTCTCCGACAGCTCCTCGTCGTCACCGCCGCGACGCCAGTCCCACGCCAGGTAGGCCAGGAGCAGCACGAGGACGACGGCGACGCCGCCGCCCGCGACGGCCGGGCTCAGAACGTTGTGCGACTGCAGGACGCGGACCCCGCTGACGAGGACGATCCACGCGACCGAGACCGGGATGAGCACCTTCCATCCGAGATCCATGAACTGGTCGTAGCGGAACCGCGGCAGCGTGCCGCGCAGCCATACGAACAGACCGATGAAGATCAGCAGCTTGACCGTGAACCAGAACAGACCCATCCAACCCGAGTCGAGCCACGACAGGGCCGACGGGTTGATCGAGATGATCCACGGGATCGGCCACGGGGCGCGGTAGCCGCCGAAGAACAGCGTCGTCGCGACCGCGGAGACCGTCGCCATGTTGATGTACTCGGCGAGGAAGTAGATCGCGTACCGGAAGCCCGAGTAGTCGGTGAGGAAGCCGGAGACCAGCTCCTGCTCGCACTCCACGAGGTCGAACGGGGCGCGGTTGGTCTCGGCGACCATCGCGATGCAGTAGACGACCGCACTGGGGATCAGCAGCAGGGCGTACCACTGCGGGATGTGGAGGAAGCTCACCGGACCGCCGAACGTGGTCGCCTGGCTCTCCACGATGTCGATCGTCGACATCGAGCTCGCGGTGAGGAACACCGCGACCAGGGCGAGGCCCATCGAGATCTCGTAGCTGATCATCTGGGCGGTGGAGCGGATGCCGCCGAGCAGGGAGTACGTCGACGTGGAGGCCCACCCTGCGAGAACGATGCCGTAGATGCCGACCGACGCGATGGCCAGGATGAACAGCACCGCGACGGGCATGTCCGTCAGCTGCAGGCGGGTCTGGACGCCGAACATGTTGACCTCGCCGGCGAGCGGGATCACCGACCAGCCGGTGAACGCGGCGATGCCGGTCAGCAGCGGGGCGATGTTGAACACCCACTTGTCGGTGCCGGTCGGACGGAAGTCCTCCTTGAACATCAGCTTGAGACCGTCGGCGAGGGCCTGGCCGAGACCGAACGGGCCGTTCATGATCGGGCCCTTGCGCTGCTGCATCTTGCCGACGAGCCGCCGCTCGTACCACACGTTGAAGATCGTGATGGCGAGCAGGAACACGAAGACGAAGACGACCTTGATCAGGACAATCCACCACGGGTCGCTTCCGAAGACCGTCATGGGCGTCCTCCTTCCTTGGCAGTCACAGGGTCGCCGGCGCGCGCGCCGAGCGTCTCCGCGACGTTTCGTCCCGATGCCCGGGAGGGGATCCACACGACGCCGTCGACGACCGAGTCGTCGATGACCGCGTCGTACGTGAGTTCGCCACGCGCCGTACCGACGGTGACCGTGCCACCCTCGGCGACGCCGACCTGTACGGCGGTCGAGGCGGAGAGTCTCGCCACGGGCGGTTTCGCGGTCGCGAGCAGCTCTTCGGCCCCGTCGTTGCGACGGGAGTCGTCGATGAGCTCACGCCACGTCGCGAGGCGGAAACCGTCGGGGGTGATCGCGTCGTCGGCGGCCGGGAATGCCGGCGCCTCGGCGCGGGCGCCGTCCCAATCGCTCAGCTCCGCGAGCTCCGCGGCTGCCTGAGCAGCGGACCGTACGCCGAGGTCTGAACCCATCGCGTCAGCCAACGCGGCCAGCACGCGGATGTCGGTCATCGGCGAGCGGAGGGTCTTGTTGACCCGGGCGACCGGACGCGGCCGGTGCTCCCAGTTGTAGAACGTGCCGGACTGCTCCTCCACCAAGGCGGCCGGGAAGATCACGTCCGCACAGGCGGCGATGTCGGACAGGCGGTTCTCGATGCTCACGAGGAAGCCCACGTGCTCGAACGCGTCCCGCGCGCCCACCGGGTCGGCGAAGTCGCCGATCTCGGCGCCCGCGACCACCAGGGCCTTGAGCGTCTCGTCGGAGGCCGCGACCAGCATCCCGTTGACGTCGAGCCCGGGCTCTGACGGAAGGGATTCGACGCCCCATGCGGAGCCGGTGTCGACGCGGGCGATGCCGTCGGAGACGAGGCGACCGCCCGGCAGCAGGCTGGGCAGGCAGCCGGCGGTGATCGCGCCGACCTCACCCGCCCGACGCGGGATCCAGGCCAGCCTCGCGCCCGTACGATCCGCGAGCGCAACAGCGGCCGAGAGGGCACCCGGTACGGCGGCGAGCCGCTCACCGAGCAGCACCACCGTGCCGGCGTCGACGTCCGCGAGGTCGGCGAGTGCAGTGACCTCAGCGCCAGGAGCCGTCGGTACGAGGGTGGCGGACAGCTTCGCGCTGCCGCTGCTCAGCAGCGGGGCCACGGCGACGACGGCGAGCTTGCGCTTCCGCACGGCCTTGCGCAACCGGAGGAAGACGATCGGGCTCTCCTCCNNAAGCCCACGAGGACGACCTTGCCCGCACGTTCGAGATCGGCGTACGTGACCAACGTCCCGCCTCGCCCGCCCGCAACGGTCGCGGCGAGGAACTGCTCTTCCTCGGCCGATGCGGAACGTGCCCGGAAGTCGACGTTGTTCGTGCCGAGAACCGCTCGGGCGAAGCGCTGGTACGCGTANNCGGCCGCCGGTGAGGACGCCCACGTGGCTGCCCGCAGCGGTCAGTCCCGCGACGGCGGCGTCGATCGCCTCGGGCCACGAGGCCGGACGGAGCACGCCGTCCTCACGGAGCAGCGGCATCGTCATGCGATCGGTGAGCCGCCCGGACACGAAGGCGAAACGGCCGATGTCGCAGTTCCACTCCTCGTTGACCTCGGGAGCGTTGCCGGCCAGTCGGCGCTTCACCTGGTAGTGACGGTGGTCGGACCGCAGCTCGCAGCCGGCCGCGCAGTGCTCGCACGCGGTCGTCGTGGAGACGAGGTCGAACGGGCGGGACTGGAACCGGTAGTCGGCACTGGTCAGGGCGCCCACGGGACAGATCTGGATGACGTTGCCCGAGAAGTACGAGTCGTACGGGTGCTCCGCGTACAGGCCCACCTGCTGCAGCGCGCCACGCTCGACGAGCGCGATGAACGGGTCCCCCGAGATCTGCTCGGAGAAGCGCGTGCACCGTGCGCACAGCACGCAGCGTTCGCGGTCCAGCAGGACCTGCGCCGAGATCGGCACCGGCTTCGGGAACGTGCGCTTGACGCCGTCGTACCGGGACTCGCCGCGGCCGTTCGACATCGCCTGGTTCTGCAGCGGGCACTCGCCGCCCTTGTCGCANNCGGGTGGTTGATGAGCAGCAGCTCCAGCATCCCGCCTTGTGCCTTCGCGGCGACCGGGCTCGACAGCTGGGTGTTGATCTTCATCCCCGGCATCGCCTCGAGCGTGCAGGACGCCTGCGGCTTGGGCATGCCACGGCCGTTGCCCATGTCGGGCACCTCGACCATGCACTGTCGGCAGGCGCCGACGGGGTCGAGCAGCGGGTGGTCGCAGAACCGTGGGATCGCGATGCCGAGACGCTCGGCCGCGCGGATCACCAGTGTGCCCTTGGGAACGCTGACCTCGATGCCGTCGATCGTCAGGGTGATCTGATCGACCGCCTGCTCGACGCTGGTGTCCTTGCCTGTGACGGTCATGCGTGGGCTCCCGTGGTCGCAGGAACGGAGAAGCGTGCGCTGTTCTCGTACGGCAGGAGCTCCCAGGCCGGCGTCTTGTAGCCCGCCTCGAACTCGCTGCGGAAGTGCTTCACCGCGCTGGTGACACACGCGACGGCGCCGTCGGCGAGAGCGCAGAACGACTTGCCGCCCATGTTGTCGCACAGGTCGAGCATCTTCTCGATGTCGCCCTCGCGTGCCTTGCCGGCCTCGAACTTGGTGAGCATCTGGACGAGCCACCAGTTGCCCTCGCGGCACGGGGTGCACTTGCCGCAGGACTCGTGCTTGTAGAACTCGACCCAGCGGAGCGTGGTCCGTACGACGGAGGTCGTCTCGTCGAAGATCTGCAGCGCCTTCGTGCCGAGCATCGAGCCGGCAGCGGCCATGCCCTCGTAGTCGAGGGGCAGGTCGAGTTGTTCGGCGGTGAGGATCGGCGTGGACGAGCCGCCCGGCGTGAAGAACTTCAGCTCGTGACCCTCGCGGATGCCGCCGGCGAGCTCGAGCAGCTCCCGCAGCGTGATGCCGAGCGGCGCCTCGAACTGGCCGGGGTTCTTCACATGGCCGGACAGCGAGTACAGGGTGAAGCCCTTGGACTTCTCCGTCCCCATCGAGGCGAACCAGTCCTTGCCGTAAGCGAGGATGCTCGGTACGGACGCGATCGTCTCGACGTTGTTGATGACGGTCGGCGACGCGTACAACCCGGCGATGGCGGGGAACGGAGGACGCAGGCGGGGCTGGCCGCGGCGGCCCTCGAGCGAGTCGAGCAGCGCGGTTTCCTCGCCACAGATGTACGCACCGGCGCCGGCGTGGACGACGATCTCGAGGTCGAAGCCGCTCCCGAGGATATTGGTCCCGAGGTAGCCGGCGTCACGTGCCTGCTGCACGGCCTGCTGGATGCGACGGACCACGTGCAGCACCTCGCCGCGGATGTAGATGAACGCGGTGTGCACGCCGATCGCGTACGAGGAGATGATGATGCCCTCGACCAGCGTGTGCGGCGTGGCCATCATCAGTGGGATGTCCTTGCAGGTGCCCGGCTCCGACTCGTCGGCGTTGACGACGAGGTATCTCGGGTTCGGGTTGTCCTTGGGGACGAAGCTCCACTTCATGCCGGTCGGGAAGCCTGCGCCACCACGGCCGCGCAGACCGGAGTCCTTGACCTCGGTCGTGACATCGTCGGGGGTCATCGCCAGCGCCTTGCGGAGCGCGTTGTAGCCGCCGGTCTTCTCGTACGCGGCGAGCGTCCAGGACTTCGCATCGGCCCAGTTCTTGCTGAGGACGGGCGTAAGGACGGCGGTCACTTCGCGGTCTCCTCTCCCGGCTTCGTGGCCTTGCGGCGTTGCTTGGGCGGAACCTTGGCCTCCGGGGTCTCCTCGACTCCGGCGGCCGCTTCCTGGGCCTGTGCTGCCGGCTCGTTCGGTGCCTTGGTGGTCGCCGACGACATCGCCTTGGGCTTCGATGTGCTCGTGTCGCTCGGGGCCGACCAGCCGTTGGACTCCGCGATGCGAAGACCGAGCAGCGACTGAGCGCCCGCGCTGGGGCCCTCGTCGGCGCGGCCGTCGGGGAAACCGGCGAGTACGCGCTCGGCCTCGCGCCAGCTCGTCAGGGTCGCACCACGCGTGGAGTGCACCTCCTGGCCAGCCCTCAGGTCGTCGAGCAGGACGATCGCCTTCTCGGGGGTCATGTCGTCCATGAACTCCCAGTTGACCATCATCACCGGGGCGAAGTCGCAGGCCGCGTTGCACTCGATGCGCTCGAGCGAGATCTTGCCGTCGGGCGTCGTCTCGTCCACGCCGATGCCGAGGTGCTTCGACGCCGTCTCCAGCAGCACGTCGCCGCCCATCACGGCGCACAGCGCGGTCGTACAGACTCCGACGTGGTGCTGACCGGCGGGACGCCGCTTGTACATGGTGTAGAACGTCGCGACGCCCGACACCTGTGCGGTCGTGATGCCGAGCACCTCGGCGCACGCCTCGATGCCCTTCGGTGAGATCCGGCCGTCGACCGACTGCACCAGGTGGAGCATCGGCAGCAGCGCGGACCGCGGCTGCGGGTACCGGCTCGCCAGTTCGCGCAGCTCTGCGTACGTGGTCTCGTCGATGCTCGTCGACTGGTCCTCGAGGTCGACGGACCCGGAGTCAGGGAAGTAGGACGTGAACTCGTGACCGCTCATCGGTCGACTCCTCCCAGGACCGGGTCGAGGCTGGCCACGGCCACCACGACGTCGGAGATCATCGCTCCCTCGCACATCGCCGGCGCCGCCTGCAGATGGTTGAACCCTGGGTCTCGCATGTGGACCCGGTACGGGCGCGTACCGCCGTCGGAGACGACATGGCAGCCCAGCTCGCCCTTCGGCGACTCGATCGCGGCGTACGCCTGACCGGCAGGCACCCGGAAGCCCTCGGTGACCGTCTTGAAGTGATGGATCAGAGCCTCCATCGACTCGCCCATGATGTGCTTGATGTGCTCGTTCGAGTTGCCCTGGCCGTCGGCGCCGACCGTGAGCTGCGCGGGCCAGGCGTACTTCGGGTCCTCGACCATGACCGGC
>PMLO01000066.1 GCA_003158895.1 Propionibacteriaceae bacterium
AGGGCGGTTCAGCCCTCTCTGTAGGTGACGCCGAACCCGCCGCGAGGGTAGTGCCAGCGTAGGGTGCCGGGCGGGGCGACCGCCAGGCAGGTGCCGCACTCAAGGCACGCCGCATGGGTGACGCCGATCGAGCCGTCCTCCCCCATCGAGTAGACGTGCGCGGGGCAGATGCGCACCAGCAGGGGGCCCACGCCGGCCGCTCGGGCGGCGGCCTGGTCGACCTCGATGTGGGATTCCTCGTCGTCGGGTTCGAAGTGGTTGTTGGCCAGTCGCTCCGTGACACTGCCGAACTGAGCCATGGTCACAACGCCCTTACTGCCGCGACGGCAAGCTTCGCCATCTGGATGATCGTCATGGGGGACTTCTTGAGTGCCTTCAACGCGGTCGCGATCAGATGTTTCCGGGGCGTCAGGTCGTGATTGAACACGCCGTACAACACGTCACTCAGCAGCTGACCGACCTCGCCATACATCAGGGGGTTCTCCAGGAACGCCGGGGCCCGATCGTACGTCTTCATGTCGGCCCCCACGAAGGTCTTGCCGAGCTCGGCCCGGTAACCCTCCATGCTGGCGAGGCTGAAGTCCCCGGTATCCAACGCCTTGTTCGCCGTTGTGGCGGCCGCGATCGCGCTGCCTGCAGCGAGATCCATCCCGCGGATGGTCAAGCCGGTGTTCAAAGTGAAGCCTGCGGCGTCTCCGACGATGAGGAGGCCTGGCCGGGTCAGGTCGTGGGTGACCATCTGCGGGCCGTCCTCGATCGTCAGGTGGCAGCCGTACTCGAGAAGCTCGCCGTCCGCCAGGAACGGCGCAATGGCTGGATGCGCCAGGAAGTGGTCGTGGACCTCGGAGGAGGACAGGCCCTTCGCGGCGAGGTCGTCGAGGCGAAGGACGACGCCGATCGACACCGAGTCGACGTTCGTATAGAGGAACCCGCCGCCGGCCACGGACTGCGTGCAGTCGCCCACGACCGCATACGCGACCCCTTCGTCGCCGGTCAGGTGGAAGCGTTGCTCGATCACCTCGCGCGGGAGGCGGATCACGGACTTGACCCCGACGGCGAGATGCTTCATCGGCTCCTTGGCGCGAATCCCTGCCTGCTGGGCGATGAAGGAGTTGACCCCGTCCGCGGCGATGACCACATGAGCCCGCAGCTCGTCCTCACCGGCGGTCACGCCAACCACCTGGTCGCCGCTCATGATGAGCGCATCAACACGGACGCCGGGCATCACCATCACCCCGGCTGCCTCGCACTGTGCAGACAACCAGGCGTCCAGCCTGGCACGCAGCACTGTCACGGCGTTGACCGGCGATGCCAGTCGCTCGTCCCAGTAGTCGATATTCACCGAGGACGCCGGAGACAGGAAACTCAGAACGTTTCGGGTGATGCGCCGTTCCACCGGCGCATCGGTCACGAAGTCCGGGAATACCTGCTCCATCACGCGTGAGTAGAAGACGCCGCCGGACAGGTTCTTCGCACCGGGTTCTGCGCCGCGTTCGATCAGGACGACAGACCGTCCGGCCTTGGCCAACTGGTACGCGGCGACACAGCCGGCGACACCGCCACCGATCACGATGACGTCGAAGTCCGCCTCCGAAGCCTCATCTGGTTCCACAGTCACTCTTGCAGCGCTCCTCAATCAGTGGGCCGAGGCCTGGCTCGGCCAGACCGCACCGCATCAGGCCGCCCCGTGCCACCGGAGGTGGCGCGGAGTCGGCTCGAGCGGGTGAACTAGACGGAAACGCTGGCCTTCAGCGTCGCGGCCACATGACGGGCCGCGACCCGGCCAGAGGTGTGGGCGAAGCCGTTGGCCGTGCCAGGGACGTCCAAGTTGTACGTGTCGCCGAAGAGGCCGCTGGCCTCCATGCCGGCGGCATACAGGCCCGGGATGGGCTCATACTCGCGGTTGACCACCTGCATGTTGCCGTTGACGCGGATGCCGCCACACGACACCAAGACACTGCCGGTCATGTTGATCGCGTAGAACGGGGCCTTCTTGACCGCGCGCAGTGATGCGGCCGGCTTGAAGAATTCCGTGTCGTGCCCGTTGTCGCAGGCCTCGTTGTAGCGGGCGATCGTTGCGGCGACCACCTCCGGGTCGAGCCCAATCGCGGCGGCCAGCTCCTCGGCCGTGTCGCCCTTCCAGGCGATGCCGTCGGCGACGTCCTGGTCGAGTTCGGTCTGGAGGCCCATGAGCTTCTGGTGGTACATGATGAAGTCGCCGAGGCCGATGTCGGAGCCCTCTTCCATCAGGTGCGTGACGGTGTCGCTGTCGATGATGGCGTACACCGTGGCATCGGGCTGCTTGGCCATGGTGTTGCCGCAGTCCGCGAAGCTCATCGCGACGTTCTCGTTCGCGAAGCGGCGGCCGGTCTTGTTGATCCAGAGCACCGGCTGGGACCCGGCGCCGCTCGTGTGCGAGGTCAGCGTCTTGCCCCGATTGACCGCGATGATCATGACAGCGCCGAGGCTCTCAGTGTCACCGCCCGCTTCGAGGGCCATCGCGAGACCCTCGCCCGTGTTCTGAGTCGGTACGGCTGCGCCCATGTCGTGAGCCGTCCGCGAGAACCACGAGTACTTGGCCACCAGATCGGGATTGTTGCCGAACCCACCAGCCGACAGGAGCACGGCCTTGGCGCCGACGCGCATCGTGTTGCCGTCGGCATCCTCGGCGACCACGCCGATGACCCGGCCCTCGTCCAGGATGACGTTCTTGGCCGGTGTGGAGGTGAAGATGTCGACTCCAGCGCCTTCAACGGCCTTCAGGAGCGTCTCCTGGCAGTGCAGGCCAAGGCCCTCCGGCCGGTGGAACGAGTAGAGCTCGAGCTCCTGGTTGTAGGCGTAGATCGTGACGTCGCTGTACTCGATGCC
>PMLO01000180.1 GCA_003158895.1 Propionibacteriaceae bacterium
ATGCCGATGCCGATGCCGATGCCGCCCTCGCCGACTGGGCCGGCGTGGTGAACCTCGAGAACCGCATCGTGCCGGGCGGCATCGACTCGCGCGTCCTGGCGGAGCTGCGCACGGCGGCGTCCCTGGCCTGAGGCCGGTTGAGCCGCGGGCCTTGTATCGTGAAAGGCACCATGTCATGGCTCGATCTGCCGCCTCTCGACCTCATCGGGGCCGCCCCCGACGCTGTGGTCACCCCTGACGCGAACGGACTCGTCCGAGGACTGCTCGGACTCGTCGCGGGTGGTCTCGTCGGGTTCTGGAGCACGAGCGCCGTCGAGATCTGGCGACCCGAGAATCCCGCGGCGCTCGCCGGGATCCTGGGCGTCGGCGAGGTGGAGAGGATCGACACCGGTTCGGGCTTCGTCGAGTGCGGACGCCTCGACCGCGAGAAGAAGACGCTGCAGGTACGCAACCGCAACCCGCTCTCCGGGGCGCCGCGAACGTTCCCGGGACGCCCACTGGGTGTGTCGGACCCGGACCTCGATCCGTACGCGGCGTGGCAGCTCAAGCGCATGGTGGACGTGGCACTCCGACGCGACGAGCGTTGGGCCCTCGCGCCAGGGGGTGTCGGAAACGGCGACTTCTTCCTGGGTATCGAGACCGGTCCCTGGCAGGGCCAGAGGCGGCTCATCGTCACGGCGCAGCCAGCCGTGATCGCGCGGAGATGGGCCAGCGGCAGGCTCGGGATCGCCAAGGCTGGCGGCACACCGTCGCGTTCCGCCGGCGTACCGATCTCACCTCAGGGCGTCGACGAGGCGGTCAAGATGCTCGTCTCGGCGATGTCCGAGGCGGGACTGTCGGCCTGGGAGTTCATGCCCGTCTTCCCCCTGCTCTGACGGCGGCGAGTCGACGGTTCGGTCACCGCCCCGAGCGCGTACGCCCTTGTCGCAGCACGATCGAGGGTTCTTCCCGAGCAGTTCCAGACATTCCTGTCAGGACTACGATTTTCACGTCTCCTTAGGGAACCCATGAGGATTGCCTCAGGGGTAGTGACGCGGACGCGCTGACGACGTACTCTCTTCGTGGGGACACACCGCACCTGCTCGTCGGGTGCGCACATGGGAGTTAGTCAATGGCTGTGGCGTACACGGTTCCAGGACCTGTGCGTTCGATCAGATCGTTCGATCGGCGTGCGGGCTGGACCTTCATCCACGCGGGCTCAGAGCTTGCGCTGCTCGGAGCGGATCTCGATCCGCTCGGCAGTTGGCGTCTGCCTGCGGGCGTGGTGGGGCTCGCAGACGCAGATCCGATCACCGACACGGTCGTCTTCGACGACGGGTCCGGCATCGTGCTGCAGCGGCATGGCAAGACGCGCTGGCGCCGAGAGCATCGGCAGTGGGGCCTGGAGCAGGGTGGCGGTACGTGGCTGAGCCACGGGCACGCGTGGGCAGTGGTTCCGTCGGACAACGGCGTCACGTGCGAGCTCGTCCGCATGAACATCCACACCGGCGTCGTNNACCGGTACGGCCCCGATGGGCCACATCCCGTCGGGCATCGAGCTCGTGGGCGGTACGGACAGCTGGATCGGCATCGGCATCGGCGACGATCGCGCGGCGCGCGCCTGGTTCCTGCGCGGCGATGCCGCGGCGATCGACCTGCGTGAGGCGCCCTGGCGCAACCGGGTGCTGACCGACGTACACGTCTCGGGCAAGTTCGTCCTGACCGCACCCCAGGGTGGTACCGGTCCGCTGGAGGTGTTCTCCTGGCCCGATTTCGAGCCCGTCTGGACCGTCGCCGCCCCGAGCCTGCCCGACTCGGCGTGGCTCGAGTCGGCTGTGTTCGTCGGCGACGACCTCGTGGCCGCGTTCGACCCGGGCGATGGCGAGGTCGGGGAGTGCGTACGCATCCCTCCGAACCGGAGCATGGCCCGCGTGGGTGGAGAGTCCTGGCCGGCTCCGGGCGGTACGGGCTTCTGGCTCGAATACGACGGCCAGCAGCTCATCCGTCGCTGACGCATGGTGTGCGCGTGGCGCGGTTCATCATGTTAAGAGGGTGAGTTGTACGTTCTCATGGCCGATCCGCCATGAGAACATCCTGTTCGCCTGCTTGACATGATGAACCGACACACGGCGCGAACCCTCCCTGAGATGGCCGGCGGACGCGCCCCCGGTGTCGTGGGTCTCGCCTAGGCTGGCGTCCATGATGCTGACGCGGAATCTCGGTAACAGCGACCTGACAATCAGCGCCGTCGGGCTGGGGTGCAACAACTTCTCCCGGCCGGGCACGCCGACGGAGACCCTCGAGGGCACGAAGGCAGTCCTCGACGCGGCGATCGACCACGGGATCACGCTGTTCGACACCGCAGAGCTGTACGGCGACCCCAAGGGCGGCAGTGAGGACCTCATGGGCCAGGCGCTCGTCGGCCGGCGCGACCACGTGGTGATCGCCACGAAGTTCGGCCATATGGCCGGCGGCCCGACCGGTTCCGACGCCTGGGGCTCGCCCGGCTCCGCCCCGTACATCGCACACGCCGTCGAGGGCTCGCTGACACGGCTTCGTACGGACCGCATCGACCTGTACCAGCTGCACACGCCTGACGCGAACACCCCGATCGGCGACACGATCGAAGCGCTCGCGGCGCTCGTCCAGGCCGGCAAGGTGCGTTTCCTCGGGCACTCGAACCTCAGCGCTGAGCAGATTCGCGAGGCGGCTACGGTCGCCGACGAGCTCGGGCTCCCGCCCTTCGTGTCGGCCCAGAACGAGTACAGCCTCATGGCCCGTGGGGTGGAGGCGGAGGTGCTCCCAGCGGTACGGGACCTCGGGCTCGGCTTCCTCCCGTACTTCCCGCTCCACAACGGGCTTCTCACCGGAAAGTACACGCGCCAGGGCGGCGAAGGCCGCCTCACCCGGCAGCGTCCGGAGGTGCTGGAGTCGGTGGACTGGGACCTCATGGAGCGCTACCAGGCGCTGTGCGACGGTGCCGGCGTGACGATGCTGCAGGCCACGTTCGCGTGGCTGCTGGCGCAGCCGGGGATCAGCAGCGTCATCGCCGGCGCCACGCGCCCTGAGCAGATCGAGGCGAATGCCCAGGCCGGCATGACGAGTCTNNGTGACGGTACGCGGCGGGCTCGACGACCTGGTGTCCTTGGTGTCCGGCCACCGCTGGGTCGCGCTCACAGGTGCCGGCATCTCGACAGACTCCGGCATCCCCGACTACCGCGGGCCGTCCGCTCCGCCGTCGAACCCGATGATGTACGACGAGTTCGCCTCCGACGACGCGAACCGCCGCCGGTACTGGGCGCGGTCGATGCTCGGCTGGCAGTCCTTCGGGCGCGCGGAGCCCAACCTCGGCCACCGCGCACTGGTCGGTGCACCTGGCCTCGCTGGCGTCGTCACGCAGAACGTCGACGGGCTCCACGAGGCGGCCGGCAGCTCGCCGGTCGTCGACCTCCACGGCCGGATCGACCGGGTGGTGTGTCTGTCCTGCGGTACGTACTCGGCGCGCGCCCGACTCCAGTCGCGCCTGCAGGGGCTGAACCCGGACATCGACGGCTACCTGCCGGCCGGCGCCGCCGAGCTCGACTCGGCGCGGTTGCGACCCGATGGTGACGCGGTCGTCGACCGGTGGCACGACTTCCGGATCGCGCCGTGCGAGGCGTGCGGCGGCATCCTGAAGCCGGACGTCGTCTTCTTCGGCGAGTCGGCCCGCAAGGAGCTGGTGACGAACGCGTACGAGCTCGTCGACTCCACCGACGTACTGGTCGTCCTCGGTTCGTCGCTGACCGTGATGAGCGGCCTCCGGTTCGTACGCCACGCGTCGCGCACTGGCACACCAGTCGCCATCATCAACCGCGGCCCGACAAGGGGCGATGATCGCGCGACCGTACGCCTCGACGCGGGCACGACCGAGACTCTTCTCGCCCTGCGCGACCGGCTCTGAGGACCGGCTCACCCCAAGCGCACGGAGGCGAGGTCGGACCGGTCCACCCTTTACCGGCTCATCCCAACGGGTTACGCCGGAGCGTCACGAGGGCGGCGCCCAGGAGGAGGAGCGAGCCGAGAACGGCGGGGAAGGCCGAGATGTCGACCTCCTGCGTGACCGTGCCGAGCCTCGACCGTACGTTGTCCAGCACCTTGTTCAGCTGGTCCGAGCTGGCGGCGCTGAAGAACTCGCCGCCAGTGATCTGCGCGACCTCCTTCAGCGCGCCGTCGTCGGCGATCAGCGCGCCGCTGTTGGCGCCTCCGCCACCCCCCCGACCGCCGCCGCCGCCGAAGCCTCCGCCGCCGAAGCCGCCGTTGGTCACCTGCGCGGCAGTACACGCCATGCTCTTGGGGCTGGTGGTGCCGAAACCGATCGGGTACACGCGGACACCGCGCTGGGCTGCCTGTACGGCTGCCTGCTGCGGCGTGACGCCCCGAGTGTTGGCACCGTCTGTCAGCAGGACCACGATCTCGGGAACAGGAGCAGCTGGGGTCACGGTCGTCGTCGTTGTGGCTGCTGCGGCCGTGGCGTCTGTCGGCGAGACGTTCGGGTCGATCTCCGCGATCGCATCCACCGCGGTGAGGATCGCCGAGCCGATGACCGTCCCGCGCCCGGTGGTCATGCCATTGATCGCTGCGAGCAGCTGCGCGGTGTCGGTGGTCGGCGCGACGGCCAGCTGGGCCTGGCTTGAGAAGATGACCAGCCCGAACTTCGTACCGGACGACTTCTGGGCCGAGAGGAAGTTCCGTACAGCCGTCTGTGCGGCCGCGAGCCGGTTGGGGGTGACGTCGGTGTTGCACATCGAGCCGGACACGTCGAGCGCCAGGATGACCGTCGCATCGTTCGAGGGCACGGTGGTGACGACCGTGGGCCGCGCCGCGCCGACCCCGAGGACGACCAGCGCCGCACAGATGAGCACGACCGGCACGTGCCGGCGCCATGGCTTCTGACCGGACGCCGCCTCACGCAGCAGCCCGAGCGAGGAGAACGTGGTTGTGCTTCGCCGACCGCGACGCAGCCACCACAGGTAGGCGGCGAGCACCACGAGGCCGGCCAGCGAGAGCGCCAGCAACCACGGAGAACCGAGCTTCATCAGATCACCCGCCCTGTCCGTACGATCGACCATGCGGCGCCGAACAGTACGAGCACCGCTGCGGCCGCGACGACCAGCGACGTGATCTCGTGCGGGACGGCTCTCGCGGTCCACGACAGCTTGACGGACCCGCCCACGCCGGCGATGGCCTGCGTGTCGGACGCCGCCACGTACGTGCCGCCGGTCGTGTCGGCGAGCGTCTTGAGCGTGGACTCGTCGAGCGCGGTCGCGACCTGGAAGCCGCCGACCTTGATGGTCGTACCGGCCGTGGTGCCGATCCCGACGGCCGAGACGTGGACGCCGGCCGTGGAGGCGAGGTCGGCGAGGTCGGCCGGGGCAGGGCCACCCGTCTGCTCGCCGTCGGACAGTACGACGATGGCCGTACCCCCGTACCAGCCGATCTGCGTGTCCGACGGGATCTGGGCCAGCTGGATGGGTGCGCCCGCGATCGCGCTCAGCGCGGTCAGCACCCCCGAACCGATCGCCGTGGCGCCGCCGACCTTCAACCGGTCGACCGCCGCGAGCACCTCGGTGTGGTTCGTCGTCGGCTGCTGCACGACGACCGACGCGTCGCCGAACGCGACGACGCCGATCTGGATCTCCGGGCCCTGCGCAGCCACCAGCGTCTTCGCGACCTGCTTCGCCACGTCGAGCCTTGTCGGTGTCACATCGTCGGCGCCCATCGAGTTCGACACATCGACGACGAGCATGATCGTCCCCTCGCGTCGCGGCTCCGGGACCGTCGCGACCGGCCGGGCCATCGCGGCAAGGCTGAGCGTCACGCCGAGCAGCATGAGCACGGGCGCGACGATCGCGCGCTTCAGTGTCGGTGCGACCAGTCCGAGCTTCGCGAGCTCCGCGCGGCGGCGACGCTGCGTGCGCCGGAGCCGTACATAGCCAAGAACCATGACGGGGACGAGCACCAGGCTCAGCAGCAGCCACGGCCAGGTGAACGAGAGGTTCATCGCGGACCGCCCATCGATGCCACCCGACCGCCAGCACGACGCGACCGCAGCGTGGCGATCTTGCCGAGGACCTTGACGAGGTCGTCGGAGGTGCTGACGTCGTGAAGCTCGGCTCCGGCGCGGGTGACCAGCAGCGCCAGCTCCGTCTGCTCCGCCTGGGCGTTCTCGGCGAGCCGGGCCCGGAACACCGGATCGTCGGTGTCGACGAACAGCTGCTCGCCGGTCTCGGCATCCTCGACCCACATCAGGCCCGCGGCCGGCAGCTCGTGCTCGCGCGGATCGGTCACACGCAGGCAGACGACTTCATGACGCTGGGCGAGCTGGCCAAGGTGCTTCTCCCACCCGGGTTCGGACAGGAAGTCGGAGATCACGACGACGAGGCCGCGACGGCGCGCGACGCCGGCGGCGGACTTCAGGAGTACGGACAGGTCCGTCGGCGACCCCGTACCCTTCCGCGGACCGACGAGAAGCGCTTGCGCGATCCTCAGCACGTGCCGGCGGCCACCACCTGGCGGGATGGTCACGCCTTCCGTCCCCGGACCGCCGAACAGCATCGCGCCGACGCGGTTCCCGCCCCGCACGAGCACGTACGCGATCGTGGTCGCCAGCTCCGTCAGTACATGTCCCTTGTGCCGTGCGAGCGGGCCGAAGCCCATGGACGCGGTGGTGTCGAGCAGCAGCCACGCGGTGAGCTCGCGGTCCTCGTAGAACTCTTTGACGTACGGGGCGTCCATCCGCGCCGTGACGTTCCAGTCGATGTGGCGCAGGTCGTCGCCCGGCATGTACTCGCGGAGGTCCGCGACATCGAGGCCCGTGCCCCGGTAGACCGTTCGGTAGTCGCCGGTCGAACGCCCGTCCAGGCGCCGCACGATCCGCCACTCCAGGCGCCGCAGGAGCCGGTCGGCGGTCAGAGCGGGCGTCCCGCCCGTGGGGGGCACCGACTCCTTCGCCGGCCTCCGGCGATCGCTTGTGGTCATGTGATGGCCGGTCTCTGGTACGCCGCCTCGTCGAGATCGGCCTCTTCGCTGCGGTCGCGCATGACGATCGGTGGCTGGTGTACGGCGGCGACGATCGGCTCGAGGAGGTCGTCGGCGGTGAGGTCCTCCGCCAGCGCCTCGTAGGACAGAACCAGGCGGTGNNAGGTACGCGAGCGCGCGCCCGGCAAGGATGAGGTTGATCGAGGCGCGCGGGCTGGCTCCGTACGTGATGAACCGCGACAGGTGGCCCTGTCCGACCATCTCGGGATTGCGGGTCGCGGAGACCAGCGAGACCGCGTACGAGATGACGCCGGGGTCCACGTACACGGCGTCGGCCTGCGCCTGCATCCGCTTGAGGTCGTCCAG
>PMLO01000081.1 GCA_003158895.1 Propionibacteriaceae bacterium
ATGTGCTGCGTGATGCCGCCGGCCTCGCCACCGATGACGTTGGTCTTGCGGATCGCATCGAGCAGGCGGGTCTTGCCATGGTCGACGTGACCCATGACGGTGACGATCGGGGGACGGGCTACGAGGTCATCCTCGTCGCCTTCGTTCTCGCCGAAGTCGATGTCGAAGCTCTCGAGGAGCTCGCGATCCTCGTCCTCGGGCGAGACGACCTGGATGTCGTAGTTGAGTTCGGCGCCCAGGACCTGCAGCGTGTCATCCGCCACGGACTGGGTGGCGGTGACCATCTCGCCCAGGTTGAACAACACCTGTACGAGAGTTGCCGCCTCCACACCGATCTTCTCGGCGAGGTCGGTCAGCGATGCGCCACGAGCGAGGCGGAGGGTGGAACCGTCACCTTGACGGATCCGTACGCCACCGATCGTCGGCGCCTCCATCTGGTCGAACTCTTGACGACGCTGCTTCCTCGACTTGCGACCACGACGACCCGGAGCACCGTTCCGCCCGAAGGCGCCCTGCGTGCCCGAGCCACCACGGCCACCACGGCCGCCGCGACCCGCACCTGCGGGTGCACCACCTGGCGCGCCACCGGGACGACTACCCGGAGCTCCACCTGTACCGACGCCACCGCGGCCACGGCTGGGACCTCCGGGACCGCCACCGGCGCGCGCACGCGTCGACGGACCGCCACCGAGGTTGCCGGAGGCCTGCTTCGGCATCATGCCGGGGTTCGGACGAGGCATCCCGCCTGGACGCGGACCTGCCGAGCCACCCGGACGCGGCATGCGCGAGTCACTGCCCGCGCCAGGGCCACCCGGGCGGGTCGGTGCTGCCGCGTCAGGACGGGGACCGGGGCGACGCACGCCCATGCCCTGCGACGAGGCGTACGGGTTGTTGCCGGGCCTGGGCGCACCAGGACGGCGGTTGACGGTGCTCGGCGACGGAGCCGCAGCCGGGCGCGGAGTGCCGGGGCGAGGCGCCGACGCGGGTGCCGGACGCGGTGAGGCGGAAGGCACGGACGGGCGCGAGCTGGGGGCAGCGGGAGCAGAGCGCGGCGTGGACGGCGGGGCCGTCGGCGACGGCGGGGCCGTCGGCGCTGCCGCAGCCACCTGCGTCACGGGAGCGGGCGCAGGAGTCGCAGCGGCAGCGGGCGCAGGAGTCGCAGCAGCAGCCGGCCTGGGCCGTGCAGCGGGTGCGGTCGGCGTCACGGGTGCAGCAGACGCGGTAGATGTAGAGGGTGCAGCGGACGCCGTGGCGGCGGGAGCAGGATGACTCTCGCGTGCTACGGGGGCGGGAGCGGCAGTCGCCTGGGGTGCAGGTGCACCGGCGGTCACCGACTTCTCGCGGACCTTGCGCACCACAGGGGCCTCAAGCGTCGACGAGGCGGACCGGACGAATTCGCCCATGTCATTCAGTGTGGTGAGTAAATCCTTGCTTTCGAGTCCGAGCTCCTTGGCGAGCTCCCAGACACGGACCTTGGCCATGATCTCCTTCAGGTCCGGAGCTCAGTGCTGTCGGACCAGTTAGTTGGTGGTGTTGCTCATTGCGGCGTACTCATCGAGTGGTCATGAGCGTGAGCCCACTTTCTGGTCGTCACTTGCCCGATCGGGCAGTCAGCCGCTAAGTCTAGGGCCTACTCCTCGCCTGCCTGAAATCCGACGCGGGTACAGAGATCGGCCGCGTCCACCACGATCCCGGGCGACTTCAGTGCCCGGGCCCACGCCTTGCGGCGCGTGGCCGTCTCGATGCAGGTGCGCGACGGATGGACCCAGGCGCCTCGACCTGGGAGTCGGCGGTGCCCGTCGAGGGCGATCTCACCAGCATCGGCGACCACGCGTACGAGTTCGGCGATGGGTGCGCGGGTCCGGCAGCCGACGCAGGTCCGTTCGGGGAGGGCCACGCGCTCACCGTAGCCGACGTGCCCACTCGTACGAACAACTCAGGCGGCACACAGCCCTTACCCAGACATCGGGTCTGTGATGAGTCGTGTCGGAGGAAAACGAATCCGGGAAACGGAGGCAGCTATTCGCAGAGCGAATGAATACCCTTCCACCGCTGGACCCGGCATCCTCCCGATGCCGGGTCTTGGTGTGTCCGGGCTACTTCTCCGCAGCCGTGACGTCAGGCCTGATGTCGATGCGCCAGCCGGTCAGACGCGCAGCGAGGCGCGCGTTCTGACCTTCGCGACCGATGGCGAGGCTCAGCTGATAGTCCGGGACGATGACGCGGGCTGACTTGGCCAACGCGTCCACGATCTCGACGCTCGACACGCGCGCCGGTGACAGCGCGGAGGCGACGAACTTCGCCGGATCCTCGGACCAGTCGACGATGTCGATCTTCTCGTCGCTCAGCTCGTGCATGACCGCCCGTACACGCTGGCCCATCGGACCGATGCAGGCACCCTTCGCGGACACGTCGGGGTTGGTCGTCCGTACAGCCAGCTTCGTCCGGTGCCCGGCCTCACGCGCGATCGACTTGATCTCGACGATGCCCTGCTCGATCTCCGGCACCTCGAGCTTGAACAGCTTCTCGACCAGCCCCGGATGCGTGCGGGACACGACGACCTGGAGGCCGCGCAGCTCGCGACGTACAGCCACCACGTACACGCGGAGCCGACGGCCGTGGCTGTAGTCCTCGCCCGGGGTCTGCTCGGCCAGCGGGAGGATCGCCTCGACCTTGCCCAGGTCGACGCGCACCGTCGAGCTGTGGTGGTCCTGCTGGACCACGCCGAGCAGGATGTCCCCCTCGGAAGCAGCGAAATGGCCGTACTTCTGGTCGTCCTCCGCCTCGCGCAGCCGCTGCATGACGATCTGCCGCGCGGTCGCGGCGGCGATCCGTCCGAAGTCGGTCGGGGTGTCCTCGAACTCGCCGACCGACTCCCCGTCGGAGTTGAGCTCCGGCGCGAAGACGTGAACCGCACCCGACTTGCGGTCGATCGTTACCCGCGCGCCCTTCGTGTGGTTCTCGGTCTTCTCGTACGCGTTGAGCAGGGCGTCCTCGAGCGCGTCGATGACGACCGAGATAGGGATGTCCTTGTCAGCCTCAAGCTGCCGCAGTGCGGCCATGTCGATGTCCATGTCACTCCTCGTCTGCGATGTCGTCGTCGAGCTCGAGGTCGGGGGCTCTGTTCAGCTCTACCTGGACCACGGCCCGCTTCACGTCGCCGAACGCGACGGCGACCGGCTCACCGTCCACGGTGAGCGTGGCGTCGGCGTCGGTCGCGCCGGCGATCCGGCCGGTGACCTTGGTGCCGTCTGTACGGGTCACGGCTACGAGCCGGCCGGTGTTGCGCCGCCAGTGGGCAGGCTTGACCAAGGGAGTCCCGACGCCGCGTGAGCCCACCTCGAGCACGTACGGCTGCGTCCCGGTCAGATCGGACTCGTCCAGCGCGTCGGACACAGCCCTGGTCGCATCGGCCACGTCGTCGAGCAACGGGCCCCGCCCCTTGGGGCCGTCACCGTCGACCGTGATCCTCAGCACCGATCGTGAGCCAGCCCCGACCACCACGAGATCGTCGAGCTCCAGGCCACGGTCCGAGAGGACCGGTTCCAGCAGCGCGCGCAACGCAGCGACATTCATGTTCGGTCCTCCGATTGGGTCGAGCTGTTGTGCAGGCCAGCATAGCCGGGACACTAGGTTGGAGGCATGGATCGTCGGACCCTGCTGCTGGGCATCGTGGGTCTCGGCGCCGCTGGTTGCTCGGTGAGCGATCCTCGGATCACGGGAACGCCGCAGCCCATCTACACGCCCCCTGCCCCTGTACCTCCCGTCGGCGCCGAACACCTGGCCGGCCTCGAGGCGGGCGCGGCGGCCCTGCTGACGGCAATGGCCGGTGCTCCGTGGGCGGGGTCTGACGCCGCCCGGTACCAGCTGCTCGCCGGCATCCATCAGCTCCACCACGCGGTCCTCGCCTCGGCCGAACCGCTCCGTCGTCAGCCGGTGGCCGTCGATCCCGCGACGATCGCGGCACCCGCCACGCGGGAGCAGGCGCTGTCCACTGCCGCCGGTACGTTGACGACCCTCCAACAGGCGCACGCCGCCCTCGCCGCGCAGACCACCGGAGAGCTCGCGGCGTTCTGGGCCTCACAGGCCGCCTCAGCCGTACAGTCGCGCACCGCGCTGACGACCGCCGTGTCCGGGGCGACCAAGGCCGTCCCGCTGCGCGAGGTGGCCGTCATCGCACCGGCCACGGCCACCGACGACCTGCTCGACCGCTACCACGAGGCGGTGTACGGGATCGAGTCGGCCTTGGGCCGACTCACGACGGCCAGCCCCGCACGTACCGCCCTGGACGGCATCGTCCTCGCGGTCAAGTCGCAGCGCGACGCGCTCACGGCGCGCGGCAGGGCCGCGTCCCAGACCCCCGTGCCGGGCGCGGCCGCGTACTCCATCCCGACCACGACCTCGGACGATGCGGCGCTCGCGCTCGTCGCCACGTTGTTGGCCGCGATCTCGCAGGCTGCCGCCGTGGCGGTCGCCAGTGCCGCGACGGACGTCACCACCGCGGTGGGCGACCTCGTCGACGCGTCGATCCTCGGCCTCCCGCTCGGAATGGGGATGGC
>PMLO01000255.1:0-5322 GCA_003158895.1 Propionibacteriaceae bacterium
TTGGCCTTGTCAGAGGCACATTGGGGCCAACCAAGGGCCCCGCGTGGAACATACGTGGAACAAGGAACGAGTCTCACACCGCTCAGCATGAGCGTTGTGAGCGGTTCCGAGCAGTTCCCGAGCCTCGTTCACTGAGCCTGTCGAAGGGCCCTGACCACCGTTTCCACGGACTCGAGCGGTCCTTGTCAGCCTCCCGCGGTGACCCCTCATTTACGTCATACGATTCCCTTGTGGTGAGCGATGAGCAGATCCAGGCGTGGGCAGACGAGGCGGAAGCCGGCTACGACGTCGCCGAGCTGAAGCGCCGCAGCCGCGGCCGTCCTGGACGCGCGGCTCAGCCGATGCAGGTCGTCGCCGTGCGACTGACAGCAAAGGAACTCGAGGCGCTGGACGCAGCTGCGGAACGCCACGCGCTCACCCGGTCGGAGGCAATCCGGGCTGCCCTGGCCCAATACGCAACGTGAGTGTCATCCCGTGCTCTCAAACACGGAGTGGCGGCCGAGGATGCGATTCAGGCCACCGAGTGGCCGCTGTGACTCGAGCCGCTCCACACCGACAACTGCACGAGCGCGAGTTCGTCTCAGGCTGATTCGAGGACCCGATTGTTGGAGATTGTTGCTGCGGCCGTAACGCTCCCGCTGCGCGAGTGAGGGCCGGGCCCAGGCCTGCCGCGCGACCGGGCCGCCACCCGCAGGGCTACTTCTTGCGCGCGAGCAGGGCGAAAGAGTTCGGCAGCCGGCCCGCCCAGGCCGCCGCGTCGACGTCGTCGGGCTGCCAGAAGGGCTCGGGGTACTCGGCCACGTGCCGGATCTCCAACCCGGCCGAGATGACGGCATTGAGAATCTCCCCGAGCGTGCGCTGCCACTCGACCGCCCCCCGGGCGGGGAACGTGTCGTTGACGTGGCGCCGCGCGAAGTAGCTGCGGTCGGGTCGGATGCGAGGCGCGTCCTCGTCCCAGGCCCACAGCGGCACCGCCGGATGGGCCTCGTAGATGAACAGGTGGCCCCCCGGTCGCAGCAAGCGGGCGGCGTCGCGCGCCCACGCATCCAGATCCGGCACCCAGATCAGCGCGCCCTTGCCCGTGTACACCAGGTCGGCGCAGCAGTCGCACAGCGGGGCGCCGGGCAGCTCGGCAACCAGGTAGCGGCAGGCAACGCCCAGCTCGTCCGCCCGGCGCTGGGCGGCGGTGGCCGCGACCACGCTGAAGTCGACGCCAACCACGGACCGCGCACCCGCGGCCACGAGGGCCACGTCGTCGAGCCCGTGGCCGCTCATCAGGTGGACGACGGTGGGTGCCGGTGCGAGCAGAGGGCGTAGCAGGTCGAGCTCGCGCTCGAGGAGCGAGGACTGGTCCATGGCCTGACGCAGGAGATCGTCGTACTCGCGGACGTGCTTCTCGGATGCCGACTCCCACGCCAGCCGGTTGTTCCTTAGCGTGTCCATCGGCCCACTATCGCAGCCGATGGATCGGGTCGGGCGTGCAGCGCGGTGCCGACGTGTGGCAGGCCGATCGGTTCGTGGGCAGGTGACGAGCAGATCCAAAAGAGGGCTGCTGGTCTGATGGGCCGGGTGCGTTCTCGCTGGGCTCGTCGTAGCCTCGTCTGGGCCGGTTGTTCGCATACGGTCTCGGCGGTCACGGTCGATCGGAGTCCGTTGAGATAGAGCAGGGAACGGAGGGTCGGATGAGATCGGGCATCAACCCAGCTGCACGCCGTTCACGGTCCGCGAGGTGTAGGAGAACACGCATCCTCCGCTACCTGGGGGTGCTGTCCCTGCCTTCCCTGGTGCTTCCTCTCATGGCTGCCTGCACGACGACGCCGTCTGTCACGCTGCCAACCGCGAGCGCGACCACGCCGTCAGCGACGGCGGCTACGTCTGCGTCGTTCCGTCCGGGCGAGTTGTCATGTGCCGACGCCTACACCACAGAGTCTCGGGGAGTGGACCCGGCGTTCACGGGTTCAGGAGTCGGGTTCGAGGGGCTCAGCGTGGTGGGTTTCGACCCGATACCCGCCCGGAACGCAGTGCCGTGGGACGCATCCGGCTACTTCTCGAAGTCACCCATCTACCTCGACAACGGCGTGACCTGGGCCGAGATCACCTCGATCACGGGCGACGCAGGCTTCGCCTGGGTGCCGGCCTCCGTCTGGACGGGATCATCGAGAGGATCCGCTGGTACCTATGAAGCACTCACTGCCCGCTTCGAGTCCTGCGGCGGCTCCTTCACCGGCTTTCTGGGCGGAATCCTCACCCCCACCGCACATGCCTGCCTCACCCTGGGTATCCGCAGCAATCTCCACCCTGAGGTCGAAAGGATGCCGATAGCCATAGGGAAGGGCGCCTGCGGATAGGCCGAACCTGTGGAGTCGCCCTTCGCAGTCTGAGAGGCGAGTGGAGCCACCAGCTCGGGCCTGAGGTGAGACTCTCCCTGCTCGTCGCGTGCCGGCTGCGGGGTCGCGTCAGCCCGACTGACGCGAAAGGTTCGCGGCAACAGTCGGCTCAGATCTCGCATCGAGTAGGATGGAGTCCTACTGGAAGGAGCGGTCCATGCGTACAACGAGGCAGATGAGCGTGACCTTGCCACTTGAGATGGCCGACATGGTGCGGGCGCGAGTCGAGTCTGGCGACTACGCGTCCGAGAGCGAGGTCATCCGCGAAGGCCTTCGGTCCCTGGCAGCCCGCGAGCGAGCGGTCGAGTCGTGGCTCCGCGACCAGGTAGTACCCGCCTACGATCGGCTGGCTGCTGATCCGTCCACGTCGATGTCGCCTGACCAGGTTCGGGCGCACGTGACTCGGGCCGACTGATCAGTGACCTACGTCGTACGTTTCGCCACCGAGGCGGCCGATCAGCTTCAGTCGCTGTACCGCTACGTCGCGGAGGCGTCCTCGCCTCAGGTCGCTGCTGACTACGTGGAGGCGATCGTGGCCCACTGCGAAGGGCTCGCGGTCTTCCCTCATCGAGGCACGATACGCGATGACCTGCGGCCGGGCTTACGGACGACGGTCTACAAGAAGCGCGTGGTCATCGCCATCGTGGTGGACGACGCGGCCGAACGGGTCGATGTCTTGGGGATCTTCGCAGGCGGTCAGGACTACGAGGCCGTCCTCGCCGACTGACCAGACGATGCTGCAAAAGTGGCACGTGGGCGAACTTCTGAAGTATCTCCAGGGCATCACCAGCGCCGATACCGGTCCTCCGGTCGCGTCGTCGGGATTGTCGGGAAGAGGTTGTCGAGGTCGGCGATCCGCACGCGGATGATCTTGTAGCCGAGCTTCACGGCCGGCAGATCGCCAGAGGCGATGCGCCGGCGGAGCGTGTACGTGCTGACGGCGTAGATGCGGGCGGCCTCGCGCAGCGAGACGTACTCGGGCTCGACGCGTACTTCTTGGTGAATGGCCATGTCGGTTCCCTTCTGTTGGTGCCCGCGGGCGCGGGCGGTCGTCAGCCGCCGATGCGGGGGCTGTGGTTTGGTGTGCGGTCTGGGGCAACGCGCTGTGGGTGGGCGCTGGTGGCGCGGGTCCTGGCGTCCTTCCAGACCGGGTTCAGCCATCTCTCCAGCCGGAAGCGCAGGGCGTCAGCCTTGTGATCGTCAGGGAGAGGCCTACTCGCTGCCGTGTTCAGGTGGACGGGCAGCCAGGCGCCCTCCGGGTCGACCTTCGCGCACTCGCGGGCCACTCGGATGGTGCCCGGGTCTTGAGCGGTCCCTGGGACGGCTTCTCGGATCCAACCGAGCCAGGTCAGAACCGGACCGGACTCTTGAGCGATCTGGTCCTCGAGTCGGTGTTGGGCTCGAGCTTCGACCAGGTGGCGTTGAGGTGGTCCCGTCGGCCTGAGGTCGGTGACAGGGACGTGGTGTGCGGCTCTCCAGAGCTCGATGTCTGCGATGACGTCCGGCAAAGGCGGCGTATCGAGCGCGGCGGCCCACGCAGGTCCCTTCGCCTCGGCGGCGACCTCTCGCCGGACGTCGTCTGCCAGTCGGGTGACCAGCGTGTGTCTGGCCGCGAGGTACGGCCCGAAGTCCGAGCTGGTCGCCAGGCGTACGGGCAGGCCCGGCAGCCAGGGGAGTGGCCGCCGGCCCGGGTTCTCGTGGAGTCCGAAGATGTCGAGTCGGTGGTCGATCGTTGCTGCCGCGTCGTGAAGGTCCTCACCGGGTTCGTGCCTGGCTGCGTAGGTCAGGGCGAGGACCGGGTCGTGATCGTCGGCGTGGAGTAGCAAGAGATGTGAGCGCAGGACTGGCCAGGCGTCGGCTTCGGTCAGTCCGGGTCGGACGGTAGCAGCAGCGCGCTCGAGCTGCTGGATGAGGCCCGGTCCTGCGTACCGCTCGGCGGCGATCACCATGGCGTCCTGGTAGCACGCGACGGCCGCGCCTAGCAGGGTCCGCGGGTCGCGCAGGGCGGCCAGCTGGGTGGTAGCTGACGCCGGGGTCTCCGAGCGGGCCAGGATGGCCTCCAGGCGCTCGGTCGGTGTCGGTGGTGTGATCGAGTCGGGGAACAGGCGTGCGTGCGGGTCGCCGTCGCCTGCGACCTCCACATAGGCATGGTTGGCGTGGCGGCCTCGGCTGAGCATCGTGTAGAGCAGCTCGCGCGACTCGCGGCCGGTGACCAGGCCGTGGCAGGTGTCGACGGTCATCCCCTGGGCGCCGTGGATGGTCGAGGCGTAGCCGAGCTCGACCATGTCGCGGACGTACTGGCTGGGGAGCCTCACCGTGCGTTGGGTGCGTGGGTCATGAGCGTCGACCGACCCGTTGTCGTGGACATGCTCGACCCGCCAGCGGTCGCCGTTCTTGACCCAGCCCTTGCCCGCCCGGAGCCGACGGTCGTTGCGGCGCGTGACGATCGTGTCGCCCACGGATGCATGGTTGCCGTCGGATAGCACGACCTCAGGGCCAGAGCGACCGCCTCCGAGCCGATACTCGCGGGCCTGCTGATTGAGTGCCGCGACTTGATCGCGAGTCGGCGCGAGCATGATCGTGTCGAGACCGGCGCGCTTGTCGGTGAGCCAGGCGTCGAAGACCTGTTGTGCGGCGGTGTCGGTGTCTCCGACGTGGACGCGGTCGTGGTCGAGGTAGAAGCCGAGCGCGGACGGGTCGCCGTTGCGGAGGGCGAGCGAGGCATAGGCCTCGGCGGGGTCGGTGAACCGTACGACCTCGTCGAGTCTTGCGGCGCCGTAGGTGGTCGCGATGTCGCGCAGGATGCCGCCCGCGGAGACCGCGCCGAGTTGCTGGTCGTCGCCGACGAGCCTGACGCTGGCTCCACGGTCGATGGCCCAGCTGATCACCGTGTCGAGGCGGAGGGTGTCGGCCATCCCCGCCTCGTCGATGATCA
>PMLO01000255.1:5333-7188 GCA_003158895.1 Propionibacteriaceae bacterium
GCGGTCCACGCGGCCGCGAGCGTTCTCATCGCGGTCGTCTTCCCGGTGCCGGCGGGCGCGAGCGCCAGCTGGACGCGACGCCCGGATCCGGCCAGGTCGCGTACCAGTTGGGCCTGTCCGCTGTTCAGGGTGGTGCCGTTCGCGAGCTCGGTGAGGAGGGCGAGGTCGACGGAGTTGAGGGAGGCCTTCGGGCCGTCGGTGCGGCTGGCGGCGTCGAGGATCCTCTGCTCGGCCGCGAGGACGCGGCGGGACGTGTAGCGGGTGGACCCGGCCACCCGGTAGACCGACGTCCCATCCGCTCGACGCAGAGCGGCAGGTTCGCGGATCCGGTCATCGGGTGGATCGAGGCTGATGCAGTTGCTCAGGGCTGTATCCACAAGCCGAGGGATGGCCAGCTCGAGCTGGTCCGGGTTGAGACCTTGGGTACGGGCGACCCGGAGCGCCACGGCACGGACGTGCCAGGTCTGCCAGTCAGCGCGGCGCTCCTCGACGTTGGCGACGACGACGGGGGCTGTTCGTCGAATCCACTCGGCGTCGAGCGACGGACGGCGTGCGGCCCGTTGGGTGGAGACGTCGCGCAGCATCGTGTCCACGCCGATCTGTCCGAGGACTGCGATCGCCTGTTCGCGCCAGGTCGCCCGCTGCTCGCTGCGGGAGCGGGGTTCGTGCTTCGCTTCGCGGGTTTCGAGGGTTGCCACCTGGTACAGGTCTTGCCGTTCGCCGGGTGTGGGTGGCCGGCCGTGGTCGTTCTGGAAGGCGCGTGCGAGTTCGCCGGCGCGGAGGGTGATCTCCTTGCGGCGTGTCGACCAGAGCGTGATCAGTCGCGGGTCGACGCCGGCGATCTCGCGGACGGGGAGTCGGCCGTCGGTTCGCGGGACGTCGATGAAGCGAACGCCGAGGGTTGCGGTGAGGTGTGCTTCGAGGGCGGTGTTGTACGTTTCCGAGGCGGCGGTGATGGCGGTGTGCATCACGCGGGCGTCGATCGCGCGCCATTGACCGTCGACGAGGGCTTGGACCTTGTTGGCCACCGCGACGTGCGTGTGGAGGTCGGGATCACCGGCCCGGGTGTCGCGATGGGTGAAGGCCGCGGCGACGAGTCCGACCACGTCGACCTGCTCGACGCCGGCGTGGCCCTTGCGCGTCTTGAGTACGTGCTCCTCGATGAACCGAAGGGCATCCCTGACGGCTGCCTGGTGGGCGGACTCGATCGCAGCCGCCGTCGGTCGATCGGCCAGTGCCCACAGCGCGGACACGGACTTCACGGGCGAGAAGGTGAGGTCCCAGCCGGCCACGGGAGTCGCTGGCGGTCGGGACATGCGGGCGATGAAGCCGGCCAGCTCGCGCGGGTTCGGTGCTCGATGCTCGAGCACGGTGAACCACTCGACGGCAAGGGCGGTACGAAGGTGGGCACGAACCTCATCGGGGACCCTCGCCGTCCGTCGGTTGTTGTGCTCGACGTTCCAGGCCTCGTACCGCCGGGACAGCTCGGAGCGGAACAGGGGAGTGGTGCTGTCGGGCTGCCGGAACGGTGTCCCGAGTCGTACGGCCTCGCGCCGATCCTGTTCTGTCGCGTTCTCGTCGAGCAGGGCGAGACGCTCCGCGGACAGAGGGTGTTGACCCTTGCCGAAGAGGAACGCCATCTGCTCGGCGGTCACGGGGTCGCCCTCGGCCAGTCCGTCGATGCCCGCGAGCCCGGACCCGACCCAGACCCCCGGAGCTTCGCCCTTCTCGTCGTAGTAGTCCGCGAGGGGAGTCTGGCCCGGCACGGCGGCGTCGTTCCTCGCGACCTGGCGGGTCAGGTAGTCGTAGCCAGAGCCCGCCGCGAGCTTGTGCATGCTCATCACGTCGCACCTCC
>PMLO01000153.1:0-11906 GCA_003158895.1 Propionibacteriaceae bacterium
GCTAGACACACGCTCACGCGAAGGGGCCGGCGCTCAGCGTCGGCCCCTTTCGCGTCTTCGAGTGCGTGTCAGCGCAACCCGAGCGGGCGCGCGAGAGCAAGGTCGAGCAGGCGCGTGACGAGCTCTGTGTAGGCGACGCCGGCGGCCTCCCAGAGCTTCGGGTACATCGAGGTCGACGTGAAGCCCGGCATGGTGTTGAGCTCGTTGAGGATGACGGTGCCGTCCGGGAACACGAACGTGTCGACGCGTGCGAGTCCCTCGACGCCGAGCGCCACGAACGCCCGTACAGCCAACTCCCGTACGCACTCGATGACCGCGTCGGGCAGGTCGGCCGGGATGTCCAGGGTGACCGGCTGGTCCGGGAGGTACTTGGTCGCGAAGTCGTAGAAGCGGCTCTCCGTGTGCACGTCGATCTCGCCCGGGAGCGACGCCACCGGCGGACCGTCCAGCGAGCCGAGCACCGCGCACTCGATCTCGCGTGCCCCCATGATCCCCTGCTCCACGATGACGTTGGGGTCGAAGTCGCGCGCCTCGGCGATGGCGGCCGGCAGATCTTGCGTGGACGTGACCCGGGTGATGCCCATCGACGAGCCCCCGCGGGCGGGCTTGACGAACCAGGGCGCCGCGAGGGTCCCGATCCGCGACAGGCAGGCGTCCGGATCCGCGGTCCACTGGGCATCGGTCACGATCACGTACGGACCGGTCGGCAGGTCATGGACCGCGAACTGCTGCTTCATGGCGCCCTTGTCCTGGCAGACGGCGCTGGACAGTACGCCTGCGCCCACGTACCGGACGCCCATCATCTCGAAGAGGCCCTGGATGGTGCCGTCCTCGCCGAACGGGCCGTGAAGCAGAGCGAACGCCACGTCCACCGGCGTCCGATCGACGAGCGTGTCGCCGTCGACTCGTGCCACGTCGGCACCAGACACCGTACGGATCAGGACTGCGTCGGACAGGGAGCCTTCAACAGTGGGCAGCGTGTCGTCCACGATCCTGTACGACCTCACGACGGCCTCGTCGACCGCGACCCAGCGGCCGCCTTTGGCGATGCCCACGCAGGTGACGTCGAAGCGATCACGATCGAGAGCCCTCAGGACACTCCCCGCGGTCAGGCACGAGACCTCGTGCTCCGACGAGTCGCCACCGAAGACCAGCAGTACACGACGTCGCACGGTTGAGCTCCTCCTGGTGTCGTCCCAGTCGCCCACCCTAACGGTCCTCGATCGGCACGTGGCGCTGGAGGCCCGGGTCCCAGCGCCGAGTCGGCACTGGCTCACCGCGTACGAGCGCCACTTGCACCGTGATCGCGTCGATGATGCGCCGCGTCGCCTCCTCGAGGACCTCCTTGGTCAACGGCTGCGACCGAAGATCCCCGAACTCGATCGGGTCGCCCGCGCTGGCGCGGAACACATGACGCCGGCTGAACACGAACGGGAAGCCGTGCTTGTGGTGCGGCATGAACTCGTGGCTGCCCCACTGCCCGATCGGTACGACCGGTACGGTCGACTCGAGCGCGAGCCTGGCCGCACCCGTCTTGCCCTCCATCGGCCACATGTCGGGGTCGCTGCCCTTCGTGCCCTCGGGATAGATGCCGACGAGCTTGCCGGCGTTGAGGGCTGCCTTGGCGGCACCCAAGGAGTCCTTGGCGCGCTCGGAGTGCCGGTCGACGGGGATCTGACCGCACGACCGCGCGAGCCAGCCCAGTCCCGGCGTCGTGAAGATCTGTACCTTGCCGAGGTACCGGACCCAGCGTCCCGCCCCGTAGATCAGGTACAGCCCGACGGCAACGGGGTCGAAGTCGGATGTGTGGTTGATGACCACGAGCACGCCGCCCTGCTTGGGCACCTTCTCGGTGGCCCGCCAGTCGCGATCGCCCAGCCATCTGGTCACGAGACCAAGGAGCTTCGCGAGCCGCCGATAGGTCGGCTCTGTGGGCTCATGGTTGACATCACGCAACCGGGGCCATGGGTCTCGCCGGCTTACCTGGGACACGGCCACATCTCTCCCTCGCCCCCTGTGCGGGTCCGTGGCGACACCCTAGCGCCCACCGACCGGCCGACCCGGAACGACGCTGGCGCACCCACGAGGCATTGCACCAGACTGGGAGGCATGACATCCCCGACCGTGACCGTGACGATCAGCGACGACGCGCCTTCCGCGGACGGCACGTGGCCGGCCGTGGACACGTGGGGGCGTCGCGTGAGGGTCAGCCTGCGCACGGGACCCGCAGCACCTCGTACAGCGCGGCGCGGCCAGGCCTTTCGTGGGGTCCTGATCGGCGATCGCGTGATCGACGCCGGGTTCTGACCGCCCCGAGACAGCACCGATGACTCACCCCTCGGGCGGACTCAGCCTCGACTCGAAGCGTGTCCCGATGCGGAACCGTACGTAGTCCTTCTCGTCCGCGTCCTTGCGAGCACCCGTCTTCGGGTTGCGCACGATTCGTGCCTCACGGTGCAGCTTCTCGAAAATGCCGAAGCCAGAGATGGCCACTCGCCCGGTTCGAGCTGTTTCCGCAGCGATGCTGTCGGTGACAGCCTTCAGCGCCCGTTCTGCCTCAGCCTTGTTGCCGAAGTAGTAGCGCTCGGCAATCGCGGCAATCAACTCGCCCTTGTTCATCTCAAGCCCCTCCCCCGCAGGCGCCCTTCCTGTGCGGGACCTTGTGATTCGATCCTAGACCTGACTAGGCACTCTACGAGAAGACAGCTCAAAAAGCGCCGCCCAACCAGGGCCGATCCACACAGCGAGCTACGTTGGGTCAGCCAGCCGTGCGCGCGGGAATGGTGCGAGGCTTGAAAGAGGCGCGCCGTCCTTCGTACGCGGCGATCTCGGCGTCATGGGTCAGCGTGAGCCCGATGTCGTCGAGACCGTTGAGGAGGCGGTACCGGGTGTAGTCGTCGATCTCGAAGGTGTACGCGTTCTCGCCGGCCGTGATCTGCCTCTCGGCCAGGTCAACGGTGACCTCAGCGCCTGGATTCGACTCGGCATAGACCCAGAGCGCCTCCACGACGTTCTGTGGGACGAGCGCGATCAGCAGGCCGGCCTTGCCCGAGTTGGAGCGGAAGATGTCGCCGAAACGCGAGCCGATGACGACCTTGAACCCGTAGTTCTGCAGCGCCCACACCGCGTGCTCGCGTGAGGACCCCGTGCCGAAGTCCGGACCCGCAACGAGGACGGTGCCCTTGTCGTACGGCGCTTGGTTGAGGATGAACTCGGGGTCGTTGCGCCACGCGGAGAACAGGCCGTCCTCGAAGCCGGAGCGCGTGACCCGCTTGAGGTACACGGCCGGGATGATCTGGTCGGTGTCCACGTTGCTGCGACGCAGCGGCGTGACGATGCCGGTGTGTGTGGAGAAGGCGTCCATGACAGTGTCCCCTTACAGGTCGGAGGGAGAGCTCAGCGTGCCGCGGACGGCTGTGGCCGCCGCGACCGCGGGAGAGACGAGGTGGGTGCGACCGCCCTTGCCCTGGCGGCCTTCGAAGTTGCGGTTCGAGGTGGACGCGCTGCGCTCACCGGGTGCCAGCGTGTCGGGGTTCATGCCCAGGCACATGGAGCAGCCCGCTTCACGCCACTCGGCGCCCGCATCGATGAAGACCTTGTCGAGGCCTTCGTCCATCGCCTGCAGGCGTACCCGGGCAGAGCCGGGAACGACCAGCATCCTCAGCCCCTCGGCGATCTTGTGGCCCTTGATGACCGATGCGGCGAGCCTCAGGTCCTCGATGCGGCCGTTGGTGCAGGAGCCGAGGAAGACGGTGTCCACCCTGATCTCTCGCATCGGCGTGCCGGCTTCCAGCGCCATGTACTCGAGGGCCCGCTCAGCGGCGGCCTTGTCCGATGGGTCGTCGTAGTCCTCAGGAGACGGTACGGACTCGCCGAGCCCGACACCCTGGCCGGGGTTGGTGCCCCAGGTGACGAACGGCGTGAGCTGGGTGGCGTCCATGACGACCTCGCGGTCGAACGTGGCGTCGGGATCCGAGTACAGGGTCCGCCAGTACGCCACGGCCGCGTCCCAGTCGTCGCCCTCGGGCGCGTGCGGGCGGCCCTTGAGGTAGTCGAACGTCGTCTGGTCGGGAGCGACCAGACCGGCGCGAGCGCCCCACTCGATCGACATGTTGCAGATCGTCATGCGGCCCTCCATCGACATGTTCTCGATGGTGTCGCCGCGGTACTCGACGACGTAGCCGGCGCCACCGCCCGTACCGACTCGCGCGATGAGCGCGAGCACGACGTCCTTGGCGGTGACGCCCTCCGGCAGCGCGCCGTTGATCGTCACGGCGAACGTCTTCGGCTTGGACTGCGGCAGCGTCTGCGTCGCCAGTACGTGCTCGACCTCGGACGTACCGATGCCGAACGCCAGCGCGCCGNNGGGCCGATGATGTGGACGACGCCCTGGTCCTTGTCGCCCAGGGAGTGGATGCGCAGCCCGAACTCCGCGGCGTTGTGGCGCAGGGTGTCGACCTGGAGCTTCGACACCGGGTCGGCGATCGGCGCGGTGATGTTGAGAGTCGGTGTGTTGTGGTCCTCGGTGCACAGTGTGAGGTCTGGCCGTCGCACTGTACGACCGGCGAGCCGGAGCCCGTCGAACGCCTGGGGGCTCGTGACCTCGTGCACCAGATGCAGGTCGATGAACAACAGGTCGGGCTCGCCCGGCGTGGCCGTCACCACGTGATCGTCCCAGACCTTCTCCGAAAGGGTCCTGCCCATGAGCTTCCTCGCCCTCGTCGCCTCGGTGGCCGGCCCCACGGCCGACTATCCCAGTATGGGGTTTACTGCCCGCCAAGTGAGACGCTAGTATCACAGTATGGACAACTCGAGTGGTGTGGGCGTTCTCGACAAGGCGGCGCTGGTGCTCAGCGCCCTGGAGTCGGGGCCGACCACCCTGGCCGGACTGGTCAGCGCCACCGGTCTCGCTCGCCCCACCGCTCACCGACTGGCCGTCGCCCTCGAGCACCATCGACTCGTGAGCCGCGACCTTCACGGCAGGTTCGTCCTCGGTCCACGTCTCACCGAGCTCGCGTCCGCCGCCGGCGAAGACCGGCTGCTGGCGACCGCGGGTCCCATTCTTGCTCGCCTTCGCGACATCACGGGAGAATCCGCTCAACTCTACCGTCGGCAAGGTGACATCCGCGTGTGCGCAGCCGCCGCGGAGCGCCCGTCCGGTCTCCGCGACACCATCCCGGTCGGGTCTCAGCTCACGATGAGCGCCGGCTCGGCCGCACAGGTCCTGCTCGCCTGGGAAGAGCCGGAGCGGATCCAGCGCGGCCTCACGGGCGCCAACTTCTCCGCGGTCGCGCTCGCGGCCGTACGGCGTCGTGGCTGGTGCCAGTCGGTCGCCGAGCGCGAGGCAGGCGTCGCGTCGGTCTCCGCCCCCGTACGGTCTCCCTCCGGCAAGGTCATCGCCGCCGTGAGCGTGTCCGGCCCCATCGAGCGCCTCACGCGCCAGCCGGGTCGGCTTCACGCGGCCGCCGTCATGGCCGCCGCCGAGCGCCTGTCCGAGGTCCTGCGTCGTACGGGCGCCGCCGAGTAGCCGCTGCGGCGCATCCGCCACAGACACGTACTCCCTCTCAGACTCACGAATCGCTGATCCCCATCGAGGGGTCACGACACGCCGAGATTCGACAAGGCCCCACACACATCGCGACCCCTCGACTGCTGCCATTGATCTCGCCCGATGTCGAAGTGTCACGACACGCCGAGAATCGAGCCGTCAGCCCGCAGCTGGTGACTCCTCGACGTGGCGAGGGGCGGAGCCTCCACAGCACGTACGAGCCTCACGCCTGGCGCTGAGTGGCCGGAGGACCGACGACATGAGCTCGAACCCTTGTCGCGCTTGGGTGGAGCGTGTTGCATGGTGGTGTGATCACGTTCGAGCTGGCCCGCGAGCTCGCGGAGGCGGGGATGCCCTGGATGCCCGCATCGGGCGACAGGTTCGTCATCCCCGGCAAGGAGATGGACGACGAGGTCTTCCATGTTGCCGAGATGACCATCGAGGTGGCCTCCCATCATGGCGAAGGCGTCGTGAAGTTCAACGGAACCACGGAGTGGGCGCTCGATTCGATCCCCTCCGAGAACGTCCTGTGGCTCCCCCGTGAGGACCAGCTCCGCGACGCGCTGGGCCAGAGCCTGATTGCGCTCGAGCACGAGGGCACCCAGTGGATCGTCACGTACGGGTCGGGCGGGCGTCTGGAGCGCGTCCGAGACGACGATGTCGAGTGCGGGTACGCCCGGGCACTCCTGGCCGTCCTCGATCGGGACGCCCGCTAGCCTGAACAGCGTGTTCGACCTCTTCGGTGACCTCGCCTTCGGCACGCTCACCCGCGACGCCGGGACGTGCCTCGCGCTCCTGACCGCCGAGGCGGAACCGTCGAAGGGGGTCGTGCTGGCCGTACATGGCTTCACGGGCGCCAAGGAGGACTTCCTGTTCCTCCTACCCGAGCTCGCGGCGAAGGGCTGGACGGCCTCCGCCGTCGACCTGCGCGGGGTGCACCAGTCGACCTCCACCGGACCGTACGACCTCGACACGCTCGCCTCGGACCTGGTCGCCGTCGCCCGGCACCTGGGCACTCCTGTACACCTCGTGGCCCACTCGTTCGGTGGTCTCTCGGCGCAGCGAGCCGTCATCGCCGCGCCCGAGGTCTTCTCCTCGCTCACGCTCATCTGCTCGGGCCCCGCGGGCTTCATGGCCTCACCGGACCTCATTCCGATCACCATCGACCGGATCAGGATGTTCCAGGGAGCCCTCGCCGGCCACACCCTTGATGAGGCCTGGGACGCGAAGACCGCGTACGAGAACGTCGAGATGCATCCGGCGATGGCGTCGTTCCTCCGGGAGCGGTTCGTGGTGGGCAGCCATGAGGCGGCGGTACGCAACGTCGAGGATCTCCTGCACGCCCCGGATGTGGTCGACGCTGTGGCCGCGACCGGCGTCCCGTGCGCCGTCATGTACGGAGAGCGCGACGGCACCTGGAACCAGGAGACTCAGAACGAGATGGCCGTACGGCTGGGTACGAGTCCCATCCGCATCCCTGACGCGACCCACCTGCCGATGCTCGAGAACGTCGACGCGACCGCCGAGGCCCTCGTCCAGATCTTCGAGAGGGCTACTCAGGCAACAGCTGCCGACAGGGCGTGATCCCTCACATCACGGAGGATCTCGACGATCAACCCGACCTCGTGTGATCACAGCAGCAGGTTATCGAGCCGCGGATGCCTAGCTCGCCAGGTATCGGTCGAGCGCGCGTCTCATGACCTCCGAGGCGCTCACGTGCTCTCGGTCAGCACGGTCCTTGACGGCCTCCGCCCGCGCGTCGTCCAGCCGAACAGTCACAGTCTTCGCCGCGCTGATTCCGACTGGCAGGGGTCGACCAACCGGTCGTGGCCTGGCACCCGGGAACCCGCCTCCGAGTTGGCCACGAGTCGCTCGATGAACTCTTCTGTCACCGGAGCCCCATCAACAGTCCCCCACACCCCATCATCCGATGGCACCCTGAGTCTGCCGAGCGGGTCTGACACTCCCGACCATGGGTGGACCGTCCTGGCGCCTACGCCTCAGTAGACCATCTTCATCGCCGTACGGACCTCGGCCAGTGTGGCGTCGGCGACGGAGTTCGCACGGTCGTTGCCGTCGGCGAGGATCTGGTGGAGGTGGGCGGGGTGGGCGAGGAGCTCGGAACGACGGGCGCGATGACCGGCGAGCCCCTCGTTGACCGCCTCGGTGACGAGCTTCTTGAGACCGCCGCCGCCGGCGTCGCCAAGCTCGGCGGCGACATCGACCGGGTCCCGCTTCAGGAAGAGAGCCGCGAGGTTGACGAGGTTGGAGACCTCGGGGCGGTTGACCGGGTCGTACGTGATGTGGCGGTCCGAATCGGTGACCGCTTTCTTGATGACCTTCGCGGTCTCGTCCGCGGTCATGCCCAGCTCGATGACGTTGCCGCGGGACTTGCTCATCTTGGCGCCGTCCATGCCGAGGATGGTCACGGCCCCCTCGGACAGCAGCGCGTCGGGCGTCCGGAACACGGGCTGGTCGGGGACCGCCCTCCCGTACCGCTCGTCGAACCTCCGCGCGATCACGCGTGCCTGCTCCAGGTGGGGAAGCTGGTCCTTGCCGACCGGTACGAGGTTGGCCTTGCAGAACAGGATGTCGGCCGCCTGGTGCACCGGGTACGTGAGCAGCAGCGCCGACATCGGACGGTCGCCGGTGTCGTCGAGCTCCGCCTTCACCGTCGGGTTGCGCCGCAGCTCGGCATCGGTGACCAAAGACAGGAACGGGAGCATCAGCTGGTTGAGCGCCGGCACCGCCGAATGGGTGAAGATCGTGGTCTTCACGGGGTCGAGGCCGAGCGCCAGGTAGTCGGCCATCATCGAGTACACGCGGTCCCGGATCGGCCCGACCCCGTCGCGGTCGGTGATCACCTGGTAGTCGGCGATGAGGATGTACGTCTCGACGCCGAGCTGCTGCACCTCCAGGCGGTTCTGCAACGATCCGAGCAGGTGTCCGATGTGGAGGTTGCCGGTCGGCCGGTCGCCGGTCATCACACGGAACCCCGAGGGGTCCTTCTCGATCTGCTCGCGGATCTCGCGGCTGCGCTCCACCGAACGCGTCAACGACGCGTCCGACGTGCTCTGCGCCAGCTCCTCGCCGGCGTCCGAGGTGGGCTCGGTCATGATGGGTTCCTCTCCTCGGAGACGGGCCTGGATGCTAACAGAGGCCCGCTCACGAAGGTCCGACGCCGCCCCTCGCTGCGATCCTGTTGACGATCTCCTGGTACGCGGTCGGCCGGGTCACGTTGATGCCCAGCGGGTTGTGGAGCTTCCCGGTGCCGTGGTAGTCGCTGGAGCCTGTACGGATGAGGCCCGTACGCGCCCCGAGCTGGGTGAGCATCTCGCGGCTGCGCGCGTCGTGGTCGGTGTGGTCGACCTCGATCCCCTCCAGCCCGGCCTTCGCGAGCTCGGCGAGAGCATCACCGGTGAGGACATCCTTGGCGCCCGGCCCCCACGGATGCGCGATCACGGCCAGGCCCTTGGCGCCGCGGATGAGGGCGAGCGCCTCGAGGATCGGCGTCGCGTACCGCTCGACGTAGGCGGGCTTGCCGTCGCCGAGGTACATGGCGAACGCCTCGTCGCGGTTGGCGACGTAGCCCTTGGCGACCATCGCGTCCGCGATGTGCGGCCGGCCCAGCGACGGGGACAGACCGCGAGAGGCCGCGACATCCTCCTCCGTGAGCGGCAGACCGAGCTCGGCCAGCTTGTCGAGGAAGGCCTGCAAACGCTCCACCCGGCTGGCGCGGAGCTTCGTCAGCTCCGCGAGCAAGGGCCGGTTCCAGGGGTCGCAGCCGTACCCCAGCAGGTGGACGGGACGGTCCTTGTACCGCGTGGACATCTCCACACCCGGCAGCACCGAGAGCCCTATCCGGCGTCCGGCCTCACGCGCCTCGGTGATCCCGTCGAACGTGTCGTGGTCGCACAGACCGATGACATCCAGGCCCGCCTCCTGCGCGGCGAACACCAGCCGCGTCGGGCTGTCGGTGCCGTCGGAGACATTCGAGTGGACGTGCAGGTCAATACGCATGGCCATATTCAACCAAGAGACCGCGCCCCCGCGAACGTCACCCCTTCACGAGAGACCGCAGCAGCCTGACCGCCACCGAGAGCCGCCCGAGATCTGCTCCGTCGAGGGCCAGGTCCGAGAGCAGCGGCGAGATCCGGTCGAGGTCGGGACGCGTACCGTCGAGCGCGCCGGACACGGCCTCGGCACCGAGTGCGGCCTGTACCGCGAGCAGCTCGTCCACGATCGCGGCCTGCGCCATCAACGACCAGCGATCTGTACGAGGGAGCGCCTCCGCCGCCTCGAAGAACCGTCCCAGCTCGAGCCGGTCACGTACCTCGAAGAAGCGTTTCGCCGTGTCGAGGAGGTCGTGCGAGGCGCGGGACGCGATCGACACGATGGCCGGCGCGAGGTGCGCGATGGGCTCCGCGGCGATGAGTCGGGCGAGGTCCGGCGACAGGCCCTGCACCACCAGCTCGTCGCGGCGCCGGGTCCAGGACTCGACGACTGAGGGCGTCGCCACGTGCTCGAGGTTGTCGAGCACCTCCCGCGTCGGGCCGGCGAATGTCGCGACGGCCTTCGCGACGTCGATCGGCGTACCGAGCGTCTGCAGCACCCATCGGGTCCCCCGCTCCACGAGGTGCCGCATCGCGATCATCAGCTCCACGTACGTCTCGGCGTCGAGCGACTCGCGCCGCAGCCCCACCTCCAGCGCGCCGACGCGGAAGATCGACCGGGCCGTCAGCTGGGCGCGGATGATGTCCGCCGCGCTGGCGCCGGTGTCCGAGGACAGCCGGTGGTACGAGGAGATGCCCTGGCTGTTCACGAAGCGGTTCACCGCGACCGTCGTGACGATCTCGCGCCGCAGCGGATGCTCGCCCATCAGGTCGCCGAACCGCTCCCGCAGCAGCTTGGGGAAGTACTGGACGAGCCGGTCCGCGAGGTACGGATCGTCCGGCAGGTCGCTCGCCACGACGATGTCGGCCAGCCGGATCTTGGTCCACGCGAGGAGCGTCGCCAGCTCGGGACTGCACAGTCCCTCCCCAGCGGCGATGCGCCGCGCCATCTCCGAGGTCGACGGCATCGTCTCCAGGTGCCGGTCGAGGTAGCCGTCGTCGGACAGCACCCGCATCCAGTCCTCGTGGATCGCGGTGAAATGATGCGCGTGGTACCGGGCCATCGCGAGCGCGAGGTTCTGGTCGACGTTGTGGGCCAGGACCAGCGCCGCGACGTCGTCTGTCATCTCCGGAAGCAGCAGGTTGCGCTCCCCGTCCGCCAGCCGACCGTGCGCCTCGGCGTCAGCGAGCAGGATCTTGATGTTGACCTCATGGTCGCTCGTGTCGACACCCGCCGAGTTGTCGATGAAATCGGTGTTGATCCGGCCGCCGGCCCGGGAGTACTCGATCCGCGCGGCCTGGGTCCAGCCGAGGTTCCCGCCCTCACAAGAGCACCGGGCCCGTACCTGCGTGGCGTCGATCCGTACCGCATCGTTCGTGCGGTCACCCGCGTCGGCGTGCGTCTCGGTGGACGCCTTCACGTACGTGCCGATGCCGCCGTTCCACAACAGGTCGACCGGCGCCTGCAGGATCGCGTGGATGTAGTCGGCGGGCGACAACGCCTTCACGCCGCCAGGCAGCCCCAACGCCGCCCGCGCCTGTGGCGTGACCGGGATCGACTTCACCGTACGGGCGTACACACCGCCTCCGGTCGAGATCAGGCCGCTGGCGTAGTCGGCCCACGATGACCGCGGTAGCCCGAACATCCGCTCCCGTTCGGCGAAGCTGGTCGCGGGGTCCGGATCGGGGTCGATGAACACGTGGCGGTGGTCGAACGCGGCCACCAGCTTGAGGTGATGGCTGAGCAGCATGCCGTTGCCGAACACGTCGCCGGACATGTCGCCGATACCGACGCACGTGACGTCGTCGGTCGCGGGATCGACGCCCAGCTCCTGGAAGTGCCGCTTCACCGATTCCCAGGCGCCGCGAGCCGTGATCCCCATCGCCTTGTGGTCGTACCCGTTCGTCCCGCCGGACGCGAACGCGTCGCCGAGCCAGTAGCCGCTCTTCAGCGAGATCTCGTTGGCCAGGTCGGAGAACGTCGCGGTCCCCTTGTCGGCGGCGACCACGAGGTACGGGTCGTCGTCGTCGTGGCGCACGATCCGCTCGGGTCCGACCACCTCGCCCTGCACGATCGTGTCGGTCACCGACAGCAGCGCCGTGACGAACATCCGGTACGCATGCTGGCCTTCGGCCAGCCATGCCGTACGGTCGACAGCCGGATCGGGCAGCCAGCGCGCCACGAAGCCGCCCTTCGCGCCGACGGGCACGATGACCGTGTTCTTGACCATCTGCGCTTTGACAAG
>PMLO01000153.1:11919-20183 GCA_003158895.1 Propionibacteriaceae bacterium
CAGTAGCGACAACCGGCGCGGCAGCAGCTTGATGGCCAGAGCACCGTCGCCGAGATCGGTGAACGCGTTGGTCCGTACGATCGCGCGCTGGAGCGCGACGAAGGTCCGGATGATCCGGTCCTGGTCGAGGTTCGCGACCTGATCGAGCTCGGACTCGATCGCTGCGAGGAGCGCCTCGGCAGCCACCCGGTGATCGTCGGCGGAGCCTTGCTGATCCGGGTCGTGAGCGACACGGAACGCGGCCACGAGCTGTGCGGCCAGCGCGGGATGCGCCAGGAGGGCGCTCGCGATGTACCTGAACGAGTACGTCATGGCGCCCTGCTTGAGATAGCGCTCCATCGCGCGGAGTCGTCCCACCTCGACCCACGTCAGCCCGGCCACCGTGACGAGCGCGTTCAACGGACCGACCTCCAGCGTGCCCGTGATCGAGGCATGGAACGCGTCGGTGAACCGCCCGCGGTCCGAGGGGCTCCATGTGCGGCCGTCGGTGCGCAGCCCGAACTCGTACACCCAGGCCGGTTCTCCACGCAGGCTCATCTCGAACGGCCACTCGTCGATGACGGAGACGCCGAGGTGATCCAGGTGCGGCAGCACGTCCGGGAGAGCGATGCGCGACCGCCGGTACAGCCGAAGCCGCAGGTCCGCCGCATCGTCGGCGGTGGTGTCGATGATCGCCGCCCGCATCTCGTCGCTGCCCGTGAGCCCGTTGAGCATCTCGAGGTCCTCGACGCCCTGCTGCGGAGAGAATACTTCCTTGTACGCGTCGGGGAAGTCGACGCCGCGGCGCTCGCTCGGCCACTCGTACACGTGGTCGATGAAGCGCTCGTCCCACGTACGCGTCGCCTCGGTGAGCGCGCCCTCCAGCGCCTCGAGATCGACATCCGTGGGAGCGCCCTCGGCGAGACGCACCACGACATCAAGCCTTGTCATGACGGACTCGGTCACCAGCGCGGAGTGCTCCACGGCGACGCCGCCGAACCGCTCCCCGAGGATCTGCTGGATGCTGTCCGAAGTGGCGGTGGTGTAGCGGTCGCGCGGCAGGTAGACGAGGCAGTTCACGAACCGGTGCCAGGGGTCGCGGTGGCAGAACACCCGCATCTGGCGGCGCTCGCCGAGCGTCGCGATCCGTTCGACGATCGGGTACAGCTCGTCAGCGCTCGCGTGGAGCAGGGCATCTCGCGGATAGGTGTTCAGCGTCGCCAGAAGTGCCTTGTACCCGTGGCTCTCCGAGTCATAGCCGGAGCGGTGCAGGATCTCGACCGCCTTCGGTACGAGGATCGGGATCCGCGTGACCGGCTCCGTGTACGCGGGCGACGACAACACCCCCACGAAGCGGCGCTCGCCGATGATCGCCCCGGTCGCGTCGAAGACCCGAACGCCGACGTAGTCGCGGTACACGGGCCGGTGCACCCTCGCCCGTACGGAGTCCTTCGTGAAAACCAGCACACCCCCGTCATCGGGCGTCGGGAGCGCGTCGAAGGGGTCGCTCGCGTTGCGCAGGACGCCGAGACCGGTGTCGGGGACGGGCGTGTAGCGGCTGCCGTCGTACGTGTAGGACTGGTACCCGAGCAGCGTGAAGTTGTCGTCCCGCAGCCACCGCAGCAGGTCGCGTGCGGCGTCCCGGTCGTCGGCGCGCGAGGCGTACGGGCTGGTGCCGAGCAGGTCGACCGCGTCCGACAGCTGCTGCCTCATGGCAGTCCAGTCGTCGGTCACCAGCCGGACCTGCATCAGTACGTCCCGCACGCCGGCCACGAGCCGATCCGCCACGTCTTCGGCAGCGACGCCGAGCGGCGGGTAGACGACGAACGTCATCCAGGACTCGGCGACGCTCTGTCCGCTGCCGTCGTGTACGAGGTCGCCGTCGCCCGTACGAGCCACGGTGAGCTGCGGGTGGAACGTGTGCCGGATCGTCCAGTCCTGGCGCGTGATCTCCATCGTCAGCGAGTCCACGAGGAACGGCCGGTCGTCGGTGACGATCTGCAGCAGCGTCGAGCCGGGAAGCTCCCACCTGTCCGACGGGTCGGGGGTGTCTGCCAGGACGTTGTCCGAGCCGTCAGAGCGCCGCTCTGCGAGCCTCACGTGGGCACTGATGATCCCGGCCAGGTTGTGGGCGCCGATGTCATCCAGGTCCTCGCCGTGCTGATGCTCGAGGTAGCGGGCGACCAGTTCCGTCGGTCGTGCAACGTCCCTCACAGTCGCAGCATCGAGCAGCTCGACGACCCGGGCGATCATGGGATCGCCAGTCGTCAATGCATGAGACATCAGCAAACCTCCGCTGGACGGCGCCACTGCCGCCCCGGCTGCCACNNGCGATGCTCATCGACCGCGCATTCCTCGAGAAGGTCTGCATCGCCTCCGAGGCTGAGAAGCATTCCGTGATGGTGGACGGGACGCACACGACGGTCACCCGGACGCTTCCGGCCCCGTCGGCCGTCACGAAGTTCACCGGCGCCACGATCACGATCCAAGAGGACCTGGTGTGGGCACAGCCTGACGCCGACGGCTCCCGTACGGCGACGTTCACGCTCACCGTCCCGGGCCTGCCGGTGGAGATGCTCGGAACCGCACAGCTCGTCGCCGGCGGGAAGGGCACACGCGTCGACTACTCCGGAGATCTCGTCGTCAACATCCCCTTCGTCGGCAAGAAGCTCGAGCAGTCGGCCGCACCCGCCGTCCTCGACGGCATCGGACTCCAGCAGCGCGTCGGCAACGACTGGCTGGCCGAAAAGCCCTGATCGACCAGAAGAGCGCGTCACGCGGAGGGCCACTGGGTGATCACAGGTTCATCGTGACCAACGGCTCCGCCGTCACCAGCTACGCGGTCCAGCCCCTGTGACGGCTTGATCCGACGTCAGAAACACGCTCGCGCCCGGCACGTGATGTGCCGGGCGCGAGCCGTTCGTACGGTGTCTGGTTCAGGCGTAGCGGTAGCCGGGGTCGAGGCGGTCGGCCAGACGCAGGCTCTGTCCTGCGATGGCGCGGATGAATCGCGCACTCCACTCGCGGGTCGGCCCGGCTGCCGGCGTGAACCGGCCGGCAAGGTCTTCACGCAGAGGGCGCACGTCGCGCTCCGCCATGACGATCTGGTTGGTCAGCTGGATTGTCATCTCGTCCTTACTCTCTTGTCGTCAGTTCTTGGGAGCTGGTCCGGTGCTTGCCCGAACGATCAGCTCGATCGGCAGAGTGATCTGCCTATCGGGGTAGTCAGGGTCCATCGCCAGTCGGCCGATCAGGCGGCCCTTCTCGGTGACGGGTTGGTGGATGGTGGTGATGCCGAGGAACCTCGCGTCAGGGATGTCGTCGAAGCCGGAGATCGACAGGTCACGACCGGGGGTGAGCCCGCGCTCCTGCGCCGCGTCCCATGCCCCGAGCGCCAGTGTGTCACTCAGGGCAACGATGGCGGTCGGCCGGTCCTGAACGTCGAGCGCCTGGCCGGCTGCCCGGCGGCCCGACTCCCGGATGCAGTGCCCCGCGAACGCGACCGTGATCCGCGCATCCGGCATCTTCTCCCAGAGGCCACGGATCCGCTCGCTCTCGTACGTCCCGGCGAACAGCCGGTCGTCCATGCCATCTGGCGAGTAGTCGAACGACTCCATCCCGCCTTTCGACGCTCCGGAGGCGATGACGACCACCTGGCGGTGGCCCAGCCGCGCCAGGTGCTTGCCGATGAGCCGGCCCGCCTTGGCGTCGTTGATCGTCACCCAGTCGCCGTCGGCCGACGGTGCTGTACTGACGATTCGCACACCTCGCTGTCGCAGCTGTTCGATGCCGGACTCCTGCCTCTCGGCAGATCCGACCACCAGGGCGTCGATCGCCGCTCGCTGAAGCATCTGGTTGGTGGCCTCTTCCGCGGCCGGTGCGCGAAGGAGCAGCACCGAGGCTCCGTACTCCTCCACTGCCTCGCTCAGGCCGGCCAGCAGCATGATCGAGTACGGGTCGGAGAACGCATGGGAGACCCCGCCGTGGAACAAGAACCCGCAGACGTCGGTCTTGCCGGATCGCAGCGCTCGACCCGCCGCGCTCGGCCCGCAGTAGCCCAGCTCCTTCGCCGTGGCGAGGATCTGGTCACGCAGGTCTGTGGAGAGCCGATCAGGCTTGCTGTACGCATTGGAGACGGTCGTGATGGAGACGCCCAGCTTGTTCGCCAGCGTCTTCATCGTCACCGCGGTGAGCTTCTCACCCATGATCGCCTCCTGTTGATCGATAAGGTGAACGTTACACTTTATCGATTAACTTAGCAAGCAACAGGCGGACCCTGAACGCCGAATCTGGTGGACGGACGAGTCGAGCGGGGACCCCCGAGCAGGTTCCCACGTCTTGGGGTGGGTTCCCAAGCCGTGGATGGCTTGGGAACTTCCGCTGGGCTTGGGAACCTCCGCTGGGCTTGGGAACCTCCGCTGGGCTTGGGAACCTCCGCTGGGATTGGGAACCTCGGAGTCGGGATCGACGGACTGCCGACGCTACGAGGCCTTGCTCTTCTTCTTCTCCTCGTCGGCCCGACGGGCCTTGGCGGCTTCCACCGACGCACGCAGCGCTGCGACGAGGTCGACCACGTTCGTCTCGCCGGACGTGGCCTGCTCGGACTCAGGGATCTCCACCCCGTCCAGCTTCGAGGCGACGACGGTTTCGAGCGCCTCCCGGTACGCGTCCTTGAAGTCGTCGGGAGCGAACGTCCCGGACATCTGGTCGATGAACATTTCTGCCATGCCGATCTCCGCCTTGGAGACGGACACATCGGCCGACGGCGCGGCGAACGAGGCGTCGCGCACCTCGTCGGGCCACAGCATCGTCTGCATCACCATGACATCGCCCGAGACCCTCACGACGGCCAGCGCCTCACGAGAGCGCAGGGCGACCTTGACCACGGCCACCTTGCCGGACTCCTTGAGGGCGTTCCGCAGCAGCACGTACGGCTTCTGGCCGGTCGCCTCGGCCTCGAGGTAGTACGGCTTGTCGAACGCGATGGGGTCGATCTCGCCCTCGTCGACGAACTGCACCACCTCGACTGCCTTCGTCGTGGCGAGCGGCAGGTTCTCGAAGTCCGACTTCTCGAGGATGGCCATCCGCCCGTCCGCGGCCTCGTACCCCTTGGCGAGGTCGGCGAACTCGACCTCCTCGCCGCACTTCTCGCAGACGCGCTTCTGCCGGATCCGGCCGCCGTCCTTCGCGTGGACCTGCCTGAAGCTGAGGTCCTTCTCCTCCACGGCGCCGTACACCTTGATGGGGATCGTCACCAGGCCGAAGGAGATCGCGCCCTTCCAGATGGATCGTGGCATGTCGGAAAGTGTGTCTCAGCTAGTCCAAGAAGACCAGTGCCCAGGTGCTGAGAAACGCGTCCAGCTCCTCGGGTCCGTACCAGAGCAGGTCGTGCTCGGTCATGAGCGCCTGCGCCTCGACCGTGTCCCAGGCAGCATCAAGGTCAAGGCCTGCGACGGCGCGGGCCGCTGCCGACACCGCAGGGGCGGCCTCGGGAGCGTCGGCGAAGAAGGCGGTCATGTCGTGCAGGGAGATCCCCGGAACGGTCACCTCACCCAGAGGATCGCCGTCGTCGGCGGCCGACGCATCGACGACAACGACCAGCCGCTTCCCGTACGACATCAGGGACTTCAGGCCCGCGAGCAGCAGCGCTGTACGGTCGGCCTCCTCGTCGTCGGCGACGGCCAGGCCGAACGTGTCGCGCAGAGCCGCCGTCACCGCGAACCCGGTGACGGGACCCATGACTCGACCGGTGATGCGAGTGTCACGAAGCTCGGTGAGCTTCTCGTGGGAGATCGGGACCAGGACCACGGTCATCATCGACCTCCGTCGAGGCGGTGAAGCTCGCTCGTGATGCCGTCCACGAAGGCTCGTACGGGAGCGGCCGCGGCGATGCCGATGCCGACGCGCCCGTTGTACGAGGTGATGCAGACGGTGATGTCTTCAGAGTCGGCGAGTCCCAGCACCGGGTAGCTCGAGTGGAGCTGCCACTCGCCGAAGTACCTCGGCCTCCGAGGTCCGGGCGCGTTCCCCACGTACAGGTCGTGGTCGCGTCCGGAGATGACCGCACGACCGGCGACGGCGTGCAGGCTCGCCGGGGCGAAGCCGGCCAGCCGCGTGAGCCGGTCGGCGCCGATCGTCGCGCCCGAGTCGATCCGCGTCCTGGTCAGCGAGGCGATCTGGTCGATGCGGCCCTGCGGGGACGCGTTGCGCGCGGGCAGCATCACGTACTGCGGCGCGATGGCGCAGCCGATGGCCGACGGCACCTTCCCCCGCTCCCGTACGGCCAGAGGAACGAGCGCCACGACATCGCTCGGCTCGGCGCCGAGCTGGGTCTGCCACTGTCGCAAACCGGCTGTGACAAGCGCCATGAGGACGTCATGGGTCGTACAGCCCGAGGCGTCCCGCACGCGGTTGACGGCCGCGAGCTGGACGAGGACGCCGCCCGCGTAGCGGGTCAACGGGGCAACAGGCTCCCTGCGAAGGAGGCCCGGCAAACCCTGCGACTGTGCCCATTCGACGCTCTGGCCGACGCCGCGTACGACGCGCGAGCCGAGTCGCCCGAGCATCCCGACCGGGTCGGACAGACCGCCCATGACCCCGGAGACGAGGTCGTCACCCGTGTTGGGTTCCGGCATGGGCTCCCACTCGAGCGGACGCGGCCGCTCGGGCACCGGCTCGTCGTCGTACAGCTCGTGGAGCAGATGGACGTGGTCCCCGCCATCCACGTACGAGGGGTGGCTGCGGCAGACGAGCGCCACCTGGCCGCCACGCAGCCCGTCGACGAGCACGATGTCCCACTGCGGGTGGGCCGGATCGAACGGCGTGATCATCCCGTCGGCGACAAGATCAGTGACCTGCGTCAAGGAGCCGGGAGCCTCCATGGTCACCTGCCGCACGTGGCGGAGGATGTCGAAGTCGGTGTCGTCGACCCAGTCGAGCCCGGTGACGGTCTCGCGGATCCGCTGCCGAAAGCGTGGCGCGAACGGCAGCCGGTCCGACACGCGATCGACGACCTCGCTGAGCGGCAGGACGGCGTCGGCGGACGGAGGAGAGAACACGTCGACGAACGTCAGGTGCCACGGTGTGCCCCCGACCCCGCGTGACAGCGACGCGATCTCGGTCTGGGACAGCGGTTCAGCCATCGTTCTCCTTCACTGATTCACCAACGACGATACCCATCGCCGCCGCGCCGGGTGCGAGCAGACGCAACGATGCGGCAAGATGACCCAGATCTGCTTCCTAGGAGAGAAACCATGCGACGCATTCTCGTCAGCCTCGTGGCAGCCCTGCTCCTGGTCACCGGAGCGTGCTCCTCGACGACGGCAAGCGGGCCCGTGACGATCAACGTGACGATCGCGGGCGGCAAGGTGAGCCCCTCCGATGCGAAGTACGACGTGAGCAAGGGATCCACCGTCACCATCAACGTGACCTCCGACTCAGCGGACACGGTGCACGTCCACGGCTACGAGATCGAGAAGGACGTCGTCGCGGGAACGCCGCTCGTGATCGCGTTCACGGCCGACCAGACGGGGAGCTTCGACGTCGAGACGCACGTTATCGAGGCCACCATCGCGACGCTGAATGTCCGCTGACGCGCTGACGATCACCCTGCTGCAGCTGCCGGCCCACGGGATCGGGAGCCGCAAGGACCTGCCGTTGCCGTTCCCGTACGTGGTGGTCGGCGCGGCGCTCATCGTCGCCGCGACGTTCTGGTTCCTCACCCGCTCGTGGCGTCAGGTCCGTCTCGAGACCCTCGGCGGCCACCCTCTCCCCCGGTTCTCGCGTGCCCTCACGGCACTCCCCGTGACCGTCGTCGCCCGCGTCTTGATCCTCGCGTTCTGGGCCTGGTTCGTGATGGCGCTCATCGCGGGGAAGGACCTCGTCACCAACCCCGTGTTCGGGGTCGTCTTCGTGCTCGTCTGGGTCGGGCTCGTTCCGATCTCGCTCGTCGGCGGCGCGATCTGGCGCGGCGTCCACCCCGTCCGGACGATCGCCGGCTGGTTCGGGCACTCTGCTCAGCCCCTGCGGGTCGAACTGCTCGGCGTGTACCCGGCGGCCCTGCTCATCCTCGTCTGGGGCTGGTTCGAGCTCATCCAACCGGACCGGGCCACGCTGCCGGTGCTGCGCGGGTTCGTCGTCGCGTGGGTCCTCCTCGTGGTCATCGGCTCCCTCTGGCGTGGAATCGGCTGGGTCGGCAGCGCAGATCCGTTCGAGGCGTACGCGTCCACGCTGTCGCGCCTGTCCCCGTGGCAGTGGCAGGGCGGCACGCTGCGCCTGGTCTCCCC
>PMLO01000235.1:0-2606 GCA_003158895.1 Propionibacteriaceae bacterium
GCGCCGGCCACGAACCCCCTCGCCACTCCCACCAGCCCAGCCATCGGGTCGGGGTTCGTGGCGCGAACGGTGCCCCCAGCTTGAGGATCTCGGCCGTTCGGATGAGGGGTGCAGGTTGCCTGGCATCCCGAAAATGACGAATGCCGCCATCAGAGCCACGACCCAGAGGCCGCTATCTGCAGTGGCCATATACCCGACTGCCGTCAATCCCACCAGTGCCGGGATCCCGATACCAGGTCGCCGGACCGCGAGCAGAGCGCATGCGACCAAGCCGAATAGCAGGTGGTGGGGCCAGGTTGCCGGGGTGACCAGCGCTGCGGAGATGCCCATGACCAACGTGGCTTCGAGCTCTTGCCCCTGCCGGAAGTGCTTCGTGGCCCGCCACGCGGCGAAGCCGAGGATGAGGGCGGACGCGATTACCCAGCAGATTTGCAATGTTGAACCGCTGAGGCCCACTCTGGCCAGGTCCCCGTAGATGGACCAGTTGTCTGGGCGAGCGGGGTTTCCGAGTGAGTTGTTGATCACGCTCGGATGGAGCCAGTAGTACATGCTATCTGGCCAACGGAAGACCGCACCTACGACGGTCGCCAAGCCGAAGGCGATGCTCGCGTTCATCGCAGCGCGCCATTGGCGGGTCACCAAGTAGTACGGGACGAGGATCATCGGGGTCAGCTTGATCGCGCCGGTCACCCCGACGAGTACGCCTCGCCATCGTGGCGGGAGCGCCATGACATCCAGCAGCATGAGAGCTGCGATGGCGAAGGACACCTGACCGCTCTGCATGTTCGACACAGTCGGCACGGCAAACCCTATTGGGATCGAAACCCAGGCCCAGGTGATGAGCGAGAGCTTCTTGCGGCCCACGGCCTCGCGACGGTTGTCGATGATGCTGAAGCAGCCGGCAAGGGCGGCCATCACGAGAACTGCTGTGGTCACCGCCATCAGGATCTTGGCGACGCTGTGCGGTAACAACGCAAGCGGAAGCATCACCAGAGAAGCAAAAGGTGGGTAGATGAAGCCCATGTCCGCGTTGTACTCGGGCATATGTATGACGTAGGCATAGACACTGTTGCCGTGAAGCATGCCGGTCACGGCGCCTCGGTAGATCTCGAAGTCGAAGTTCTCGACCCGCATGCCGGCATACACCAGCATGAACCCCAGCGGAAGCAGAGCTAGCGATAGACCTGGCAACCGGGGCCTAACGCTTAACACACCAGCCGACTGCGCGACCTCGGGGTCCGGTGCTGTCAGGGGGTCGTGAAGATCAGGAAGCGTCATCATGGATCACCAGATTGGGTCCGTCCTCAACGGCGTAGGCGGCGCACGTGGAACACCACAGACGTTGATCGATCGCGAGTGCGTCACTGTCGACAACCGAGTGTCGACGATAGTTGCGGATCCCTCGCTTCTGTACTGCCACCATCTTGCGCCTTAGGTCGAGGTCCTCATCAATGCCTGCAACTGATTCATGGCCGTTGTCTAGCAAGAGCAATTGGCCGCCGGACCTATTGGACGTGGATCCCCCGGCGGCGCGGATCGATGCTACCCAGAAGGACGGACATGGGAAGTAGGTATGAGAGGACTCTCGGCCGCCTCGCCTGCCGTAGATCCCCATCGCCCGCATCCGTGGCTCTGAACGGCCATCCGACCTTCCTCGGCTCCCCGTCAGACGGTTGCGAGGGTGTTCCTACGTAGCTCTATGGCACATGTCTGGCCGCGCATGCGGGCTGCGCAGTCAAACAACAACCCAGTCTCCGGAATCACCGGGACGACTGATCGGGCACGGATCACCCTCAGAGGTCGACGTCGTCCCAGCCGGTGGCACGTGGGTAGTGACGGTGCACCATCAAGGCGTTGGTCTTGCCGGAGATGCCCATCGGCGACCCGTACACGATGACCAACCGGTCCCGGCGCTCACAGAGCTTCTCGCGCTCCAGGACCGTGTCGACCTCCTCCAGCAGGTCACGGAAGTCGATGTGCTCCGCCGTGATGTACGTCGTCAGGCCCCAGACCAGGGACAGCTCGCGCTGCGTCTGCCGGCTCGGGGTGAAGCAGATCACGGGGATCTCCGACCGCAGCCGGGCCAGGCGGCGGGCCGTGTCGCCGCTCTTGGAGAAGGCGATCAGATAGCGAGCACCGAGGCGGCCGGCGACCTCGGCGGCGGCCATCGCGATGACGCCGCCTGTCGTGTGCGGATCCCATTCGATCTCGTTGATCGACGAGAAGCCGTGCTCCTCGACGGCCACGATGATGCGCGCCATCACGGAGACGGTCTCGACCGGGTACGCGCCGACAGAGGTCTCCCCCGACAGCATCACGGCGTCCGCGCCGTCCAGCACGGCGTTGGCGACGTCGGACGCTTCCGCACGCGTCGGGCGCGGAGCCGAGATCATCGACTCGAGCATCTGGGTCGCGACGATGACCGGCTTGGCCCACGTACGTGCCGCACGGATGATGCGCTTCTGCACGACCGGTACGTCTTCGAGCGGAAGCTCGACTCCCAGGTCGCCGCGAGCCACCATGAACGCGTCGAACGCATCGATGATCTCGTCGAGGTTGTCGACGGCCTGCGGCTTCTCGATCTTCGCGATGACCGGGACGCGTCG
>PMLO01000235.1:2629-5933 GCA_003158895.1 Propionibacteriaceae bacterium
ACGCTCACGGCGACCCCCGGCAGGTTGATGCCCTTGTTGTTGCTCACCGGGCCGCCGACGATCACCTCGCACACGACATCGGTGTCGGTGACGTGCGTGGCACGCAGCTCGACGCGTCCGTCGTCGATGAGGATCGCATCGCCTTCGTTGACGTCACCGGGCAGCCCCTTGAACGTCGTCGAGCAGCGATCCACGTCACCGAGGATGTCGTCGACCGTGATCGTGAACGTCGCGCCATTCACGAGCACGACCGGTCCGGCCTCGAACCGGCCCAGCCGGATCTTCGGTCCCTGGAGATCGGCGAACACGGCGATCGGCTTGCCGGCGGCCTCCGCCGCCCGGCGTACCTCGTTCAGCCGCTCGCCATGCTCGGCGTAGTCGCCGTGGCTCATATTCAGGCGGGCGAGGTTCATCCCTGCCTGGATGAGAGCATCCATTCTTGTCCCCGCTGTCGCCGGGCCGAGGGTGCACACGATCTTGGCTCTTCGCACACCGTGAACCCTACTGCGCGAAATCAGGTGGACCGGACGAGTTCCAAGGCGCGCTGCAGGTCTTGCGGGTACTCACTCGTGAACGTCACCGTCTCGCCGCGCGTCGGATGCTCGAACGACAACTGCACGGCATGCAGCCACTGGCGGTCGAGCCCCAGCTTGGCAGCGAGCACCGGGTCTGCGCTGTACAGGGGGTCGCCCACGCACGGGTGGTGCAGAGCCGCCATGTGGACGCGGATCTGGTGCGTACGGCCCGTCTCGAGATGGATCTCGAGCAGGCTGGCCGCCCGGTGCGCCTCGAGCGTCGTGTAGTGGGTCACCGAGTGACGGCCGCCCGCGATGATCGCCATCTTCCAGTCATGGTTCGGGTCACGCCCGATGGGCGCCTCGATAGTGCCCTCGAACGGGTCTGGATGGCCCTGTACGAGCGCGTGGTACGTCTTGTCGACCGTTCGGTCCCGGAACGCGTTCTTGAGCCGTGTGTACGCGATCTCGCTCTTCGCGACGACCATCAGCCCTGAGGTCCCGACATCGAGCCGCTGGACGATGCCCTTGCGCTCCGGCACACCCGAGGTGGAGATGCGAAAACCAGCGGCAGCGAGGTGCTCGACGACCGACGGCCCGTCCCAGCCGAGACTGGGGTGTGCCGCCACTCCCGCGGGCTTGTCCACGACCACGATGTCGGCGTCGTCGTGGACGATGCGGATCCCGGCCACCTCTCGGGGAACCACCGACACGACAGGCGGCCCCGAGTCCTCGACCTCGAGGAGCGAGCCACCCGTCACGCGATCGGACTTCACGGCGGGTCGGCCGTCGAGCTGTACGTGGCCGGAGGCGATGAGCGTCTCGATCCGCGACCGGCTCAGCCCCGTCATGCGTGCCGCGGCGACGTCGACCCTCTCGCCGTCCAGGCCGTCGGGAACGAGATGGACGCTCATGCGTCAGGCTGGAGCGGCGCCGATTCCTGCGGTGCGTCGGCNNTAGGGCAGCTCGATGAAGTCCACGACATGGCCGTGCATGACGCTCGGAGGCCGGAACAGGCGATCGGTGAGGTTCCCGGCGATCCCGGCGATCCCGAGCCCTGTCGCCACCGCCCAGGCACGGGCCGTGACCCTCGGCGCCAGCCAGAAGATGACGAAGACCAGCATGACGATGGCCAGGACCGCGAACACCACTGTGGCGTTCTCGCCCATGCTGAACGCAGCGCCGGGGTTGCGGATGAGCTGGAACGTCACGAGGCCGCCGAGAATGCGCGGCGGGCGCAGGGGATCGAGCCACGCGACGGCCATCGCCTTGGTGACTTGGTCGAGGACCAGTCCAGCCACCGCGATGAGCACGATGAGGCGCCTCGCGGCCCTGGCTCCGATCGCGCCGCGAGCGCTTATCGTCGCTCCTCGCGCTGCTTGCACTTCACGCACATGGTTGCGCGCGGGAACACCTGGAGCCGGCCCTTGCCGATGGGGGTTCCGCACATCTCGCACGTCCCGTACTGCCCCTCGTCGAAGAGCCGNNGTGATCGCGTGTTCCATGCGTGCAACCTCATCCACGAGCTCGGCGCGCACCTCGGCCAATTCCTCGGCGGTCCAGGGATCTTCACCCTCCGCGACAGGAATCAGCGGAGCGTCTACCTGAGTGTCCGTAGCCGTACCCGGACGACGAGCCGCTGCCATATCTCACCTCTCACCCGCGTGTTGTCAGGACGCGAACCATACACGGCCACGAGAACCCCATGGGACGCGCCACTCCCTAATAAGCACGAAGGGGCTCCCCGAAAGGGAGCCCCGCCGCGATGTACGACTCAGTCGTGGTTGGTCAGCAGAGCGTCAAGACGTGGCGTCTGCGAGCCGCTGTTCGGCTGCTGGGGCGATGTCTGGCCGATCTGGGGGGCGTCCGCAGGCTCGAACTTGCGGTTCTTCAGATCGTCCACGAGACCCGACAGGTGCGTGACGAGCGAGTCGCGGTACGTGGACTCGAAGTCGCGCAGCTTGCCGACGTGGCCGGACAGCGCGTCGCGCTCCTTCTCCAGCGCCGACAGCAGCTCCGCACGGCGGGAGTTGGCGTCGCGCTCGACCGACGATGCACGGGCCTCCGCTTCCTGGACCAGCTTCTCTGCGTTGACGCGTGCCTCGGACTCGACCCGGTCGGCCTTCGTGCGCGCATCCGTCGTCGACTCGTGTGCCTTAGTGGCGGCTTCCTCGGCGATCCGCTGGGCTTCGAGCTGCGACTCCTGCGTGAGCTTCTGAGCGGCCGCTTGGGAGTCCTGGGTGACCTTCGCCGCTTGGGCATCGGCCTCCTGGGTCACCTTGGCCGCGTGCTCCTCGGCCTCAGTCCGGCGACGCTGGGCGTCGGACTGCGCGTCCTGCACCAGCGACTCTGCCTGCTCGGTCGCGAGCTGTACGAGCTTGATGACCGCCGCGCTGGCGTCGGTGCTGGTCGTGACGACGATGTGCTGGACTCCCGCACCATCGGGGCTGGCAGCCGGACGGGCGTTGAGCTCGGCGATCTGGGCGCGAAGTCGCTCGTTCTCCCCGGCGACGTCGCCCTGCACCGCTGCCTCGCGCTGGTGGGTGTCGACGAGCTGACGCAGCCGCTGGTTCTCCTCGACGAGTCCCGAGTCGCCCGCGCCTGCATGAGCCTGGTCGAGCTCGGCCTGCAGCCGCTCCCTCTCGACATGGAGCGAAGCAACCTCGTCGGCAGCTCCGCGCAAGCGCTGGACCTCGGCGCGTAGACGATCCACCTCGGCCTGCAGCTCCGGGTTGTTACCACCGGTCTGTGCGGCCTCGAGCTGACGACGCAGGTGGTCGTTCTGCTCG
>PMLO01000161.1:0-744 GCA_003158895.1 Propionibacteriaceae bacterium
AGTCGTCCTTCCAGAACTCGTACAACCCTGCCATCACGAGCAACCCGGTGTCGGGCTTGATGAAGAACGGCTGCTTGACCGGCTTGCCCTTCGCGGTGAGCTGCTCGGTCTCGTACCACTCGTAGTAGCCGTCAGCCGGCAGCAGGCAACGACGCTTCGACAACGCTGTACGGAACGCCGGCTTCGACGCGATCGTCTCGACGCGGGCGTTGATCATCGGCGGACCGCCAGGACCCTTCGACCACGACGGTACGAGGCCCCAGCGCGGCGCGATGAGCCGACGCGTCACGATGCCCGTCCCCTTGTCGGCACGCTCGACGACCGCCGGTACGTGGTCGGTCGGCGCCACGTTCCAGGACGCCGGAGGGAGCTCCAACACCTGCTCCAGCTCGAACATCTCCCGCAGGGTGCTCTCGTCGGCAGATGCCGCGTACCGTCCACACATAGCCAAAGAATCTACCCGTCGAATGCGAATTGTGACCCGATCCGATTGGTATGCGGCACCCGGGAAGGGTAGTAATGGAGCATGAGTCTTCTGCGTTTCGCCGGTCGCACGATGTTGGCCAGTTTCTTCGTGGTCCAAGGGGCCAAAGCCGTCATGAATCCCGAGCCACTCGTCGCGGACGCCGACCCGTTCGCCAAGGCGTTCGTACCCCTGGCACAGAAGGTCGCCCCCGCGTCGGTCGCGGGCTACCTGCCCGAGGACACGAAGACGCTCGTACGGATCACGGGCGTGGCTCAGGT
>PMLO01000161.1:749-5943 GCA_003158895.1 Propionibacteriaceae bacterium
CTCGCTCGACACGCAGGGTCGTCCGAGCCTCGCCTGGCTCGCCGACGACCGTCGGGAGCGGCTGACCTCGGACGCCGAGCGCACGGCGAAGCACCTCACCGGATCCGCCAAGCGCACCGGACGCGGCGTCGCCAAGAAGGCCCGGCGCGCAGCCGAGCGTGCGGCGAAGGATGCGCAGCACGCGAAGAAGTCGGTCACCCGTGAGTTGAAGCTCGCGGGCAGTGAGGCCAAGTCCCAGGTTGCCGGGGCCCAGCGCCGTCTGGAGCACGCGCTCAGTTGAGCGAGCCCGCGCCCGTCCCCTGGGCCGCCCCCGTGGCGGCCGGCCCGCTGCGGGCGCGAGTCGTCGTACCCGGTTCCAAATCCGCGACCGCTCGCGCCCTACTGCTCGCGGCGATCGCCAGCGGCCCCGGCACGATCACCGGACCCCTGGAGGCCCGTGACTCGCAGCTGATGCGCGACGCGCTGAGGGCGCTCGGCGCGGTCATCGACGACTCAGACCACCTCACCTGGAAGATCCGCCCGGCCAAGCCGGTACGTGCGGCGGCCGAGATCGACTGCGGCCTCGCCGGTACGGTCATGCGGTTCGTACCGCCGGTGGCGGCGCTCGCATCCGGCACCACACGCTTCATCGGTGACGAGCAGGCCAGCGCCCGTCCCGTACAGCCCATCCTCGACAGCCTGCGCCAGCTCGGTGCGACGGTCGATGGGGACCAGCTGCCGTTCTCGGTCACAGGACCCGTACGTGGCGGCACCGCGACCGTCGACGCCACCGCGTCGAGCCAGTTCGTGTCCGGACTGCTGCTCACCGCGGCGCGCTTCCCCCGCGGACTGACGTTGCGCCACGACGGAGACGGCGAAGTGCCTAGCCGCCGCCACATCGACATGACGGTGGAGTGGCTGCGGGCGCGCGGCGTCCAGGTCACACACCCCGACGAGGACACCTGGGTGGTGCAGCCCGGACCGATCAAGGCGGTCGCCGAGACCGTCGAGCCCGACTTCATGACGGCCGCGCCGTTCCTTGCCGCCGCAGTGGTCACCGGTGGCACCGTGACGGTGGCCGGTTGGCCAAGCTCGTCCACCCAGCCCGGAGCCGATCTTGGCGACGTGCTCGCCGAGTTCGGCGCCTCGGCGACGCTCGGTACGGGCGGTCTCACGGTCTCGGGCGCCGGCCGCATCCACGGGGTCGACCTCGACCTCCACGACGCCTCCGAGCTCGTACCGGTCGCTGCCGCCCTCGCGGCGCTGGCCGTGACGCCCTCGACGATCCGCGGCGTCGCCCACATCCGCGGCCACGAGACCGACCGGCTCGCGGCCCTCGCCGCGGAGATCACCGGCCTCGGCGGGTCGTGCGTGGAGACGGCGGACGGGCTGGACATCGAACCCGCGCCCCTGCACGCCGGGACGTTCCACTGCTACGCCGATCACCGGCTCGCCCACGCGGGAGCCGTGCTCGGTCTCGTACAGCCCGGCATCGTTCTGGACGACATCGCCTGCACGTCGAAGACGATGCCGCGCTTCCCGGAGACGTGGCTGGGCATGCTCCGATGAGCCGTCGAGGCAACACGGGGAGCGTGTACGAGGACGACCAGAAGGGTTTCGACCGCCCCGCCCGCCACACCCGGCCTCGCACCAAGGACCGGCCCGACTACTCCAAGCTCGACGTCGCGCGCGTCGTGACGATCGACCGCGGACGGTACCGGTGCGTCATCGACGGGCGGGCGGTCAGTGCGACGAAAGGCCGGTCACTCGGGCGTACGTCCGTGATCGTCGGCGACCTCGTACGACTCGACGGCGACACCTCCGGCGAGCCCGGCACCCTGGCCCGTGTCGTCGAGGCGCTGGAGCGGGTGACGGTCCTGCGACGTACAGCGGACGACGACGACCCGTACGAGCGGCCCATCGTCGCCAACGCCGACCAGCTCGTGATCGTCACCGCACTCGCCGACCCGCCACCGCGGATGGGGATGATCGACCGGATCCTCATCGCCGCGTACGACGCGGGCATCGACCCGCTGCTGTGCCTCACGAAGTCGGACCTCGACGACCCGACCGAGATCATCGCCGCGTACGAACCGCTGGGCGTGCCGATCGTCGTCACCCGGATCGGGCAGGAGCTGTCGGAGCTCCGCTCGTACCTCGACGACCACGTCAGCGTTCTCGTCGGTCACTCCGGCGTGGGCAAGTCCACCCTTGTCAACGCGCTGATCCCCAGCGCGCACCGAGCGACGGGAGTCGTGAACGATGTCACCGGCCGCGGCCGCCACACGTCCAGTGCGGCGATCGCGTTGGAGCTGCCGGGCGGTACGGGCTGGGTCGTCGACACACCCGGCGTACGGTCGTTCGGGCTGTCCCACGTCGATCCGAAGAACATCCTCAGATCGTTCTCCGACCTTGACGAACTCTCCGAGGACTGCCCCAGGGGATGTACGCATGCGGCGACCGAGCCGGAATGTGCGCTCGATGCGGCCGTCGCCGAGGGCAGGTTGCAGCCCGAGCGGCTCGCGTCGTTCCGCCGGATCCAGGTCGCGGACCATCCTGATCGGTCGGATCGCCAGAACTAGCCGGACGAGGTCCCGCAGGCGGCGGATCGTCCCCGGTAACCTGCTGACATGGCTGCCCGCAAGGAACTCACCGACGACCTCCGCCTGGCGCACGTGCTCGCCGACAACGCCGACTCGATCACATTGGCACGGTTCCGCGCTCAGGACCTGCGGGTCGAGCACAAGCCGGACCTGTCCGAGGTCACGGATGCCGACACAGCCGTCGAGGAGGCGATCCGCCGGACGCTCTCGTCGAGCCGTCCTCGCGACGCCGTACACGGCGAAGAGGGCGAGGACACCGGCTGGGGCCCGAGGCGCTGGGTCATCGACCCCATCGACGGCACGGCGAACTTCGTCCGCGGCGTGCCTGCCTGGGCGACGCTGATCGCGCTCATGGTCGAGGACCGCGTCGAGGTGGGCGTCGTCAGCGCCCCCCTGCTGGGGCGCCGCTGGTGGGCCTGTACGGATGGTGGGGCGTTCACCGGGAAGTCGCTGATGAGCCCGACTCCGATGCGCGTGTCGAAAGTGAGCTCGTTGTCGGACGCGTTCCTCTCGTACTCGTCGCTCAAGGGCTGGGTCGACGCGGAGCGCGGGCTGCAGTTCGGCGACCTGATGCGTACGGTGTGGCGCACGCGCGCGTTCGGCGACTTCTGGTCGCACATGCTCGTCGGCGAGGGCGCCGTCGACATCTCCGTCGAGCCCGAGCTGGCGCTGCACGACATGGCAGCGCTCGACGTGATCGTGCGCGAGTCGGGAGGCCGGGCCACGTCGATCGAGGGCGCCGACGGGCCGGTCGGTCCGGGCTTGCTCTGTACGAACGGGCTTCTCCACAACGAGGTCCTCGACCTCCTCGCGGAGTTCGCCGAGGACGCTGCCGAGAAGGACGAGACCGAGGAGTCCGTCATCATCGTCGGCCGCCGCGGCCTCCCCCCGGAAGACCACTAGCTCAGGGGATTCCCTCGGCGAGAGGACTTGCGCCCCTCGAGGAGAGGACCCTTCACCGTTTGGCTTAGGCGCCCATGGGTACGGTGACCGTGAATGGCGCAGGCAGCGTCGCGTTGAGGAGGAGCGGTGTCTGCACCGGACCAGGAAGAAACCCTTCCCGAGTCTCTCGACACCCCTGAGGACGATGAGCGGGTTGGCGATGCGCTTGCCGGGCCTGATCTGGACACTCCGCCTGCGCCTACCACTGCGGAGCGCAGGTCGCGCTTGCGCGGGTTTCTCGGGATCCTCGGCCCTGGTCTGGTCACGGGGGTGGCAGACGATGATCCGTCCGGGGTGGCGACGTACTCGCAAGCCGGTGCCGCCTTCGGGGTCGGCCTGCTGTGGACGGCGCCGCTGTCTTTGCCCTTGATGTACGCAGTGCAGGAGATCTGCGACCGTACAGCCTTGGCCACCGGTGACAGCCTGGGCACGCTGGTACGGCGGAGGTTCGAGCGGGGCGCGCAGTGGGTGATCGGGGTGCTCGTTGTGGCACTGCTGGTCGCGAACTGCCTCAACGTCGCCGCTGATCTGGCCGCCATCGGCTCCGGTATGGAGCTCCTCGGCCTTGGGCCGGACCATCTGTGGGTCGCGATCGCCGGCGCAGCGTTGACGGCGGCGCTGGTGTGGGGATCGTTCGAGCGCCTGGCCAAGTTCTTCAAGTGGCTGTGCTTGGTGCTGCTGGGGTATGTCGGGGTTCTCTTCGTCGCGAAGGTGCCCTGGCACGACGTCGGCGTGGGGACGCTCGGGCTCCGGATGACGTGGACGTGGAGCTCCATCTCCCTCCTGGTCGCGGTCTTGGGCACGACGATCTCCCCGTACATGTTCTTCTGGCAGAGCGCGCATCGCATCGAGGAGATGCGCTCCGAGTCAGGGACGAGCGAGGCGTCGAAGCCACTGCTCGAACGCAGCCCCAGGAAGGCCGGGGCCAAGCTGTTCCTCTCCCGGGTCGACGTGTTCGTCGGCATGCTCGTCAGCACGCTCGCGATGTTCGCCATCATGGTCTCTACGTCGTCGACGATCGGCCGAAACGGTCCCGTGACCATCAACACAGCCGCCGATGCTGCCAAGGCACTCGCGCCGATTGCCGGCCCGTTGGCGTCGGCCGTCTTCTCGATCGGCTTCATCGCGACCGGCGTCCTGGCCGTCCCCGTACTCGCCAGCTCCGGCTCCATCGCTCTCGCGGGGCTGCTCGGCAAGCCCTGGGGCTTCGACCGCTCGCCCAAGCGCGCACCGCTGTTCTACGGGCTCATCGGTGTCGGCACCCTCGGCGGGATCGCGATCGGCTACTTCTCGAACAACCCGATCGGCATGCTCGTGCTGAGCGCCACCATCAACGGCATCGCCGCCGCCCCGTTCCTCGTCGTCATCATGGTCATCTCCGGAAGCCGGAAACTGCTCGGTGACTACCGCAACGGGCCGCTGGCGACCGTAGCCGGATGGGCGACGGCCGCGATCATGACAGTGGCCGGATGTGCCGCCATGTACATCGCCATCGCCCAACCACACTGACGCCCGCCCCCGGTCTCGACCCGAGCGGTACAGGTGCTCTCCCTGAGGAGTGCACATCGTCTCGCCGATGGGCTCTACAGGGCTACGGTGCGGACTCGTACAGTCTCTGGAAGCGCCTCGAGCTCGGCCACCAGGCTGGAGTGGCCCTGGTCGTCGAGGTC
>PMLO01000191.1 GCA_003158895.1 Propionibacteriaceae bacterium
AGAAGGCAGTCGAGACGGAACGGGCCCGCTCGGGCGACGACACGGACCGCAAGATTGTGACGATCGTTCGTGAGATTGGGACCATCACCGATCGAGTCGTTCAAGCGATGTTCGACGTTCAGCCCGCCACCGCATCCCGGATTCTGTCCGATCTTGTCGATCGCGGGATCCTCGTCGCAGTCAACGAGTTCGACGTCGCTGTCCCCGAATCTGCAGCGTGACCCGCCAGTTGTCGGTCACCCACATCGAACCGTGGCCTTCGAAGTTGCCTTGAGCTGTTGGGCCATTCGTTGATCGGGTTGTCCGCGAACCCTTCCGTCCGCGTCAAGGTCGTACTCGCGGTCAGGTTCCCGCGGGCGAGAGGAGGCGTGAACAGGCGACGCGGGTGTGCAGCGCGAGGTGGCGGTGTCCGTGGATTTCATTGTCGCCATGGTCTCCGGCACGATGAGCGGGGCTGCGGTCTTCAGGATGACCTCCTCGTGGTCAGCTCGGCTCGGCCAGCACTCCCAGTGAGGCGAAGGCGGCGAGCGACGCGGCAGCAGTCTCGGCATCGAGGAGTTCCACTGCGAAGCCATTCTGGATGAGGACATGGTCCCCCACAGCAGCGTCAGGGACGTAGGCGAGGCAGCAGTCGAGAGGCTCGCCCGCCAGTTCGACGCGCGCCATCGGGAGCGCTCCAGGGACGATCTCGACGATCCGTGCCGGAATTGCGACGCACACCTCACGTACCTCCCATGGCTGCTTGTGCCGTGCCACCGACTGTCTCGACCACGAGACCCATGCCACCGGCCGGGGCTGAGGTGCACGGCAGGCACGGATCGGCCTCTCGGACCGCTCGCTCCAGCGCTTGCTCGGATCCGTCGGCAGCGAGCAGGAGCTGCGCCAGCCACGGCTCGTTCTGGGCCGTCGGAGTGACGATGACCGCTTCTCTCAGGCGGCCGGCTTCGGCGTGGTAGCGGTGGACCAGGAGCCCGCGCGGACCATCCACCCAACCAACCCCCACGCCGTCCAGGGGGAAGCACGGCGCACCGAGTGGCCCTGCCATCAGCTCGGGCAGGTCCAGCAGGTGGCCGATCGCCTCGACAGAGTGGACGGTGATGACGGCCCTGGCGGCGGCTGCAGTGCGTCGGTCGGCCCATTCGCGTTGCAGGCCGGCCGCCGTCGGCGTGCTCAGGGGGCCGATGGACAACTGGGCGACCGGCCCCACCCGGTAGCGGCCCCGCGTCGGTCCGTACGAGCGCAGGTACGGCCGCGGTGCGGAATCCCCAGGCACCTCTTCGGCCACGAGTGTGTCCCAGTCCGCCGGTACGGCTCCAGCGTCGATCACGTCGCCGCCCCGCACGACGCGCAACCGCTCACCGAGAAGGTCGGGTCGGCCCCCGGCGTCGGCCAGAGCAGCCTCTGCCCCGTCGAACTCATCGGCTGGTCCGGACTGGGCCAGCTGGCGCTCTGCCGCGGCGACGGTCGCGGCGAGGACGTCTGGCAGTGCGGCGGCGAGCGCGTCCCTCGCCTCGGCAGTCACGGCCGCCCGTACGCCGCCGGGGATCGCTGTGGCGGGGAAGTGGCCGGGCGAGCCGGCCGCGGCCATCGCCGCCTTACCGAACCGGCGCACTGCGAGCGCGAGCTCACGGTCGTCGGCGATCAACCGGGGGGCATGGGTCACAAGGGCAGAGCCGTGGTGCACCAATCGGCGCACGGCAACAGCGGTCGGCGGCAGGGACGCCATACCGGCCAACGCCTCTAACGCCCGCACCCCCGCGAGGTGGTGAGCGGCGGGACAGATCCCGCACAGCCGCTCGACCAGACCGGGGACGTCGGCGACCGGCTGGCCTGACAGCAGCGCGTCAACGCGCGGCAGCCCAGACAGGTCGAAGCACGCGGACGTGGCCCTTCCGACTGCGTCCCTGGTCACCACCACGCGCGCCCCGAACGGGTCGACGATCTCATCCAGAATCCACCGCTGCGTCACAACGCCCCCGGCCGATAGCGAGGTGTCACGATGGTGCCGTGCACGAACTGGGACTGCTGGCATCGGTAGTAGTGGCAGTGGAACGGACTGCTGCCGGTGCAGACGCGGTGGGCATCGAGGCTGTAGGGCTGCGGGTTGGCACGCTCAGCGGCGCCCTGCCGGAGGCGCTGCTCGGAGCCTGGCCCATCGCCACAGCGGGGTCGCGGCTGGACGGTGCTCGGCTCGAGCTCGAGATCGTACAAGCCGCGATCTGGTGCCCCGGATGTGTGAGCGAGCAGCCGGTCGACGAGTTCTACGCCCTCATCTGCCCCACCTGCGGCACGCCCAGCGGCAACCTCGTCCGCGGCCGCGAGTTCCAGGTGCGCTGGGCCGACCTCGCCACAGGAGACGAACACGGCTAGGCCTCGACCAGCAGCTCGAGCCAAGCGTCCAGCACGGCGGTCGCGGCCACGGTGCCCGCGGCGACAGCAGCAGCGACAGGCTCGCTGAGCCCCACCCGCAGGTCGACCGACTCCGGCACGATGCCCACGACCTCGACCTCGTCTGGTTCGAGCCCGAGCAGCCTCGCGGCAGCGAAGACGTCCAGCAGCCCCACTTGATGAGGGGAGAGCTTCGCCGCCAGCAGCCGGGGAAGGTGGTCGCCGCCGAAGGTATGCACGGTGCCCGCCCCGCCACCGGCGACTGCGTCCAGGATCAGCAGGCGGCGCGCGTCCTGTACGACGGGAAGCAGCTCCATGCCGCCCGTGCCGCCGTCGACATAGTCGATCCGTACGTCAGGGCGGGCCGCCTGTAGGGCTGCGAGGAGCTCCAGGCCCACGCCGTCGTCACCCATGATCGGGTTGCCGACGCCTAGCACCGTGATCTCCGCCGGACCGAGACGTGCCGAGGTTACGGCCGCGGCCGGAGCGGTACGGGGCAGCGTCATCCGATCTCAGGCGCGTCCACAGGACGCGCCCCCCGGTGCAGCCAGACGCCGCCGTTGATCATCGCCGAGAGGCCACCGTGGCGCTCCAGCGAGTCGGCGCGGACAGCCAGGTAGACGTGCGCGATGACGAACGCCCACAGGCCGAACATCACCATTGCGTGGAACAGCCGCACGTTGGCGATGCCGAACCAGTGCAACGGCGTCGAGACGAACACCCAGAAGGCCGCGTCCTGGTGGTACAGCCCGTACAACATGAATCCCGTCGCCATCTGCACGGCACACGCCACGTACAGCGCGGTGTAGGTGAGCTGCTGCAGCGGGTTGTGCGCGAGGTACAACGGCGCCTCCTCGGAGATGAACGCGTAGTGCTTGATCACCTTGCCGAGGTTGCGGACGTCCTGCTTGCTCTTTAGCGGCCACATCGTGGGCCACCGGAGGTAGCGGTCACGCGAGGTGAACGCGGAGAAGATCCGGGTCGCACCGACGACCAGCCAGATGAACGCGCCGGTGAAGTGGATCAGCCGGATCCAGCCCATGAGGAAGCCGGTCGGTACGCCGTCACGGGAGGTCGGGCCGAAGAAGGGGTCCATGATGTAGTAGCCCGAGCAGCTCAGGATGAACACCATGGCCACGTTGATCCAGTGCTGGTAGCGCAGCGAGACCGACCACACGTTGACCCTCGCCCACGCGCCCGGGCTGCTCGCCATGTCGCTCGGGACGCCGCGTAGAGACTCGGGACGCACGGTGACGAAGCCCTCGACGGTGAAATCCCCCACCCTGTCCTCGGCGTCCACCGGAGCGGTGGCGACCGCCAGTGGGCGGCAGCCGCGCCGGGTGGCCAGATCGGCGTTCTTGACCAGGATCGTCCGGTCCTCGCGCTTGATGGTCGCGTGCCTGAGCACCGTGGACAGGTCACCGCGCATCACGACGAAGTCGGCGGTGGTGCCGTCGTTGAGCGGGAAATCCCGGACCCGCAGCAGGCTGTAGCGGCGGTCGAGCCGAGCGGGGTCGACGTCCTCGGGGTCGACGAGGGGGACAGGGATGTCCTGGCGGTCGGCCTTCAGCGCCGTGGCAGCCGCTTCATCGACCGGGTCCGTACTGCCAGCTGGGGCGGCGGCCGCGAGCGCCAGCACGCGCGACTCGCTGATCCGTCCCGCGCTGAACGAGGTGCCGATCGTCAGCTTGGGTAGCTCGACCTCGACCTCGCGCTCCTCGGTGACGGTCACGATGCCACAGTCTGAAGCTCCACCCCATCGGGGTCGAGGACATGGACTGCGCAGGACATGCACGGGTCGAACGAGTGGATGGTGCGCAGCGGCTCGAGGGGTTGCTTGGGGTCAGCCAGCGGGTGCTTCCCGTTGCCGGCCAGCGACTCCTCGTACGGACCCTGGTGCCCAGAGGCGTCTCGTCCGCCGGCCAGCCAGGTGGTCGGCACGACCGCCTGGTAGCGGGCGACCTTGCCGTGTTCGATGGTCACCCAGTGGCTGAGGTTGCCGCGCGCCACTTCGACGAACGAGTAGCCCGACGACTCGGCGGGCCACGACTCGGGATCCCAGTGAGTGGCGTCGAAGACGTCCAGGTCGCCGCTCTTGAGGTTCTTGACGAACGTCGGGAACGTGGTCTGCGCCAGGATCTCCGCCGACGTCAGGCACTCGACGGCGCGCGCCAGCGTCCGGCCGGCCGTGGAGTTGAGCTGGCTGAGCCGAATGCCCAGGGTTTTGGCCGCGCCGTCCACGATCTCCTTCGTGCGGGCGTGCCCCTGCGCATACGCGAGCAGGACACGAGCCACCGGGCCGACCTGTATAGGCATGCCGTCGTAGCGTGGCGCCTTGCACCACGTGTACTTGTCGTTGTCGCCCAGCCATTCGTACGGCGGTGTCGGGCCGGTGTAGTGGACCGTGGTCTCGCCCTTGTCAGGCGTAAGGCCGACGTCGCCGGCATCGTACGAGTACCAGGCCGAGGACACCCATTCCTCGACCTTCGTCGGGTCGAACGGGTGGACGGTGGCGTAGTCGCCGCCCAACAGGAGGCCCGGCTTGACCTCGGTGTGGGCCGATACGACGCGGGCGTTGTTCGGGTCACCGGCGAAGGTGGCTCCGGCCATGCCGACCGCCAGGAAGTTCGGCTGGGCAGCGCCGATGTCGAAGTAGTCCTTGTAGACGCCGACGATGGCGAGCGCGTCAGGGACGTAGCACGTCTGAACGAACTCGACCGACTCGGCGATCCAGTCCGCGATCTCGTCGGTCTGCACCTGGTTGATCGACTCGGACTTGTTCGGGTCGATCGTGCACGCCATGCCGCCGACCAGGAAGTTCGGGTGAGGGTTCTTGCCGCCGAAGACCGTGCCGATGCGAATCATCGACCGCTGGAACTCCAGCGCGTCGAGGTAGTGCGCCACAGCCATCAGGTTCGCCTCCGGGGGGAGCCGGTAGTCGGCGTGGTCCCAGTAGCCGCCGGTGAAGATGGTGAGCTGGCCGGAGTCGAGGATGCCTTGGACTGTGTCCCGTACCGCTGTCATCCGCTCCAGCGTGTTGCCCTTCCACGTGGAGCCGATCGCCTGTGCGAACGCCACCGCTTTGGCCGGGTCAGCTGTGGCGGCGGAGGGCACGTTCACCCAGTCCATCGCATGCAGGTGGTAGAAGTGGATGACGTGGTCCTGGACCTCCTGCGATGCCAGCACCATGTCCCGGATCAGCAAGGCCTGCTCGGGCGGGTTCGCTCCGATCGCGTTCTCGACGGCGTTGATCGAGGCGATCGCGTGCACCGAGGTGCAGACTCCACAGATGCGCTGGACGAAGGCCCAGGCGTCCCGCGGGTCGCGCCCCGTCACGATGGTCTCGATGCCTCGGAACTGGGTGGTCTCACTCCATGCCTTGGAGATCTTCCCGCCCTCGGACTCCAGCTCGATCCGAAGATGTCCTTCGATGCGGGTGAGCGGGTCGATGACCACTCGCTGCGCCATGACTCACTCAGCCTCTCCGGACGCGTCGGCGTCCTTCACGTGGGGTGTTTCGGCCACCTCGGTCGCGGTCGGGGCGTCCCCTGTGCCGGACGGGTCGGCGACCCTGCGCTTGGGCGTCGGCAGCCAGACACGCTCCGAGTCGCCGAAAGCCTGCAGTGGCTCGGAACCTTCCGAGGCGCGTCGGCTCGACGCGAGCCGCAGCGCAGTGACGCCCGCGTGGATGCCCACCCCGGCGACCGTCGCGCCCACGAGCCCCCAGCCGACCTTCTCGGCGGAGGCTTCGATACCGAGGCCCGTAACGTTCGGCAACGTCTGGTAGAACGGCGTGAACCGGTCGAAGAACTGTTTCTCGGTGCACCCGATGCACGGGTGGCCGGAACCGATCGGCCAGCTCGCGCCGAGGTTCCACTTGATGACCGGGCAGGCGCTGAACGTGCTGGGGCCCTTGCACCCCATCTCGTACAGGCACCAGCCATTGCGAGCGCCTTCGTCGTCGAAGGTGCGTACGTATTCGCCGGCGTCGTAGTGCGCCCGACGCGAGCATGCGTCGTGGATGCGCTGGTCGTAGGCGAACAGCGGTCGCCCTTCGCTGTCGGTCTTCGGCAGGTCGTCGTGGGTCAAGATATAGGCGATGGTTGCTGTGATGACCTCGCCGATCGGTGGGCAGCCGGACACGTTGATCACCGGTTTGTCCGTGATGATCTCGTCCACGCCCACGGCACCTGTCGGATTCGGCTTGGACGCCTGCACCGAGCCCCAGACTGCGCAGGCTCCCACTGCGAGGATCGCCGACGCGTTCTTCGCTGACTCGCGCAGCACCTGCTCGGCGGACTTGCCGCCGATCGTGCAGTAGATGCCCCCGTCCTTGGTGGGGATCGAGCCGTTGACCACGAGGATGTGCGGCTCGGCGTTCGTGTCGTCCAGCGCCTTGTTCGCCGCCTCGCCCGCTGCGGCCATGACGAGCTCGTTGTAGTTCACCGAGAGCAGGTTCAGCACCGCGTCCTCGACCGTCGTACCGCCGGAGCGCAACGTGCTCTCCATGCAGCCGGTGCACTCCTGAAGCTGCAACCACACAACGCTCGGCTTCTTCACCGCCCCGAGCTTCTCGGCGATCAGGTCACCGGGGACCGGTGTCGTCGCGGCGGCCGCCGGCCCGGCGGTCCCGGCGACAGCCAGTCCTCCGACGGTGAAGATCGCGGCCAGCTCGCCGCAGTACTTGAGGAAGTCGCGGCGCGCAACACCAGCGCGAGCGAGGTTCTCGGCCAGGGTCGGCTCCCGCCAACCACTCACGCCGTACGCCATAGAGCTCGTTCTCCTTGACTGGTGACCATGCCGATTTCCGAAGCGGTGCTGACATTAAGCACCGCCCAAGAGCGCCGACGGGGGCAGCATAGCCACAGCGCGATCCCTCTTGCTGCGCATCGCAGCAGCATCACCCCCGGACGGCGCATTCCCTGGATCAGATGCCTCCGGCGACCCATTCCACCCACGCGCCGACGCCCTCGCCCGTGCGCGCGGACAACTCGAAGACGGTCACCCCGGGGTTGACGGCCTCAAGGTTGCGCCGGAACAGACCCATGTCGAACTCAAGGTACGGAGCCAGGTCGACCTTGTTCACCACGACGACTTCGACGCTGCGGAACATCACGGGGTACTTCAGCGGCTTGTCCTCACCCTCAGGCAGGGAGAACACCATCGCCTTCCTGTGCTCGCCGACCTCGAACTCGGCCGGGCAGACCAGGTTGCCGACGTTCTCGATGATCACGAGGTCGAGATCGGCGAGGTCGAGTCCACGCAGGGCTCGGGCGACCATCGGTGCGTCGAGATGACACTCGCCTCCGAAACCGTTGCCCGTGTTGAGCAGGGAGATCTGCGCGCCGAAGCCGTCGAGGCGTTCGGCGTCGAGCGGCGTCTCGATATCGCCCTCGACAATGCCCACTCGCACGCGTCCCTCGAGGGCGGCCAAGGTGCGCTGGAGCAGCGTGGTCTTGCCGGACCCGGGCGAGCTCATCAAGTTCACGGCGCGCACCCCGGCCGCGTCCAGCGCAGCTCGGTTGGCCGCGGCGAACCGGTCGTTCTCGGCATAGATGTCCTCGAGGACTTCGATGCGCTCGCGCCCCGTGGCGTAACCGGAATGGTCGCCGATCAGCTCGGCACGCTCCTCCTCGTGCTGGTGCTCGTGGATGTGGTCGTGGTCGTGGTGCTCGTGGGCATGCACCGTGCCGTCGTCATGTCGGTGGAAACGTCCCATCGCAGGTTCCTTTCTCGATGTCGATGTCGATGGCGGTCAAGGTGAACTGTTCGCCACTTACGACGCGTGTGGCGGCTGAGCCGCAGGCAGCGCAGCCGAAGCCGAGTTCTGGGCCCAGCTTGGTGTCGGCGCCGCACTCGTCGCAGGTGAGCACGGCAGGTAGAAGGTCCAGGTCGAGCTCCGCGGCTCCGAGCGGTGTGCCGCGCACCGTGAACACCCACGCATGCTCGAGAGCTTCCGGTACGACCTGGCGCAGCGCCCCGATTGCGACGTACACGACGCGGACCTGTCGCCCCCGTGCCGCGCGGCTCACCGCCGCAGCCAGCTGGAGGCTGAGCGAGACCTCGTGCACGGCCCGTCCTTCCGGCTGCGCCGGCACTGCCATAGTGGCGGGCGTGGCCAGTGTTCCATACTGGCGGCCGGGTACAGCGAGGGGGCTACGGATGCCAGAGGTGCGGCGAGAGTATCTGCTCCGTGGTGTCGTGCAGGGGGTCGGCTTCCGTCCCCACGTGGCGACGGTTGCCGCTCTGCACCCCGTGACCGGGTTCTGCGGAAACGACGACCTGCAGGTGTTCATCGAAGCCCAGGGCGAGCCTGGCGTGCTGGACGCATTCCTCGACGACCTGCTGGCCACGCTGCCGCCGCTGGCGCGAGTAATCGGACGCTCCAGCCGCGAGCTGCCGCTGCTGCCGGAAGAGACCGGCTTCCGCATCGTCCCCAGCCGCCATCTGTCCGGGGTGCGCACCTTGATCCCTCCCGATGTCGCCACCTGTGCCGACTGCCTAGCCGACATGGCCGACCCAGGCAACCGGCGGTTCGGTTACGCCTTCACGACCTGTACGAACTGTGGGCCGCGGCTCACCATCATCGAGGACCTTCCGTACGACCGGCCGGCCACGACCATGCGGGTCTTCGGCATGTGCAGTGCGTGTCAGCGCGAGTACAGCGACCCGTACGACCGTCGCTACCACGCGCAGCCCATCAGCTGCTACGACTGCGGTCCCAGGATCTGGTTGACACGAAACGGTGAGGATGCCGCGACCCGCCCAACGGGCGAGGTCACAGCCGCTGAGCAGGCCGCTGTCATCGACGAGGCCCGCGCGCGGTTGCAGGCCGGTGAGATGCTGGCGGTGAAGGGCCTGGGAGGTTTCCACCTCATGGCCGACGCCCGGCACGGGGAGGCCGTGGCTCGGCTGCGGGAGCGCAAGCGGCGCTCGGGAAACCCGTTCGCCGTGATGGTGCCGGACCTCGAGGCGGCCGCTGAGTTGGCTGACCTCTCATCGGCCCAGAAGGACGCACTGTCATCACCGGCACGACCGATCGTCATCGCTCCGATGGCATCCACGTACAACCTGGTGGACGCCGTCGCGCCCGGACTGTCGGACGTCGGGGTGATGCTGCCGTACACCCCGCTGCACGCCCTGCTGCTCAGCCCCGGGTTGGCACTGGTGGCAACCTCGGGCAATCTCAGCGAGGAGCCGTTGTGCTACACGAACGACGACGCTCTCGACCGGCTGGCTGGGCTCGCGGACAGCTTCCTGCTCCACGACCGCGACATCCATGTGCCGGTGGAGGACTCGGTCATGCTCGCCATGCCGGACGGCGAAGCGATGCCGGTGCGGCGCTCGCGCGGCCACGCTCCGCTGCCGGTGCTGCTGCCTTCCGGAGCTGACGGACCTGTCGTCCTGGCGGTCGGCGGCGAGCTGAAGAACACGTTCGCGTTGGCCAGCGGCGACATGGCGTTCGTGTCCGCTCACGTGGGAGATATGGGCTCGCTCGCGTCGCAGTGGGCGTTCGAGGCATCAGTGCGTCAACTCGTGGGCATTCACCGACGTGAGCCCGAAGTGGTCGCCTGCGACCTGCACCCCGGCTATGCCACGACCGCTTGGGCGGAGCGGTACATCGAATCTCATTCGGACGTACGGCTGGTGCCTGTGCAACATCACGTCGCGCACGCGTTGTCGCTGTTGGCCGAACACGGCATCGCCGACGGTCCGGTCGTGGTAGCTGCGCTGGACGGCACCGGCTACGGCACGGATGGCACGATCTGGGGCGGGGAAGTACTTGTCCTCGCCGAGCAGGGACGGTCTCCCTGGTCATGGCGGCGCGCCTGGCACGTACCCACCTTCGGGCTGGTCGGCGGCGACCGGGCGGTCCGGCAGCCCTGGCGCGTCGCGCAGGGACTCGCGTCGGCCTGGGGGCTCGACATCACCGATACCCCCGCCACGCTGGGAGCACCCGTCGCCGAGCTGCGTCTTGTACGCTCCCAACTGGCATCGGGGCACGGGGTGGTGGCCACGAGCTCTGTCGGACGCCTGTTCGACGCGGCCTCCGCGTTGTTGGGGGTGTGCCTGGAGACGAGCTACGAGGCGCAGGCGGCGATGTTGCTCGAAGGAGCCGCTGCCAGCGTCGACGCTGTACGGACTGGGGCCGAGCCCGCCACGTTGCGCGACGTGTTCGGCGAGCTGCTGGCACACGTGGAGCGCCCGGTGCCCGAGCGTGCCCTACGGTTTCACCTGGGTCTGGCCGACGTCCTGGCGGCTCGGGTCGCGGCGGAGGCGACCGCGGCGGGCACGCACCTGGTCGGCCTCACGGGGGGCGTGAGCGTGAACCGGGTCTTCAGCACAGCCCTCGTCGCCAGCCTGCGCGAACGCGGCTTCGATGTCCTCACCCACCGCGTGGTACCACCCACCGACGGGGGGCTCAGCCTCGGACAGGCCTGGGCCGGCCGGCTGGCGGACGCCGGATGACTCTCAGCAGATCCGAGGAAGCGGGTCCCCGACGAGCATGTCGACCATACGGGTTCCGCCCAGTGCGGTGACCAGGACGACGGCCGAAGCGGGTTCGGCGACGAGACGCCCAACCAGCGCGGCCTCCTCGCCGCCTGGCAGCGACCGCAGCGCGGCAAGGGCCGCATCCGCCTCTTCCGGCGGGACGACCGCGACGAAGGTGCCTTCGTTGGCGACGTAGAGCGGGTCGATGCCGAGCATGTCGCACGCGCCGCGGGTCATCTCATGCACGGGGACCGCGAGTTCCTCCACGACCACGCCGAGCCCGGTGGCACGCGCCAGCTCGTTGAGCACTGTGCCTAGCCCACCGCGGGTGGCGTCACGCATCCAACGGGTGTGAGGGCTCGCGGCGAGCAGTGCCTCCACGAGATGGTTCACCGCGCGCGTGTCGGAGGCGATGGGCGCTTCGATAGCGAGATCGCCGCGGGCCAGCATCACGGCCATGCCGTGGTCGCCGATGGCACCGGACAGGAGCAGCCGGTCACCGCGCCGTACCTGTGCCGCTCCGAGCGCGCGTCCGTCCGGCACGAACCCGATACCAGCCGTGGTGATGAAGAGCCGGTCGGCAGCACCGCGTGGGACGACCTTGGTATCACCGGTGATGATCCTCACGCCCGCGGTTTCGGCCGCTTGCCGCATAGCGGCGACCTCACGGCGCAGCACGTCGACGGACAGACCCTCTTCCAGAACGAAAGCGGCCGAGAGAAACGCAGGGACAGCCCCAGAGACGGCGAGGTCGTTGACCGTGCCGTTCACGGCCAGCTCGCCGATGCTGCCGCCGGGGAAGCTGATCGGGTTCACCACGTACGAGTCCGTGGACATCGCGATCCGTCCTCCGGTCGTGGCCAGCTCATCGGTGCCGACCACACCCGCGTCACCGAGCTCAGCGAGCACGTCTCCGCCGAAGCCCTCAAGAAAGACCGCGTCCACCAGGGCTGCGGAAGATTTCCCCCCGGCTCCGTGGGCAAGCGTCACGACGTCGTCGGTGAACTTCTGGCGGCGCGACCTGACCTGGGCGATCCGTTCGTTGACTTGCCCCTCGTCCTCGTTGAGCCGGTTCTTCGGGTCCATCTTGCTCCGCTCGCTCAAGGTCCCTCACAGGCGCCTCCGGTTGGCGCAAACCGGGCTCCCGGGGTGATGATAGCCGGGTGCGCCGGAGTCAGATGCCGGCGAAGGATGAGGTGGCTGGCATGTGCCTGGGTGTACCGGCTGAGGTGGTGGACATCCCGGACGCGGACATACCCCGTGCGAGAGTCGCGATCAACGGTGTCGAGCGGATCGTGGCGACCGACCTGCTCACCGACGAGGGTCTGGTGATCGGCGACTGGGTGCTGGTGCACGTCGGTTTCGCCCTGAGCCGTATCGACGCCGACGAGGCTGCTATGACGCTCGACCAGATCAAACGGCTGGGCAACAACACCTTCGAGACCGAGCTCGAGTCGTTCAGGGGCTCTGCCATCGAATGAAATACGTCGACGAGTTCCGCGACCCGGAGGGCGCGAAGGTCCTGCTGCGCCGGATCGAGCAGCTCGCCGAGCGGTTGGAGCGGCCGCTCGCCGTGATGGAGATCTGCGGCGGCCATACCCACACGATCTATCGGCACGGGCTGGAGCACTTGCTCCCGGACGCCATCGAACTGATACACGGCCCGGGCTGCCCCGTGTGCGTGATCCCGATGGGCAGGGTCGACGACGCGATGTGGCTGGCACGTCAGCCGAACGTCATCCTCACGACCTTCGGCGACATGATGCGGGTCCCTGGTTCGTCCGGGGAGTCGTTGCTCGACGTCCGGGCGGGCGGCGCCGATGTCCGGTTCGTGTACTCACCGCTGGAGGCACTCAAGATCGCCCGGGAGAACCCAGACCAGCAGGTGGTGTTCTTCGCGGTCGGCTTCGAGACCACCGCGCCGTCAACCGCCGTGACTCTGGAGCAGGCGCGCCGCGAGCAGGCCACCAACTTCTCGGTCTTCAGCAACCACGTGACCATCGAGCCACCGCTGAGGGCGATCGTCAACGGCGGAGAGACCCGCGTCGACGCCTTCATCGGGCCCGGTCATGTCGCCACCGTGGTGGGAACGACGGCATTCGAGTTCCTCCCCGACGAGTTCAACCTTCCGGTGGTCGTGACCGGGTTCGAGCCCCTGGACATCCTGCAGGCTGTGGCCATGCTGCTCGAGCAGTTCACTTCAGGTGAGGTCGCCGCCGGTCGGGCGCGGGTCGAGAACCAGTACGCACGGGTCGTACGCACCGACGGCAACAAGGCCGCTCGAGCATTGATGGACCGTACGTTCGCGCTGCGGGAGACCTTCGAATGGCGCGGGCTGGGGTGGATCGAGCGTTCCGGGCTGGGGGTCTCGCCTGAGTACGCCGCGTGGGATGCGGAGCAGCGGTTCACGGTCCCGGGGATCAGAGTGGAGGATCCGCCCGCATGCGAGTGCGGCTCGGTACTCACGGGAAGGATCAAGCCGTGGGAGTGCCGCGTCTTCGGCACCGCCTGCATGCCCGCCACTCCTATCGGCACATGCATGGTCTCTCCGGAGGGCGCCTGTGCCGCCTACTACAACTTCGGCAGGATCGACCGGGCAACCGCCCATGCGGTGGTCATCCAGGACTGACCGAGGTCGGCTCCAGCACCTCTGCCCACCCCCACCTCCCGATGTCTGGAACTACCCGGCAGTGCGCCTTCAGCCAGATGGGCTAGCTGGGTCCGCACACAGATGCGGTTGCCGCGTGGAGGAGATCGGCTGAGACGCCGCCGTGCACGGCGGGTGGGCCCGCGGTGCGTTCTTCACGCCGGCGGCGTTGTGTGAGTACCTGGGCTGTTCGTTCCGCGGACGAGGTCGTGCTTGAGCCTTCGTGTGGAGATGCCGAGTTTCTCCTCGCAGCCAACGCCCAGCTGCGTGAGCTGGGGGCGGTGGTCACCTTCGTGGGGCCGAGCTGCACGCTGACAGTGCCCGTCATGCACTCGCGCGTCTGGCTGGGGTAGGGCGTGACCATATGGCGATCGACGTGGGCGACTTCTTCCGCCTCACTCCCACCCGTGACGTGACCGCGCTGGTCGGGAACCAGCCGTACGTGCGTTACCAGACGCATGCGGGGGAGGACTGCACAGCCTCTCGGGAGGCTGCGCTTCGGACCGCCGACCCGGTGTCGGCGTCTTCCCGGGCGCGGCAGGAACACACCGACGGTCGTCCCCTACCGCGACGCCTATGCGGGGAAGCGTGCGACCTTGACGCACGGTTCGCCCCGCCGCTTGAGCACACCACGGCGTAAGAATGTCGCCACGTTCTGTTGATCACAACCCGTCCTTACCCTCACGCGGATCACCCGCAAACTCACCCCCGAAGTCACCCTTGCAAGGGTCTGAATCGCCCCGGTGAGTCCGGAGACGTGGTTGTTTGACTACGCAGCCTCCGTTGGCGGCTGCTTGCGATCGTAATGTGCGTTCTCCAGCTCGACGGGTGGGACGTCGCCGCAGTACTCGAACAGGCGGGTGGTGTTGAACCAGTCGACCCATTCGGCGGTGGCGTATTCGACGGCGTCGAGGCCGGTCCAGGGCCCTTGGGGCCAGATCAGCTCCATCTTGTAGAGCCTGTTCACGGCCTCCGCGGCGGCATTGTCGTAGGAGTCGCCGACCGTGCCGACGGAGGCTTCGATGCCGGCCGCGGCGAGGCGCTCGGTGTAGGTAATGGACAGATATTGGGGCCGTGGTCGGTGTGAGCGACCAGAGCGGTGAAGTCGTCGCGGCCTTCGCGCTGCCTTGTCCAGATCGCCTGCTCGAGCGCGTCCAGGACCATGGCCGTCGTCATCGTGGTCGACACCCGCCAGCCCAGGATCCGGCGGGCGTAGGCGTCGATCACGAACCCGACATAGACCCACCCGGCCCACGTCGACACGTAGGTGATGTCAGCCACCCAGAGCCTGTTCGGTGCCAGCGGCTCGAAGTCACGACGCACCAGATCCTCCGGTAAGGCGGCGGCCGGGTCCGGGATCGTGGTCCGCTTCCGGGTCCCGCGACGGGTCCCGACGAGCCCGTCGGCGCGCATCAGCCACTCGACGGTGCAGCGGGCCACCGGGATACCTTCCCGGTTCAGCTGCAGCCACACCTTCCGCGGCCCATAGACGGACCGGTTCTTGGTGAAGACGCGTCGGATCTCGACCAGCAGCGCCTCGTCGCGGCGCTGCCGGCGGGTGGGTAGTTTGTCGGTCCACTCGTAGTAGGTCGACGGGGCGATCGGGACACCGTGCTCGCTGAGCACGGCGCAGATCGGCTGAACACCCCATCGCAGACCACCAGGCTCCTGGTGGGTGGCGTGCTCGCGGACGAAGTCCACGATCACAGCCCTGGCCGGTCGAGCTCGGCCGCGAAGAAAACTGACGCCGCTTTCAGGATCGCGTTCGCGCGTCGCAGTTCGGCGTTCTCCCGTTTCAACCGCTTGATCTCGGCCGACTCCTCGCTGGAGACCCCGGGCCGTGACCCCTGGTCGATCTGGTCTTGGCGGACCCACTTGCGCAGCGTCTCCGCGGTGGCGATCCCTGGCAGGTTCGCCACATGACCCATCGAGGCCCAGTCCGTGGCCTGATCCGGGCGGCACTCGTGATACATCCTGACCGCCCGAGCCTTCAGCTCAGCCGGATACCTCTTCGACGTGTTCCCAGGCATGACCCCAACCTTCCCAAGGTTCCGAGTCTCCGGAAACCCCGGGGCGATTCAGTGTGTACCGACATTGTGCCGGAGCCCAGCAATTTGTATGGTGCGAAGTACACCCAGTCTCCGGCCGGGTTGGCGTCGGAGACGTTCCAGGTGGTCACCCCGTCACCGTCGGTCACCCCCTCTCCGTCGGTCACCCCAAGTAAGCCTGTCGGGAAGGGTGCTGCAACTGCCCATCCGACGAAGCCGGTCAAGCCCGCAGGTGCTGGTAGCGCCAGCGGTTTCGCCGCTGCGGCAAAGAGCGGTGTGCCTGTGATCAGGGTTCTCGTCAGTGCCCTTCTCCATCGTCTCACCGGACGGGCCTGATTCCAGAGATATTGGACCGGGAGCGGGACGGGTTCCCCGTTACCGGCCGCGCGACTTCGGCCCATCTGAAGCGGCAGTATTCGGCGGAATACTGCGTTCTGCTCAATCGATCCTGAGCCCTGCGGGCCAGGCGGAGCCTGGTGGCCGGTCGGTGTTCGGAGCCGTGCCGGGGGGTGCCGGACGGCACCTGGAGGGCTGCTTCCGTGGCGCCAAGGTGCGCTGCGACACTGACAGCCTGGGCGGGTTGCTGGTCCGGTGCCAGCTGAGACTCGATGCGGCTTTGAGGGCGATCGCTTCGCGAGCTGTTCGCTGCGCTTGCACGGCTTGCCCACGATGGTGTTGCCAATCCCGGCGGCGGAACCTGACGGTGGGCGGGTAGGGGGATTCGCGTCGACGGGTGCCCGGGCGTGCTCGGTCGCTTCAGCCTCCGTGCCGAGGAGAATGGCGTCGTACTCGCCTTGCATCAGGTTTTCGGGCTCTTCGTTGTGCCAGTCGTGCGTATGGTCGCAGCGAACCTGGAAGACCTCGATCTTCTCGATCACGGCGGTGTCCTCCTCTTCCCTCAGTTGGGCGCCTCGTCCTTGATCTTCTCCAGCGCTGCGATCTGCTCGTCGATGTAGCGCTGGCGATCGCCGCCGCTGGAGGCGCTGCTCGAGCGG
>PMLO01000228.1 GCA_003158895.1 Propionibacteriaceae bacterium
CGCATGTTGGTGGAGAACTCGTGGATCCAGCAGGGTGAGACGCAGGTACGGGTCACCGTCTCTGTCGGCGCCACGATGGCTGTACCGGCCGAGAGCCCCGAAGACGTTGCTGATCGCGCCGACCGACTCATGTACGCGAGCAAGCGGGCGGGTCGCAACCGGGTGACCACCGACGCCGGCCCGCTCACCAGCACAGCAGAGCGGCCCATCCTCGGGGCCGCTATCCCTTGGGAGACCGCCCAGCGTTGACCACCAGGCACCTGGGTGGCCCGATCATCGCCGCCGGCAGCGGATTCCTGGCCAAGCGCGATGGTTCTGCGCGGCGCCGTTGCTGATTGGGTCATCCCGCCAGCTCCAGCGTGACTGCCGCCAGGTCGCCACTCCGCCGCCGAAGACGGTGGCGAGTGGGTCGTCTCCTACCCGAGCCGCTTGTCACCATGTTGAGCGAGCACGTCGCGAGGCTGCAACGAGCGGCTGTGCCACCCTCGACCTCGTCGGATACCCGGTCGGTGATCCGGGAGATGGTGTACTTCGACGCGCTCGCCCCGTGGATCACGGGGAAGTGCGGCGAGACCTCACGGTGGCCAGAACTCACCCACAGCACCGGTGGCTTCGGCGGTAGCTCGCTCAACATTGCGCCGACGCCGGCGGGGCGAATCCGGCGCGATGCCGACGGCGAGCGCTGACAGAGCTGGTCGCGTGGCCCGCATGGATGTTGCGCGATGCCGCGCAAGCGTGGAAGAACCCGCCCCTGACAGGGCTGTTAGGCCTTGTCAGAAGCGGGTTCTCGGTGGTAGCGGGGATAGGATTTGAACCTATGACCTCTGGGTTATGAGCCCAGCGAGCTACCGAGCTGCTCCACCCCGCGTCGTTGTCGTGCTTGGGATACGTTACCCGAGCCGAGCCGCGGACCCAAATCCGCCGGCCCCTGGGAGGGCGTCACTGGCGCCTCACAGGGGGAGATGGAGGTTTGGCCTAAGATTCTCCGGTAGCTACGCCGTCCCGGTGTGGCCTCTTGAGGGGGCTGAAGCATGGTGTCAGGCCGGATCTCCCGCCGAGCGTTGCTCGGGGGAACCGCAGCGATCGCGGTCAGCGCGGCAGCGTGCAGTGGCCCGTCTACACCGTCCGCCACACCCAAGACGCTCAGCGTCGGGGCGTCGCTCGAACCACCCACCCTCGACCCGACGATGTCGGACGCCGCGTCGATCCCGCAGCTGCTCCTCTACAACGTGTACGAGACGTTGGTGAAGATGGACTCGGACGGCAACATCAAGCCGCTCCTTGCCGAGCGCTGGGACGTCTCGAGCGACCACTTGACGTACACGTTCACCCTTCAGCAGGGCGCCAAGTTCGCCTCCGGCACCGCTGTGGACGCGGCCGCCGTCGTCGCCGGCATCCAGCGCATGCGCACCAGCACGTCGTCGACGATCAAGCGTCAGCTCGCTCCGATCGCCTCGGTGGCCGCCCAGAACTCCAGCACCGTCGTCGTCACGCTCTCGCAACCGTCGAACGAGTGGTTGTACTCCATGACGTCGACCGCGGGAATGATCGTCGATCCGGCCAGTACGGACATGGCGACGAAGCCGATGGGCTCCGGCCCGTTCGCGTACTCGTCGTGGACCAAGGGCGACTCGATCACGCTCGACAAGAACACCAAGTACTGGGGCACTCCGGGTCGGTTCGACGACGTGACCCTCCGCTACTACGTCGACCCCAACGCCATGACCACCGCGATGCTGTCCGGTGACCTCGACATCATCAGCAGCCTCCAGGCGCCCCAGTCGTTGAGCCAGTTCAGCGACACGGCGAAGTACACGATCGTGGAGGGTACGACGACCGGCAAGGTCACGATGGGGTTCAACCACTCCAACGCGGCGCTGTCCCAGCTGAAGATCCGGCAGGCGATCTGCTACGCGATCGATCGCAAGGCTCTCCTCGATACGGTCTGGGCTGGACACGGACAGCTCATCGGCTCCCACGTGGCGCCCACCGAGCCGTACTACGAGGACCTGTCCAACACGTACCCGTTCGACCCGGCAAAGGCCAAAGCGCTCCTCGCCGAGGCCGGCGTCACCAACCTCTCGCTGCGGCTCCGGGTTCCGGTCGTCAAGTACGCCACCGACTCGGCCACGTTCGTACAGAGCCAGCTCAAGGACGTCGGCATCACGGTGACGATCGAACAGCTCGACTTCGCCCGCTGGCTCACGGAAGTGTTCACCAACGGCGACTACGACATGACCATCGTCAACCACGTAGAGGCTCGCGACCTCGTCAAGTGGGCCGATCCCAAGTACTACTGGCACTACAACAACCCCGAGCTGCAGGCTCTCGTCAAGGAAGCCGATGCCGGCTCGGCCGACGACTACGTACAGCTCATGAAGCAGGCGGCAGAGCTGCTGGCCAACGATGCGGCGGCTGACTGGCTGTTCCTCATGCCGAACCTCGTGGTGACGACCAGCGACGTGACCGGGGTGGGGCAGAACGCGACCTCGCTGAGCTTCGACCTGACGACGATCGCATCCCGGTAGCCTCAGGGGTGTGAACCTGGGGCGGACGGTCGCTGTGCGACTGCTGGTCTTCGCCGCCAGCCTGTTCGTCGCGTCGATCGCGATCTTCCTCGTCGTCAACGCACTGCCCGGTGACGTCGCGACCGCGATCCTCGGTTTCGGGGCCGACCCGGCATCGATCGCCGAACTCCGCGCCCGTCTGGGGCTCGACAGGCCGCTCCTGGTGCGCTACTTCTCGTGGGTCGGCGGCATGATCTCCGGGGACATGGGCCGGTCGTACCTCACGAACGAGTCAGTCACCGCCCTCGTGGCCCCGCGGATCGGGGTCACCGCCTGGTTGGTGGTCATCTCCATGCTCATCGCGCCCCTGGTCGCGCTCCCGTTGGGGATGCTCGCCGCGATGAAGCGCCGCACCTGGCAGGGCGCGGCGGCGTCGACCGTCTCCCAGATCGGCCTGTCGATCCCCGCGTTCTACGCCGGCATCCTGCTGGTCATCGTCTTCGCGGTCGGCCTCCACTGGCTTCCGGCCAACGGCTATACGGACCTCGTGGACGCGTCCGGCCGCTGGCGTCCTGTGGCATTCCTTCAGCACCTCGTCCTTCCGGTCACCTCGCTCGTCATCGTGCAGGCGTCCGTGCTCACCCGCTACGTACGGAGCGCTTTCGTCGAGGTGCTGAGCGAGGACTACTTCCGTACGGCCCGTGCCGTCGGCTGGACCCGCTGGCGCGCCCTGTGGCGCCACGGTGTCCGCAACGCGGCGATCTCGGTCGTCACCGTCATCGGACTGCAGCTGGCCACGCTGCTGGTCGGTGCGATCGTCGTGGAACAGGTGTTCCGGCTGCCCGGACTGGGGACCGCGCTCCTGTCGGCTGTCGCCAACCGCGACCTCATCGTCGTCCAGGGCATCGTCATGGTGCTCGTCTTCGCGGTGCTCGTCATCAACCTGCTCACCGACTTGAGCTACCTGCTCATCGATCCCCGGCTGCGCGGACGTGATGCCCGATGAGGCGCGCAGGGCTGTGGATCGGCGTCGTACTCGTGGCCGTAGTGATCCTCGCGGCGCTCGTGTCGCTCGTGTGGACCCCGTACGACCCTCTCCAGATCCAACCCGCGCAGACGCTGCAGCCGGCCAGCTGGCGCCACCTGCTCGGTACGGACGGGTTCGGCATCGACATCCTGTCCCGGCTGCTCGTGGGCGCCCGCACGACCGTGTACGTGGGTGTGGTCGCTGTGAGCCTCGCCGCGCTCGGCGGCGTACCGCTCGGCGTGCTCGCGGGCATGCGCGGCGGCTGGGTGTCGGAGATCGTGCTGCGGGTGAGCGACATCCTGTACGCGTTCCCGGCGCTGCTGCTTGCGATCCTGTTGGCCGCCGCGGTGGGGGCGTCGACCGGGACGGCGATGGTCGCCATCGGCATCGCCTCGATCCCGGCGTTCGCGCGGGTCGCCCGCGCCGCCACGCTGATCGTGATGACGCAGGACTACATCCTCGCCGCGAGGGCGTCGGGTACGTCGCGATGGATAGTCTCGGTGAGGCACGTGCTGCCCAACATCGCCGCGGTACTGGGCGTCCAGGCGTCGGTCTCGTTCGGCATCGCGATCCTCGCGGAAGCCGCCCTGAGCTATCTCGGCCTCGCCACGCCGCCGCCGACCCCGACGTGGGGACGGATGCTGCACGACGCCCAGACGTACATCTTCACCTCTCCCATCCAGGCCCTCTGGCCGGGCCTGGCGATCGCCCTGTCCGTGCTCGGTCTCAACCTGCTGGGCGACGGACTGCGCGACCACCTCGACCCGCGGCTGCGGGAGGCCGCATGAGCCCTCTGTTGGAGGTCACCGACCTGCGGATCGCGTTCGGCCGGTCGCGCCGGGAGGTCGTCCACGGCGCCTCGTTCAGCCTCGAACCGGGGGAGCGCCTCGGCCTCATCGGCGAGTCCGGGTCGGGCAAGACCGTCACCGCGCTCGCTGTGATGGGCCTTCTGGCCGAGAACGCGTACGTGTCGGGGTCGATCCGGCTTGCGGGACGCGAGCTGGTGGGGCTGCGCGACAGTGAGCTCGCGCCCCTGCGCGGGGATCTCATGAGCATGGTGTTCCAGGAGCCGATGACCGCGCTCGACCCGACGATGCCGGTCGGGCGGCAGGTCGCCGAGGTGTTGTTGCTGCACCAGAACCTGGGGCATGGCGTCGCCCGAGGGCGNNCGGCCCGACCTCGTGATCTGCGACGAGCCGACGACGGCTCTGGACGTGACCGTACAGGCGAAGGTCCTCAACCTCCTCGACACGGAGCTGGAGGCTGTCGGGGCGTCCTGTCTGTTCATCTCCCACGACCTCGCGGTGGTGTCGCAGCTGTGCGAGCGGGTGCTCGTCATGCTCGACGGGGACCTCGTCGAGCAGGGCACGATGGCGCAGGTGTTCAACGCGCCGAACCACCCGTACACGCGTGGCCTGGTCGCCACCGCGCGCCTCGATGCGGTGGCGCCGGGGGAGAGGCTGCCGACGGTCGAGGATTTCTATGAGCGGCCGGGGCGGCGATGAGCCTGTACGAGGTCGACCACGTGAGCCGACGGTACGGGCGCGTGGGCACGCCAGGATCTGTACTGGCGGTCGACGACGTGTCGCTGATCGTCGAGACGGGACAGCGGCTCGGGATCGTGGGGGAGTCAGGGTCGGGAAAGTCAACGCTGGTACGGATGATGACGGCCCTCGACGAGCCGACCTCGGGCGGGATCCGATTCGAGGGGGACGTGGTCTCGCACCGTGCCGAGCGCGACCTCGGCGGCCTGCGTTCGTCCGTACAGCTCGTGTTCCAGGACCCGCGGTCCTCACTGAATCCTCGGATGCGTGTCGGGGCCATCGTCACCGAGCCGCTGCGGTCGAGGCTGCTGCGGGTGAGCGGCGATGTACCGACGGACCATCGCGCGCGGCTCGCGGAGGTGCTCGAGTCGGTCGACCTGCCGCTCGAGGTGGCCGACCGCTTCCCCCATGAGCTGTCCGGGGGACAGCGGCAGCGGGTCGCCATCGCGCGGGCGCTGGCACCGAAGCCGCAGGTCCTCATCGCCGACGAGCCGGTATCTGCCCTGGACGTGTCCGTACGGGCTCAGGTTCTCAATCTCCTGACCGATCTCGTGGCCGCGCACGGCTTGACGCTCATCATGGTGAGCCATGACCTCACGGTCGTACGGCACGTGTGCGACTCGGTCATCGTCATGCGGCACGGGCGGATCGAGGAGCAGGGAGCGAGCGAACAGGTGTACCGCGATCCGCAGTCGGACTACACCCGGGAGCTCCTGGCGGCGATTCCGACGTTCCGCGTGACGTGACTCGTCGCCGGTCGTGCTCGGGTCGTGGCAAGATCATCCGCTGTGAAGGCGCTACTGCTGGAGAACGTCCATTCCGATGCCGAGCGGATCCTCACCGAGCGAGGGTACGAGGTCGAGTCGCAGACCGTCGCCCTGACGCCTGAGGACCTGACGGTGGCGCTCGAGGGTGTCGCTCTGCTGGGTATCCGGTCGGCCACGCATGTGCCGGCGGAGGTTATTGCGGCCCACCCGCAGCTCCAGGCCGTGGGCGCGTTCTGCATCGGTACGAACCAGATCGACCTCAACGCCGCCAGTGACGCCGGCCTCGCGGTGTTCAACGCCCCGTTCTCGAACACCCGCAGCGTCGTCGAGCTCGCTCTCTCGGAGATCATCGCGCTCGCTCGTCGGCTGGTCGACAAGAACAGGGGCATGCACGCGGGCGTGTGGGACAAGACGGCCTCAGGGTCGCATGAGGTGCGCGGCCGNNGACAAGCTGGCGCTCGGCAACGCGCGCCGCTGCGACTCGCTGGACGAGCTCCTCGCCGAGGCGGAGGTCGTCTCGCTGCACGTCGACGGGCGCCCAGGGAACGCCGGCTTCTTCACGGCGGCCGAGTTCGCGAAGATGCGACCGCGGTCGCTGTTCCTCAACCTGTGCCGCGGCATGGTGGTCGACCTGGACGGGCTGCGCGAGGCCCTGGTATCGGGGCGGGTGGCCGGTGCCGCGATCGACGTGTTCCCCAACGAGCCTCACGTGAACACCGAGGACTTCGTCACTCCCTTGCAGGGGCTTCCGAACGTGATCCTCACGCCGCACGTGGGCGGGTCGACGATGGAGGCGCAGCGCGACATCGGGCGCTTCGTGGCGACGAAGCTGGCCGACTACGAGTCGCTGGGGTCCACGGTCCTGTCCGTCAACCTGCCCCAGATCCAGAACACGCCGAGCGGGCGCACCCGGATCCTCCACCTGCACCGCAACGTGCCAGGCGTACTGGCGAGGCTCAACGCCGTGATCGGTGATCACGACGTGAACATCGCGGGACAGGTGCTCGGTACGCGGGGATCCCTCGGCTACGTCATCACCGACCTCGACGACCAGGGCCACTCCAGCCTGGTGGCCGAGCTCGAGGCGCTTCCAGAGACTGTACGAGTCCGCACCGTAGCCCTGTAGCCCTGTAGCCCGCCGCGAGAGCAGGGACTCTGGTTCGGGAGAGGACCTGTACGTGCGGGGAGAGGATCTGTGCGTGCGGGGAGAGGATCTGTGGACTGCGGTTTTGGGATATCTCCTCTCCTCGCGCGAATACCTCCTCTCCTCAACGGGATATCTCCTCTCCTCGCGAGGATAGGTGCTCTCCCTGAGCTAGTGGTCTTCCGGGG
>PMLO01000162.1:0-5263 GCA_003158895.1 Propionibacteriaceae bacterium
CGATCAGCGACCTCGGCCTCAACGACCTCGCCGAGGGCATGCTCATCTCCCAGGGCTCGCACCACCACATCTTCGGTGTGCGGACGACCGACAACCGTGAGGGCCTGTTGGTCTACCTCGCCGTACGACGCGACGGCGCGACGCTCTCCGCCGCTCGTCGCCGGGTCGCGATGATGACAGCCCGGCTTCCCGCCTGACTCAGGCGGTGCGCCCAGCGGTGCGCGACCGGCGCCACCACCAGGTCGCGAACATCACCACGAGGATCCCGATCGTCACGTACAGGGAGTAGTCGGCGTAGATCCTCACGATCCGTACGGCCGGCTCACCGATCTGCCATCCCAACCAGAGCCAGCCCGCCTGTGTCACCGCCGCCGTGATGATGTCGATGATGAGGAACTTTCGCAGCCTCATGCCTGACGCGCCGACGGCCGCGTAGATGAGGGCCATGGGGAGCGGAAGCGGGAGGTACGTGGCGACGACCGCGAGCGTCTCGTACCGGTGCGTGAACTTCAGCACGATCTCCGCGCGCCGCTTCGACATCTTGCTGTTGCCGGTGAACGTCTCGAGGATGACCGCGCCCCAGAGCTTCCCGGCCCACCAGTACACCCAGTCGAACTTGACGATCGACAGCGTCACTGCAAGCCAGTAGATGACGATCGACCCGCCATTGACCTCGAGGAACGCGCCGGTCGCGACCACGCTCGTCCGGCCGCCGTTGATGACGGCCGACAAGGGCGGGTTGGCCAGGAGCAGCGGCCGCAGCGGCAGCATGACGAGAGCCCAGACCCCCAGGATCGCGATCCCGGTGTAGCAGGCGATGTCGGCGCGCGTGGGCTTGTGGCGCCATGGAAGCCGCGGGTCGTCCCACCACTCCTTCGGGCCGCTGTCCGCGTCCTCGGGCTCGCCGGGAACAGCGTCCTCGACGACGATCTCGGGCTCGTCGGCGAGAGTCGCGTCGTGCGGTTCCTGCGTGTCGCTCACCCCGCGAGCGTACAGGTCAGGCCGAGCGAAGCTCCGCGAGCACCAGCGTGAGGTCCTCGCCGTCGAGGGTCAGTTCGGCCGTCAGAACGCCCAGAGCCCCGATCGGCTCCGCGTCGTCGGGGTGGCGCGGCACATGGATCGTGTACGAGCCGTACGAGATGAGGTCGTCGCCGTGGCGCTCCCCGGGCGCCAGCTCAACGCCGTCCGCACCGGTGCCGTGTACGGGAGTGGGCGCGGAAGCGCCCGCCGACACCGCCGCGCCCGTGTCGGCCTCCACGATCGTACGAAGCAGCTCGTTCTGGAAGACCGGATCGGCGACCGCGTCGTACGTCCAACGCGTCCCGAGCACCGAGTGGTCCATCGTGCCGATGAGCGCTTCCTCGCCGCCCTCGAGCGGTGCATCCCGGTAGGTGAGCGGCACCTGGTAGAGCACGCCGCCGCTCGTCACGAGCATGACCTGCACGCCGACGGCACCCTCGGGATCGACGAAGCGGAACTGGCCGACCACCGCCAGGTCGCTCGCGTCACCGCTGAACCACGGCTCCCCAGGCAGCCATGCCCTCATCACCTCGAGCTTGCTCGGGGTCAATGTCGCCTGTGTGTGGATCTCGGCTACGCCGGCCATAGCTCCTCCTTCGTCACGGTCAGCCTGCCAGACAATCCAAGCGAGCCGTCACGCAGCGCCTGGACGCTGAGAGGATTTGCCCACTCGATGCCCCCGAGAGCCCGTTTCGAACCCGTTGTGAGCATCGAGTGTGGGAATCGTGTCAGAGGCTCAGCCGATGACGTCTTGGGCCAGGATCTGCTCGCGCAGGATGTCGGCGTGGCCGGCGTGCTGGGCGAGCTCGGCGATGCAGTGGATGATCACCCAGCGCAGCGAGATGGGGCCGCGGCGGTTGCCGAGGATGGGCGCGTCCAGCGACATGCCGGCGATGCGCTGCCGTGAGGCCTCGCACACGGTGTCGTACCGCTCGAGGACCGAGGCGATCGTGTCCTCGTCGGTGAGCGTGAACGACTCGTCGACGCTGCTCGCGAAGCCGAAGTCGCTGCGCGGCCGGAACGTGATGCCCTCATCGAACCACGCGAGCTCGACGAACGTCGCGTGCTTCACCAGGCCGAGCAGCGTCGTCAACGACGGTACGAGCGACCGGCGCGCCTGCTCCTCGGTGAGCCCCTGGAGCGTGCTCCGCAGCTCGAGGCGGTAGTCGTCGAGGAATGCGTCCAGCGTGGAGCGCTCGTCGGCGCGCCAGGTGTTGGCGGTGTCGCTCATGGCGGTCAGCGTACGGCGTCGCGCGCGGCGACGAATGCCTCCAGAGCCTTGTCCAGGTCCGCGCGGGTGTGGGCCGCGGAGAGCTGCGTACGGATGCGCGCCTTGCCCTGCGGCACCACCGGGTACGAGAACGCCCGCACGTACACGCCGCGCGCCACGAGCTCGTCGGCCATCCGCGACGCGACGGTCGCGTCGCCGATCATCACCGGCACGATCGGGTGGTCGGACTCCGGCACCTCGAAACCCAGCTCGTTCAGACCGCTGCGGAAGTACGCGGTGTTGTCGCGCAGCCTCTGACGCAGGTCTCCCGACGACGCCAGCAGGTCGAGCACCGCCAACGACGCCGCGACGATGCTCGGCGCGAGCGAGTTGCTGAACAGGTACGGGCGCGAGCGCTGCCGAAGCCACTCGACGATCTCGGCCGGCCCTGACACGTACCCGCCGGACGCCCCGCCCATCGCCTTGCCGAGCGTGCCGGTGATGACGTCGACCCGGCCCCGGACGCCGAGGTGCTCTGGCGTGCCGGCGCCCGTATCGCCGATGAAGCCGACCGCGTGCGAGTCGTCGACCATGACCAGCGCGTCGTGTGCCTCGGCGAGGTCGCAGATGCCCGGCAGCGGCGCGAGGTAGCCGTCCATCGAGAACACCCCGTCGGTCGCGATGATCCGGCGGCGAGCGCCCGATGCGGCCTCGAGCTGTACGGCCAGGTCCGACAGGTCGCGGTTCCTGTACCGGTAGCGCACGGCCTTCGACAGCCGCACGCCGTCGATGATGCTCGCGTGGTTCAGCTCGTCGGAGATGATCGCGTCACGCTCGTCCGTGACCGCCTCGAAGAAGCCTCCGTTGGCGTCGAAGCACGAGCTGTACAGGATCGTCGCCTCGGTGCCGAGGAACGCGGACAGCCGCCGCTCGAGCTCGATGTGGATGTCGGTGGTACCGCAGATGAACCGTACGGACGCCATGCCGAAGCCCCAGTCGTCGAGGCCCTTCCGCGCCGCCGCGACGACGTCAGGATGGTCGGCGAGACCGAGATAGTTGTTGGCGCAGAAGTTGATGACCTGCTTGCCGGCGACGGTGATCTCGCGTGACTGCGGCGACGCAAGACGCCCCTCCACCTTGTACAGACCGGCCTCACGAAGCTCCGCGAGCCCCGTGGCCAGCTCTTCGCCCCATCCGTACATGTGACTCCTCTTTCCCGGTCCTCAGGACCAGTGCATGACCACCTTGCCACCCTGGCCGGATGCAGCGGTGGCGAACGCCGTCTCATGCTCGGACGCGTCGAAGCGATCGGTGATGATGCCGGAGATGTCGAGGCCGGACTGGATGAGCACGCTCATGGCGTACCAGGTCTCGAACATCTCACGCCCGTAGATGCCTTTGAGCGTGATCATGTGGAACACCAGGGTTGACAGGTCGAGGGTGGTTTCGCCGGTCGGGATCCCGAGCATCGCGATCCGACCCCCGTGGGTCATGTTCGCGAGCATGTCCCGCAGCGCGGCGGGCGCCCCGGACATCTCCAGGCCGACGTCGAAGCCCTCGGTCATGCCGAGGTCCCGTTGCGCGTCGGCGACGGTCCCGCGGGCGACGTTGACGGTACGGGTGGCGCCCAGGCGAGTCGCGAGTGCGAGCCGCTCGTCGGACAGGTCGGTGACGACGACGAAGCGTGCGCCGGCGTGCCGGGCCACCATCGCCGCCATGATGCCGATCGGTCCGGCACCGCTGACGAGTACGTCCTCGCCGAGGCACGGGAACTGCAACGCGGTGTGGACGGCGTTGCCGAACGGGTCGAAGATCGCGGCGACGTCGATGTCTATCGCGTGCCGATGGACCCAGACGTTTCCGGCCGGGATCGCGACGAAGTCGGCGAACGCCCCGTCGAGCTGGACACCGATGCCTTGCGTCCGTACGCACAGATGGCGCCGTCCCGCGCGACAGTTGCGGCACTGCCCGCAGACGATGTGCCCCTCCGCCGACACCAGCTGTCCGATCTCCAGCCCCTCGACGGCTGCGCCGAGCGCGGCGATCTCGCCCGCGAACTCGTGGCCGATGGTCCGGGGCGTAAGGATCGTGCGCTGGGCCCACTCGTCCCAGGCGTCGATGTGCAGGTCGGTTCCGCAGATGCCGGTCGACCGCACCCGTACGAGCACGTCGTTCGGCCCGATGGTGGGGATCGGCACCTCCACGAGCGACAGGCCCGGCTCGGGGCCGAGCTTGCGCAGTGCCCGCATGGTGTCTGTCACTCCTCAGCCTCCGTTGCGTCGGTGGTGGTGTCGACCAGCTGGACGGTCTCGGGCGTCAGCGCGATGGTGGTGACGCCGGATCTCTGCTCGGTCTGGGCGCGGAGGATGCCCAGCTGCTCGGCGAGCGTGCGGGTCTTCTCCTCGAGCTGCGAGATCTCCACCGAGAACTGCACGCTCATGAGCAGCAGCATGATCGAGGCCACGAAGAAGACGAAGTTCGACGGTGTCTGGAATCCGAGGTGCTCGGCGACGAAGGGCAGAAGTGGAGGAAACACCGCGAAGACCACCACGCCGACGCTGAGAAGCGCCCACCACACGGTGAACCGCTCCTTCATCACCCGCCGTCGCATGAGGACGACCATGGTGGTGATCGTCGCGATGACGAACAGAAAGGGCAAGACGTAGCTCATGACGACTCCTGCATACGCATCTTGGCCGGCCGGGTCAGGGCTATGGCGAGCGCCAACATGGCCCTGATGAGGAAGACCGCGGCTTTCACCGGCGAGTGGCTTGGCACACCGCCGGCCCGTTCCCGCATGCTCACCCCCGCCTGCCGCACGACGAGTCCGCTGCGGGCCGCGATGACGAGGGCTTCGACCGTGTCGCCGAGGTACTCGGCGGGGTAGTCCCTCGCGTACAGCGCGTTGGCTCGCGGTCCGCACAGCTTGAGCCCGGATGTCGTGTCCGTGAGCTGCGTGCCGCAGACCCGGGAGAGCACGGCCGACAGGAGCTTCATCGCCCACTTGCGGGGACCGGCCACGGAGTACTCGCC
>PMLO01000162.1:5286-8141 GCA_003158895.1 Propionibacteriaceae bacterium
GCACCGCCGACACCGAGATTGAACGGCAGGTCGATGACGGCGACGCCCTTGGCGCGGGCCACGAGCGAGGTGTGGTCGGTGGAGCCGTCCGAGACGACGACGACGTCCCAGTCAGGAAGAACGTCCATGATCTCGTCGAGACAACCACCGATGGCAACCTCCTCGTTCCAAGCCGGCAGCACGATGAGCCGGCGGTGGATGGGCGGGGCGCCGAGCGACTGCACGTTTGTTGTCCTTCGGTTGGCGAACCGGATCAGCGTATCGAGATGGTCCGGGCCGTGGGAGAACCCCGGTCGCCCGAGCCGCGGGAACCGGAAGAAGGGGGTCGGATACGTCAGACTGTCCGGGTGAGCCAGGAAACGACCGGTATGGCGGCGGCGCGGCAGCTGTCCACCTGCTCGGCATCGGTGTCCCTCGCCCGGGCAGGAGTTCACGAGTGACAAGCGTCAGCGTCGTGATCCTGGCGTACGGGGCCGAGGAGTGGCTCGGAGCCGCGGTGTCCAGCGCGCTCGCCGCGACGAACGCCGAGGTGGTTGTCGTCGACAACGGCTGTACGAGCGATTCTGTCCGAAGCCTTCCCTCGAACGACCGCCTGCGCATCGTCACGCCTTCAGAGAACCTCGGTTTCGCCGGTGGCGTCGACATCGGCGTGGCCAGCTCTACGGGCGATGTCATCTGCATGCTCAACTCCGACGCCGAGCTCGAACCCGGCGCGCTGGAGTCGCTGGTAGCCGCGCTGGAGGACGGTGCGGATCTCGTCGGGGCCGTGATCCTGCTCGCCGACTCGCCGGAGCTGGTGAACTCGGCCGGAAACCCCATCCATGTGCTCGGCCTGGTCTGGGCCGGACACCTCGACGAGCCGCGCGCCTCGCTCGATCCCGACGAGCAGCCCACGACGCTGTCCGGCGCCTGCCTGGCCATGCGCCGCGCGACGTGGGACGACCTGGGAGGTTTCGACACNNGCGGCCGGCGTCCGGCACCACTACGAGTTCTCGCGCAACTCGCGGAAGATGTACCTCATGGAGCGCAACCGGCTCCTGTTCGTGCTCACCACGTACGAGGCGTCGACGCTCGCGCTGCTGGCGTTGCCCCTTGTCGCGTTCGATCTCGCGCTGCTGGCCGTCGCGTGGCGCCAGGGCTGGGCTCGAGAGAAGGTGCGCGGCTGGGGATGGGTGCTCCGCCACCTCGCGTACGTGCGCTCTCGGCGCCGGCGCGTGGCAGCCGCCAGGGTCGTGGGCGACGACGTGCTCGGGGACCTGCTGACGACGACATTTGACGCGCGGCAGCTGCCGTTGCCGGCAGCGGGACGTCCCCTGGAAGCCCTCCTGCAGGGATGGTGGCGGCTCGGTCGCCGGATCATCGGCCGGCGCGCGGTATCCGCGTAGCGAGGCTCCCGTGTGGTCCCAGGCCCGGACTTGGCGGCCCGCTGTTCCGTTGCAGAGGCAGGGCGTGAGAGGATCGCCAGCAGAGGAGGACACCTCCTCGTTCGTTCCACCAAGGATCGTCGGGCACGTACCGCCCGTGGAAAGGAATAGCTGTGGCTACTGTCACATTCTCAGACGCCTCGCGCGTTTACCCGGGGTCCGATCATCCGGCCGTCGACAAGCTCACCCTGGAGATCGGCGACGGCGAGTTCATGGTTCTCGTCGGCCCCTCCGGCTGCGGCAAGTCGACCTCGCTGCGCATGCTCGCAGGGCTCGAAGAGGTCAACACCGGCAACATCTACATCGGCGACCGCGACGTCACCGACCTGCCGCCGAAGGACCGGGACATCGCGATGGTGTTCCAGAACTACGCGCTGTACCCGCACATGACCGTCGCCGACAACATGGGCTTCGCGCTCAAGATGCAGGGCGTCGGCAAGCAGGAGCGCGCCGAGCGCGTCCTCGAGGCCGCCAAGCTGCTGGGCCTGGAGGACTTCCTGTCCCGCAAGCCGAAGGCGCTCTCCGGTGGCCAGCGTCAGCGCGTCGCCATGGGCCGCGCGATCGTGCGCCAGCCGCAGGTCTTCCTCATGGACGAGCCTTTGAGCAACCTCGACGCCAAGCTCCGCGTCTCCACGCGTACGCAGATCGCCGCGCTCCAGACCCGCCTCGGTGTCACGACCGTGTACGTGACGCACGACCAGGTCGAGGCCATGACGATGGGCGACCGCGTCGCCGTCATGAAGGACGGCGTCCTGCAGCAGGTCGACACCCCGTTGACCCTGTACGACACCCCCGCCAACCTCTTCGTCGCGGGCTTCATCGGCTCCCCCGCCATGAACCTCATGTCGGGCCCGATCGTCGAGGGTGGCGTCGTGATCAGCGACTACACCGTCCCGATCAAGCGCGAAGTCCTCGCCAAGGCCGTCGGAGAGAAGACGCTCACCCTGGGCATCCGCCCCGAGTCGTTCACGATGGCAGACCAGGGCATCGGCCTGGACGTGGCGGTCGTCGAGGAGCTCGGCGCCGACGCGTACGTCTACGGCACCCTCGCGGGCCTCGCCGACGACGCGAAGCTCAACGCTCAGCAGATCGTCGCGCGCATCTCATCGCGGCGTCCTCCGGAGCGCGGCTCGATGGTCCGCATGGGTGTCGACACCGAGCACATCCACGTGTTCTCCGACGTCACCCAGGAGCGCCTGTCCTGAGCATGTCCTGATCGACGCTTCATCGTTCCGGGGTCCCGCCTTTCGGCGAGGCCCCGGTTCGCGTCTGCGCCGAGGATGGCTTCGCTTGTACGTGGCGCGTGGCATGCTCGTGACGAGGCCGAGCCCGGCCTGCGTGTGACTTTAGGAGCGTCGTGTCTGAAGCCGTGAACCTCGTCATCCTGGGCGCCTCGGGCGACCTCACCCACCGGCTCCTCCTGCCAGGGCT
>PMLO01000275.1 GCA_003158895.1 Propionibacteriaceae bacterium
GAGCGGTCCTCCCGAAGATCTCCAGCGTGGGCTACAACTTCCAGGTCGACCTCACGTGGCAGACGCTGCAACAGGGATTCACCGTCGCCGAGGTTCCGATCGAGTTCGTCGAGCGCGAACGGGGTCAGTCGAAGATGAGCTCGAAGATCGTCGTCGAGGCACTCTTCCGTACGACCGCGTGGGGGATCCGCCACCGTGCGTCCCAGCTGAAGAGTCTCCTCACCGGTCGTAAAGCCGGATCGTAGGAGCTGCCATGAGTGCCCCCCGGCGTAAGTGGGTCGTCTGGCTGGTCGTCGGCCTGGTGATCGCGCTGCCCATCGCGGAGGTCGCCGTGCTCATCGCCAGCGGACGGCTCATCGGTGCATGGCCGACCGTCGGCCTCATGCTGTTCACGTCGCTTCTGGGGGCGTGGCTCGCTCAGCGCGAGGGACGTCGGACGTGGACGGCCCTGCGCCAGGCTTTCGCAGAGAACCGGATGCCGACCGGGGAACTCGCGGACGCCGTGCTCATCATGATCGGTGGGCTGTTCCTCATGCTGCCGGGCTTCATCTCCGACGTGATCGGCCTGATCTGCCTGCTGCCCTTCACCAGGCCGCTGGGCAGGTGGCTTCTCACGTGGCTCGTGACCAGGGCGGCAACGAACCGGGGGATCAACCTCGACACCCTGCGCAACCAGGCCACGATCATGACGGACCCGTCGAGCGTGATCCACGGCGAGACCGTACCTGACGAGCGCCAGGAACCGCCTCAGGGCGACATCGTCATCCAGGGAGAGATCGAGGACTGACGCGGAACCTCAGTCCTGTTTGCGGAGGATCTCCAGACGCTCAGCCATGAGCTCCTCGAGCTCGGGGATGCTGCGGCGCTCGCGGAGCATGTCGTAGTGCGTACGAGGCGCTTTGACGTCCTTCTCCTCAGGCTTGCTCCCGTCTGAGCGCACCGCGGTCTTGCCGCACTTCGTGCACTCCCACTCAAGCGGAAGCTCCGCTTCCTCGGAGAACATCACCGTGAAGTGGTGACCCGTCGGACAGTCGAACGCCACCTCCTGGCGGGGCGCGAACTCCACGCCAGTTGCGTCCTCGAAGCTACGACTGCCGAGGCCGCTGCCTCGCAATGCTCTGTCGGCCATGGTCGACCTCCTTCTGCACTACATCAACGCGCCGCGGTCCCTGCCTGTTCCGTGACGGGAGCCTTGACACCCAGCATGACGAAGAACCCTGCTACCAGGATGAGGGCAATACCTAGAATGCCCCAGTACTGAGCGTCCTGATTGTGGTTGACGGCCGCGCCGATCTGGATTGCGAGCCCGAAGAACAGGGGAGACAGGAACGAGATGGCGCGACCTGTGGTCGCGTACAGGCCGAACACCTCTCCCGACTTCCCCTCCGGGATCAGCCTCGCGAGGTAGCTCCGGGACGCCGACTGGGCCGGTCCGACGAAGACCGTGAGACCCAGCCCGACGGTCCAGAAGACTGGCTTGCCGCCGCTATGGAGGGCGAAGACGAGCGTGGAGAGCACGGACAGGCTCGCCAGCGAGATGAGGATGACCCGGCGCGGCCCGATGCGGTCGTCGAGGAAGCCGAACAGCATCGTCGACACTCCCGCGGTGATGTTCGCCGCAGCGCCGAAGATGATGACGTCACCGGCGCTGAAGCCGAACGTCCCCGCCGCGATGACGGCCCCGAACGAGAACACGCCTGCCAAGCCGTCGCGGAAGACAGCCGACGCGATGAGGAAGGTGATGAGGGGGCGGTCGGTACGCCAGAGCTTGACCAGCGTGCGCCACAGCTGGACATAGGCGCCGAGGATGCCGGGATGCGCGTCGTCCTGGATCGCCGGGGGCTGGTTCTTGAGCATGACAAGGGGCGGGATGGTGAACAGCAACGTCCATACCGCGCACACGAGCATGGAGACGCGGATGTCGAGCCCGTCCCGGCCGGTGACTCCGAACAGGCCGACCTCGGGGTGGATGAACGCGAAGTAGATGAGCAGCAGCGACACGATGCCACCCACGTACCCCATGCCCCACCCGAAACCGGAGACGCGGCCCACGCTGCGGGTCGACGCGACCTGGTCGATCGTCGCGTTGTACGTGACGCCGGAGATCTCGTTGACGAGCGATCCGGTGCCGAAGAGCACGAGACCGAAGATGAGGTAGGCGGGCTGCGGCTTCACGAAGAAGAGCGCCGCGGAGAGGATGACGATCAGGGCGGTGAGCACGCGAAGGACCGTCACCGTGTTCCCACTGCGGTCCGACCACTGGCCGAGCACCGGCGCCAGGACAGCGATGAGCAGGCCGCTGATCGTCGTGGCCCAGGCGAGCGCGCTCGTCGTGTCGTTCACGTTCCCGAAGGGAGCGCTCGTGAGGTACACGGCGAACACGAACGTGATGATGATCGAGTTGTACGGCTGCGTGCCCCAGTCGTACATCGCCCAGGTGACGACGCGACGCCACTTGAGGGGCGTATCGGTGAGGGCTGTACGGAACGGCAGCTCTTCGAAGGCCGGTGGCTGGTCCGTGGTACCGATGTCGCTCATCATTCCTCCCAGATACCGCGTTCGGTGAAGACCTGCTTGAGCAGATCGGTGCGATCGCTGACGATCCCGTCGACGCCCATGTCGAGCAGCCGGTGCATCTCGGCCGGATCGTCGATCGTCCAGATGTGGACGACCTTGCCGGCCAGGTGGGCATGCCGGAGGAGCCGTGGGGTGAGAACGGGTATCTGGCGCGAACCGATCTTCTGCGTGAGCGGGATCTGCAGCGCCGTACCGGGGGAGTTGAGGAGTCTCGGCAGGAGCGGTACGTACGCGTTCCAGACGACGCCGATGGGGGAGACGGACGTGGGCACGCGTCGTCCCATGAGCCTCCGGAACTCGCGCAGTCTCTCGATGGAGAACGATCCGACGCACACGCGGTCGTGCGCGCGGTGCCGGTCGATGGCCTTGACCAGGGCAGTGATCGCCCCGGCGTTCTTGATGTCGATGTTGAACCGGGTGAGCGGAAACGCTTCGAAGACCTCGTCGAGCGTCGGTATCGTCTCGGACTGCCCGATCCGCAACGTGCTGATCTCCGCGAACGTACGTTCCGCGATCGCGCCGCGACCGCCCGTCACCCGGTTCAGGTCGTCATCGTGGAAGACCATGAGCTGGTCGTCGAGGGTCGCATGGACGTCGATCTCGACGTATCGGTATCCGAGTGACACGGCATGGCGGAACGCCGCGATCGTGTTCTCCTTGCCGATCAGGTCAGGATGGCCCGCGCCCCCCCGATGCGCGAACGCCGCCCATCGTGGGGCGAACATCGGGAAGTCGGCCGCGCGCACGGTCATGAGTATGGCCTGACCCAGGGGTCCCGATGCAAGGATCTTCGCATCCGGGTCTCAGCGCGCCACAGCGTTCACCCGTTCGACGCCTTCACGATCAGGTGGGAGGCGAGGAACGTCAGCGTCACTGGCCAGGCCGCCGCGCTTGCGGCCGCGTGGTGGAATGGGACCTGGGAGTTGTCGAACGCGTGGCCCGCACCTTCGTACGCCTCCCACTGGACCGTCCCCGGCGACGTGGCGAGAGCCTCCCGCACTTCACGTTGCGCGGGGCCTTCGATGAACGAGTCCTGGGTGCCCCAATGGTGCAGCTGGGGGGCGGTGACCTGGGGCGCGAGATCGAGCAGACGTGGCAGTGCCGAGCCGTAGTACGAGACCAGCGCATCCACGTCCGTCAGGGCCGCGACGTTGAACGCGAGGCCGCCGCCGAAGCAGAAGCCGAGCAGCCCGACCTTGTCGACGCCCGCTTCCGTACGCAGCGCGGAGGTCGCGGCCACGACATCCCTGGCGGCCGTGTCCCAGTCGAGACCACGGGAGGCAGCCATGCCTTGCATCATGTAGTCGGGAGATGACGGGTCCAGGGGCGGCTCTTCGGGGAGCCGCGAATAGAGGACGGGCGCATACACGACGTAGCCCTCGGCGGCGAGATCCTGGCAGCGTCCGACGATGTAGTCGGAGACCCCGAAGATCTCCTGGACGACCACGATGCCGGCCCCGTTGGGGGTGTCGGGGGCGAAGCGGAGTACGGGCAGGTCCCCGTCAGGGGCATGGACGACCACGGTCTCAGGCATGGGGGACAGTCTGGCAAGAGACGGGCCATGGCACCAGGGCCGATCGAGGACGTCGAGCGCCGCGGAGGCGTGATCGTCATGGTGTTGAATACCGCGCGTGACCACCATCCTCTCGATCCAGTCGTCCGTCGCCTACGGGCACGTCGCAAACTCGGCCGCCACGTTCCTCCTGATGCGGATGGGGGTCGAGGTCTACCCGGTCCTCACGGTGCACTACTCGAACACGACCGCGTACGGGACGTGGCGCGGGCCTGTCCTGTCCGTGGATGACATCCGCGACGTGATCCAGGGCGTCGACGAGCGCGGAGCCCTGACGGATGTCGACGCGGTGCTCACGGGCTACCAGGGGAGCGCGGAGATCGGCGAGGTCGTGCTGGACACGGTGGCGTTGGTGAGGGAACGGAACCCGAAGGCCCTGTACTGCTGCGACCCAGTGATGGGCGACGTCGGCCGAGGCTTCTTCGTCGCGGCGGGGATCCCGGAGATGTACCGCGATCGGATCGTCGGCAAGGCCGACATCATCACACCGAACCAGTTCGAGCTGGAGTTCCTCACGGGCAAGCCAGCGGGCACGCTCACCGAGCTGCTGGCAGCGGCAGACGCCCTGCGCGCCAAGGGACCTGACATCGTGCTCGTCACGAGCGCGGTCATTCCCGAGGAGAGCGACGAGGAGGTGAGCATGCTCGCGGTCACCGGTGACGGGGCCTGGGTGGTCTCCACACCGAAGCTGGCGCCGACGTTCTCGGGGTCGGGCGACATCACGTCCGCCGCGTTCCTCGCGAGCTACCTCGAGCTGCGCTCCGTGCCGGATGCACTCGCGAAGACGGCCGCGATCGTCTACGCGGTCCTCGAGATCACGGCAGAGTCGGGACACCGCGAGCTGCGCCTCGTGAAGGCTCAGGACGCGATCGTGAACCCGCCGCACCGCTTCGCGGCACGCCAGATCCGCTGAGCTACTCCCGGAACGTCTCGATGTCGGCGCCGAGCTGCGCGAGACGCTCGGGCAGGTCCTCGTAGCCACGCTGGATGACGTAGATGTCCCGGATCACCGACTCCCCGCGAGCAGCCAGCGCCGCGAGCAGCAGGCAGACCGCCGGCCTCAGCGCCGGGGGCGAGACGACCTCCTGGCCCCGCCAGCGCGTCGGCCCCGTGACGAGCAGCCGGTGCGGGTCCAGGAGCTGTACGTCGGCGCCGAGCTTGGTGAGCTCGAGAAGGTGGATCGCGCGGGTCTCGTACACCCAGTCGTGGATCATCGTCGTGCCCTCGGCCTCGGCGGCGATGACCGCGAAGAACGGCAGGTTGTCGATGTTGAGCCCTGGGAACGGCATCGGGTGGATCTTGTCCGCGTGGGCATGGAGCACCGACGGCTTGATCGTGAGGTCGACGAGACGGGTGAACCCGTTGCGGGAGAGGTACTCCTCGCTGGTCTCGTACTTCAAGCCCATCTCGGCCAGGACGGCGAGCTCGATCTCGAGGAACTCGATGGGAACTCTGGTCACGGTGATCTCGGACTTGGTCACCACTGCAGCGGTGACGAGGCTCATGGCCTCGATCGGATCCTCTGAGATGTCGTACGACACGTCGCGGTCGATGTACTTCAGACCACGGATGCGGAGCGTCGTCGTGCCGATGCCATCGATGTCGACACCGAGCGTGACGAGGTAGGCGCACAGGTCCTGGACCATGTAGTTCGGGCTCGCATTGCGGATGATCGTGAGGTCCCCGGTCATGGCGGCAGCGAGGAGCGCGTTCTCGGTGACGGTGTCCCCGCGTTCGGTGAGGACGATGTGGCGCGTCGTCGCCGGGGTCGGGTTGCTGTGGCACTGGTAGTAGCCCTCGGTGGCGGTCACCGTGAGCCCGAAGGGGTGGAGCGCCTGGAGGTGCGGCTCGACCGTACGGGTGCCCAAGTTGCAGCCACCGGCGTAGGGAAGCTGGAAGTTGCCGGTCTCGTGGAGCAAGGGCCCGAGGAACATGATGACGCTGCGCGTCTTGCGGGCGGCTTCGGCATCCATCGCCTCGAGGTTCAAACGTCCGGGGCGACGGATCCGCAGCGCCGACCGGCCATCGATCCACGTGCACTCGACGCCGATGCTCTCGAGGACCTCGACCAGTCGGTTGACCTCTTCGATCCGGGCGATGCCCCGCAGCGTCGTCGTGCCGTGGTTGAGCAGCGTTGCGCACAGCAACGCGACGGCCGCGTTCTTGGAGGAGCGGACCTCGATCGACCCGCTGAGGCGCCTGCCGCCCTGGATCCGGACGTGTACGGCGCCCTTGCCCGCGGCAATGATCTCGCTGTCCAAAGCGGACGCGATGCGATTGATCATCTCGAGAGACAGGTTCTGGTTCCCCGACTCGATGCGGTGCACAGCGGACTGACTCGTACTCAGCAGGTCTGCCAGCTGGGTCTGCGTGAGACCACGTTGTTTCCGGGCGTCCCGGATCAGCATCCCGACCTTCAGAGGTGACGTATCCACCGGGGGAGCATATCTCACATGAGATATATCGTCGCCGTTGGGTCGTACAACTCGGTCATCCGTACCCGCCCTCAGCGAGCACGAGGGGGAGGAGTGGCGGCGAGAATCGCTAAGGTAACGGACATGAGCGCTCACTATGACGTCGTCGTTCTCGGTGCCGGCCCGGGAGGGTACGTGGCCGCGATCCGTGCGGCCCAGCTGGGTCTGAAGGTCGCTGTTGTCGAGAAGCAGTGGTGGGGCGGTGTCTGCCTCAACGTGGGATGCATCCCGACCAAGTCGCTTCTCCGCAACGCCGAGATCGCGCACGTCTTCACTCACGAGAAGGAGACGTTCGGCATCACCGGCGACGTGACGTTCGACTATGGAAAGGCATTCAGCCGTAGCCGGACGGTGTCGCAACGGATGATCAACGGCGTCCACTTCCTCATGAAGAAGAACCGGATCACCGAGGTCAACGGATGGGGCACATTCGTCGACCCGCACACGCTGTCGGTGACCACCGACGACGGCACCGAGACGCTCACGTTCGACAACTGCATCATCGGTGCGGGCTCGACGACGAAGATGCTGCCGGGTGTCACGAGGAGCGAGCGCGTCGTCACGTACGAGGAGCTGATCCTCTCCGACCACCTGCCGGCATCGATCATCATCTGCGGGGCCGGTGCGATCGGTACGGAGTTCGCGTACGTCCTGCGCAACTACGGAGTCGACGTCACGATCGTCGAGTACCTCGACCGCATGGTGCCCCTGGAGGATGCGGAGATCTCCGCCGAGATCGCGAAGGCGTACAAGAAGCTCGGCGTGAAGCTCATGCTGGGCCACGCGGTGAAGACGATCACCGAGACGGACTCTGGAGTGTCCGTCGCGGTCGCTCCGGCCGCGGGCGGCGACGAGATCGCCCTGGCGGCGGAGATGGTCCTGCTGTCGATCGGGTTCGCTCCGCGAACCGCGGGCTACGGCCTGGAGAACACCGGCGTCCAGCTCACCGACCGTGGCGCGATCGCCATCGACGACTACATGCGGACCAACGTGCCCGGCCTGTACGCGATCGGCGACGTCACCGCGAAGCTCATGCTCGCTCACTTGGCCGAGGCCCAGGGAGTGGTAGCGGCCGAGACGATCGCGGGTGTCGAGACGATGCCCATCAACTACGACATGGTCCCGCGCGCCACGTACTGCCAGCCGCAGATCGGATCGTTCGGCTACACGGAGGCGCAGGCGAGGGAGAAGGGGTTCGACGTCAAGGTCTCGAAGTTCCCGTTCACGGCGAACGGCAAAGCCTGGGGCCTCGGCGACGCCGTCGGTTTCGTCAAGGTGGTCGCGGACGCGACGCACAACGAGATCATCGGCGCACACATGGTCGGCCCGGACGTCACCGAGCTGCTGCCCGTTTTCACGCTCGCGCAGATGTGGGACCTCACTGCTGACGAGATGGGCCGCAATATCCACGCCCACCCGACGCTCTCCGAGGCGATCAAGGAAGCGGTGGAAGGCATCGCCGGGCACATGATCAACCTCTGAGCCGAACCTGATGCTCGCTGGAGGCGACACGGTCCGCTAGTGGGACACGGTCTCCACTAGCTTGTCGACGCCACGCAGATCGCCATTCCGTTCGCACCCGTCGCGCTGTTCTTCATCTGGCTCTTGCCGTCGACGAGGATCTCGCAACTAGCGCTCGCGGTGTCAGGGTCCAGGAAGTTCAGTGTCACAACCAGCGAGACGTTGTGCGCGCCCGTAACCTTCGCATCCTTCGTCCAGTCGGCAGACACCGTCTCGTTGAGCACCGCGCCATCCGCCTGATAGGCGAACCCCGTCTTCGACGCCGTGGTCACCTTGAACGTGACGGTGTGCTCAACGTTCGTCGGGGCGCTGCTCGCGCTCTTGCCGATCCAGTCCGTGCCGAGCACTGTGATCACCGCAATGGTGCCGGCGATGCCGACCAGAAGGACGGTGGCGGCGATGACGAAGGCGATGAGGAACCCATTCGGCCGCTTCGCCGGTTGTGGCGCTGGCGGCACGTACGGCATCGACGGGGGCACGGTCATAGTCGGTCCTTTCGGGGGCGGAGGGTAGGTGCCGCAATCACCCTATTGCCCCCGGGGCACCACTCTGAGGGCTCAGCGGGCGTCGAAGCGTTGCCAGGAAGGCTTCTCCGCGTACGTCTGGATGTAGTAGTCGCGCAGCTCGAGCTTGCTGGCCGCCGACTGGTCGACGACCACAGTCGCGTGCGGGTGCAGCTGGAGGACCGATCCGGGCCACCGGGCTGTGACGGGACCTTCGACGAGGGCGGCGATGGCATCCGCCTTGTGGATGCCTTGCGCGACCAGAACGACCTCCCTGGCCGCCATGATCGTGCCCAGACCCTGGGTCAGGCAGTGGTGCGGCACGTTCTCGATCGAGTCGAAGAAGCGCGCGTTGTCCTGGCGGGTCGTCGCTGTGAGGGTCTTGATCCGGGTACGGGACGCGAGCGACGAGGTGGGCTCATTGAAGCCGACATGCCCGTTGCTGCCCACGCCGAGGATCTGCACGTCGACGCCGCCGGCATCGACGATCGCCTGCTCGTAGTCCTTCGCAGCCTGCTCGATGTCGTCCGCGAAGCCGTTCGGCGTGTGGACGAGGGCAGGGTTCATGCGGAGGGGCTCCGTGACGCTCTGCCGGATGACCTCCGCGTACGACTCCGGGTGCCCTGGCGGCAGCCCTACGTACTCGTCGAGCGCGAACGCCGATGCCTGCGACATGTCCAGGCGGCCGTCCTTGACGCGCTGAGCGAGGCTCTCGTACAGCGCGACAGGGGATGATCCCGTCGCCACCCCGATCACGACTTTCGGCCCGACGTCGCGGCACACCCTCGCGACTTTCGCTGCGGCTACCTCAGCGACCTCGTCTGCAGTTCGACACACGATGACTTCCACGGCGCTCCTGGGTTTCGACGACCTCCCCATTCGTACTCGCGAGGAGACCGGCACACAAACGGTTCCAGGGGATGGCGGCGCAGTGGTACCAAGTCGTTACGCAGACGATGAGAACCCCCAACTGAAACGATGCACTTCTTCGGCTCGGAGAGTAGGGTTCGACTACGGGTCAGGTTCCAACGAACGTGACCTCAGTACTGGGCAGAGCGGCCCGTATTGACTGTCCATCACGAGTTCGAAGGGGCCGCTCGAGGCCATGCCTCATATCTCTGCTGATCACCTTGCCCTGGTCATCGGCTGGCTAGCAGCCGGCCTGTCCTGCTTCATCTCAGCCCCTCAGCTCGTACGTATCCTGCGCGCCGGTACGACGTCGGGGGTGTCCGTGCTCTCCTGGCAGTTCGCCCTCGGCGGCAACCTCACGTGGGGGCTGTACGGGATAACGCACGGCAACCTCAACCAATGGCTCCCCAACATCCTGCTCGTCACGATCACCCTGACCATCCTGTCGCTGTTCCACCGCCACGTGGGCACGCCGTGGCTCGTCCTGCTCGCGCCAGGCCTTCTCATCGGGTTCACGACCACGACCCTCGACCACACTGTCGGAACCATCGCCTACTCCGTCGCGGCCTTCCTTCCCGCCGCGACCTCGCTCGTCTCCCAGCTCAAGGTGACGGCCACGAGCATCGACGTCCGGGGCCTGTCCGTCGGCAACCAGTGGATCGGGCTCATCAACCAGTCCACCTGGCTGGTCTGGGCGGCCCTCATCAACGAGCGCTCGGTTCTCCTCGTCGGGTCTGCCTCCTTGGTGCTCATCGTGGCCAACCTGTCGATGGCGCTGCTGCGCACGACAGGGACGCTCGGTCCGGTGACCCGTCAGGGCATCCGCCTGTCGCTCAGCCGCGCCTGATCAGCTGACCGGCCATCCGAGGCCGGCGAGCCATTCCAGCGCCAGCTCCTTCCATTGGGCGACCTCCGGGTTGTCCTCGGCGAGGCCGAGCCCATGCTCGCCGGAGGAGAAGATGTGTCCCTCGTGAGGAACACCCGCGACTCCCAGGGACAGCAGCATCGTCGTGGTGTGCAGGACCGTGACGACCTCGTCGTCGCTGGTCGTCCACAGGAACATCGGGGGAGTGGGGTCGCCCTCCTTGGGTGAGGTGACCCGTGTGCAGGGCGACAGCTCGCTCCGCTGCTCCTCGGACGCGTCACCGCCCAGCAGCCGCTCGGCCACTCCCGCGTCGAGGTTCGGGATTCTGCCGAAGAACGCATCTCGGAGCTCGGTGACCGGGTAGCAGAGGATCGCCGCGTCCGGCCGCCCGGCGAACGTCCACCGAGAAGTACCGGTCATGTTGTCGCTGTCGGTGGCCAGAAGGCCCGCGAGGTGGCCCCCGGAGGAGAAGCCGATGACCCCGACGTGATCCCGCAGGACGTCGAGATCGGTCTCGCCCTCTCGCAGCTTCGTGAGGGCCTCACGCGCGTCGTGCAGCGGACGCGGGAAGCAGCCCTCGCCGACTCCGTACCTGACGACCATGGCGTGGATTCCATGACCGGTCAGCCACTCCGCGACCGCTGCACCCTCGTGCTCGTCGTGCTCGAGGTAGTCGCCGCCTGGGAGAACAATGAACGTCGGCGCGGGGCCGGGGCCCGCTGAGTAGGTGGTGCAGTCGATCGCCATACGCACATCCTCGCGTACGGCGTCGGTCACATCTGGTCAGGCGCCTCGATGCCGAGCAGGCCGAGGCCGCGGGAGAGCACGCGACGCACGGCAGAACACAAGCCGAGCCGCGACGTACGGACGTCGCCCTCGGTCGTGAGCACGGGGCAGACCTCGTAGAAGACGCTCAACGCCGTGGCCAGCTCGAACAGGTACGTACAGAGCTTGTGCGGCTGCAGATCCTCGGCCACGCCGGAGACGACCTCGCCGAAGCGGCTCAGCAGCAGCGCCAGGTTGTGCTCGGGCGTCTCGTTCAAGACCGTGATCGTTTCCCAGGCGATGCCCTCCGCCTCGGCCTTGACGAGGATGCGGGTGACGCGGGCGTGGGCGTACTGGAGGTACGGGCCGGTATCGCCCGTCGTCTGCGTCATCCGCTCCGCGTCGAAGACGTAGTCCTTCTGGAGCTGGTTCGACAGGTCGGCGTACTTGACGGCCGCCACGGCGATCGGACGCGCGACGTGCTCCTCGGCCTGGTCGAGGAGGTCGTCGAGGTGGGCGGCGCCGCCCTTGCGGGTGGAGAACGGTTTGCCGTCGGTCCCGAGCACCATCCCGTACCCGACGTGCTCGGCGGTGACCGAGTCGGGGAGGTATCCGGCCATGCGGGCGACCTCGAAGACCAGCAGGAAGTGCTGGTGCTGCCGGGCGTCGGTGACGTAGACGATGCGGTCCGCCTTCAACGTGTTGACCCTGTACGAGATGGCGGCGACATCGGTCACGTCGTAGCCGTACCCACCATGCCGGTTCCGCAGGATGGCGGGAGCGTCGAAGCCGTCGACGAAGACGACGAGCGCGTCGTCGTCGACGACCGCGATGCCGCGCGCCTCGAGGTCGTCACAGATCGGAGCGAGCATGTCGTTGTACATGGACTCGCCGGCCAGGTCGTCATCGGTGAGCAGGACGCCCAGGCGGTCGTACGTGGCGTTGAACCCCAGTTTCGAGATATCGATCAGCTCCTGCCACAGGGCGTTCGTCTCGGCGTCTCCGGCCTGGAGGGCCACCACCCGAGCCCGCGAGCGATCCGCGAACGCCTCATCGGCGGTCAGGTGGGCATTGGCCCGCAGGTACAGCTCCTCGAGACCCGCGAGATCGAGACCGGACAGGTCGAGGTTCTCCTCGAGAACCTGCTCGATAAGCATGCCGAACTGCCGACCCCAGTCTCCGATGTGGTTCTGGGCGATGACGGTGTTGCCGGTCGCGTCGAGTACCCGGTGGAAGCAGTCGCCGATGATGGTCGTCCGCAGGTGTCCGACGTGCATGAGCTTGGCGACGTTGGGGGAGCTGTAGTCGATGACGATCCGGGCCGGATCCTCGGCCACATCGATACCAGCCGCGGGATCGTGGAGGATGTCGTTGGCCACACCGGCCAGCACGTCGGCACGGACACGGATGTTGATGAACCCAGGTCCGGCGATCTCCAGCGGCTCGCACAGGTCTGCCACATCGATGCGCGCCACGAGGTCCGTCGCGACGTCTCGGGGCGATCGTCCCTGGTCCTTGGCAAGCCGAAGCGCCACGTTGGACTGGAAGTGGCCGAACTGGGGTTTGGTCGAGGGTCGCAGCTCAGGGTCGGTCCCCGCGGCAGTTTCGAAGCGTTCCGTGAGTTTTCCGATCAGCGACAGCACCGCCACATCGTTCCACAGACGTTCACGTCGGCTCGTCTTGAGCCGACTCGCGGACGTCGGGGCCACGCCATGCCCCCAGCTTGCGCTGAAGGGCACCGGAGGAGTAGAACGCAGCATCGTTCGGTGGGACTTAACAACAATTCGGTAAAGCCGACTCCTCGTGCGACGGTCTGTAACACACGCGAGACAAACCCGTGGTCCAATGTGGCCCGGCTCCCGGTGCTCGCAGTCCATACGAGGTGGGGGTAAACGTCAACAAGGAGGAAGCGTGAACAGACGTATCGTCAAGCTCGCCGCCGTCACGTTCGTGGCAGGCGCCTTGGCCCTGTCGGGCTGTGGGTCGCGAGCCGACAACGGGTCGACCAGCTCGTCGGGGGCCACGAAGATCGCCAAGATCGGTGTCATCGCACCGCTCTCCGGTGACCTGTCGGCACTCGGTCTCGGCATCAAGAACTCAGTGGACCTGGCGATCAAGCAGGCCAACGACTCCAACGCGATCCCGGGCTGGAAGCTCGAGATCTCCGCCATGGACGACCAGGCCACGCCTGACGTCGGCAAGAACGCGGCCACGAGCCTGTCCTCGGACGATCAGGTGGTCGGCGTCGTCGGCACCCTGAACTCATCCGTGGCTCAGAGCGTCACGCCGGTTCTCCAGCCCGTGCACATCGTCCAGATCTCGCCGGCCAACACGAACCCGACGCTGACCCAGGGCCAGGACGCCGCCAACCCGGCCCGTCCGTATGACAACTACTTCCGCACCTGCACGACGGATGCGGTCCAGGGCCCGACAGCAGCGGCTTACCTGCTGAGCATCGGCATCAAGAACGTCGCCACGATCCACGACAAGAAGTCGTACGGTCAGGGCCTCGTCGAGGCGTTCACCAAGGCCTTCGTCGCCGGTGGCGGCAAGATCGCGATCGCCCAGACGATCAACCCCGATGACAAGGACTTCAGCGCGGTCGTGACGAACGTCAAGGCTGCCAACCCTGCTGCTGTCTACTACGGCGGCGAGTACCCGCAGGCGGGGCCGCTGTCCAAGCAGATGAAGGCCGCCGGCCTCAACGTCCCGCTGATGGGTGGCGACGGAATCTTCGACCCGTCGTACATCGACCTGGCTGGTTCTGCCTCCAACGGTGATCTCGCGACCTCCGTCGGCGCTCCGGTCGACACCCTGGCTTCGGCCAAGGCGTTCGTTTCTGCCTACACCGCAGCCGGCTACAAGGACCCGATGGGTGCTTACGGCGCGCAGTCGTACGACGCGGCGAATGCCATCATCAACGCCCTCAAGACGTCCCTGGCCAAGGCCACCGACGCCAAGTCCGCTCGCGCCGACACGGTGACCGCCATGTCGTCGGTGAGCTTCGACGGCGCGACCGGCAAGATCGCGTTCGACAAGTACGGTGACACCGTCACCAAGGTCATCACCGTCTACAAGGTGACCGCAGGCAAGTGGGCCACCGAGAAGACCCTCAGCTGAGGTAGCTGGACGCGCGGTTGGCACCGCGTTCTCGTCGGTGCCAACCGCGTTCCTCTGTGTGAGAGTCGAACATAAGAGAGGGCGACGTGGATCTGTTCTGGCAGCAACTGATCAACGGACTGTCGTTGGGGGCGTTGTACGCACTCATCGCAGTCGGGTACACGGTGGTGTACGGCATCGTGCAGCTCATCAACTTCGCGCACGGCGAGATCTTCATGACCGGCGCGTTCGGCGCGTTCGCGACATGGGTCGTCATGGGGTCGCCCTCCTCCATGAGCTGGCAGGTCGCGGTGTTCGGGATGCTGCCGGTGATGATTCTCGGCGGCATCATCGTGTCCGTCACGATGGCGCTGCTCATGGAACGCCTCGCGTACAGACCCCTGAGAGACGCGCCGAGGCTCGCACCGCTGATCTCGGCGATCGGCATCTCGGTCTTCCTCCAAGAGTTCGTGCGCCTGTTCTTCGGCGACATCCCCGGCATGCCCGACTCGAAGCGGGCCATCCCGTTCCCGAACATCGAGGGCATCTCCGGCAGGTCCGTGTCGTTCGGAAACGTCAACGTACAGATCTCGGCGCTCTTCACACTCGGTGCACTCGTGGTCTGCACGGCCTTCCTCTGGTTCTACGTCAACCGTACGAAGACCGGCCGTGCGATGGTCGCCACCAGCCAGGATCCCGACACGGCCCGACTGATGGGCATCAACGTGGACCGGGTCATCATGGCGGCCTTCGCCGTGGGCGCCGCTCTCGCCGCCATCGCCGGAGTCGCGCAAGGCATGCGTGTCGGCAACATCGACTTCCGCATGGGATTCCTCGCAGGTCTGAAGGCGTTCACGGCCGCCGTCCTGGGTGGCATCGGCAACATCAACGGCGCCGTCGTCGGTGGCCTGGTGCTCGGCGTCGTCGAGTCCATGGCCACCACGTTCATCCCCGGTCAGTTCGGAAGTCCCGCCTGGAAGGACGTGTGGGCCTTCGTGCTCCTCATCCTCGTGCTGGTCTTCCGGCCGCAAGGTCTCCTGGGCGCGAAGGTGGTGGACCGGGCATGAGCCGCTTCACGTCCGCACTCACCATCCCGGCTGAGAAGCTCGAGAAGTTCCAGACCGCAGCACACATCGGCGGCATCGTCGCGGCTGCGCTCGGTATCGTCTCGGTGCTCCTGCCGTGGTCGTACGCGCACGAAGCGCTCGACGACGTCACGTACTCTGCAGCGCCCAGCCCTCTGCAGTACAACTACATCGGTCTCGCAGTGATCGCCGTGGTGCTGTTCGCCGCTCCGCTGGTGCTCCGCAAGCCGGGCAAGGCCCGCGACTGGGTGGCCTGGAACACCGGAGCCCGGTTCGCCGGGTACGGCCTACTGGCCACTGGCTTCGTCGGCGTCGCGGCCATCGGCATCGAGTCCGGAGGCCTGATCAACGTGGACCCGGGTGGCTGGCTCGCACTGGTCGCCGGCGTCGTCGGTGCCGTGTCCGGGCTCGTCCTGTTCCGCTCGCCCGAGCCGTCCATGGGCCGGATCAAGACCAACACGATCGTGCAGATCATCGCCATCGCGGGTGGTCTCGCAGCGGTGCTCTTCGCCGCAGCGTTCGCGCTCGGCCTGAGCGGTGCGGGCGCCTTCCTCTTCTACCTCACGTTCGCCGCATTCCTGGCCCTGACCCTCGTCCGTACCGGCGTGTTCGGCTGGTTCGCCAAGTGCGCCGCGGACAACAAGAAGATCCTCGTGCTCGCGGCGTTCTTCGTGGCTTTCGTGTTCCCGTTCACCCAGAACGGTTCGGACGCGAACATGTCGATCGCGACGCAGGTGCTCATCTTCAGTGCCACCGCTCTCGGCCTGAACATCGTCGTCGGACTCGTCGGTCTGCTCGACCTCGGCTACATCGCGTTCCTCGGCGCCGGCGCCTTCACCTCGGCGGTCTTGTCGGGTTCGTTGTACTCGCACATCCACTGGCACCCGCCGTTCATCGTCACGGTCCTCATCAGCGGCTGCGTCTCGTCCTTCCTCGGCCTCATCATCGGTACGCCGACCCTGCGCGTCTCGGGCGACTACCTCGCCATCGTGACGCTGGCCTTCGGAGAGATCTTCCGGATCACGATGAACAACCTCGACGGCTCGGACGGTCCGAACATCACGAACGGGTCCAACGGGATCAACAACGTGCCGGAGCTGAGCTTCTTGGGCTTCAACTTCGGTGACGCCCACCAGATCTTCGGCATCCAGGTTGGACGCTTCGCGAACTACTTCTGGCTGATGCTGCTCGTGCTCGCCGTGATCATGGTCGTCTTCGTCAACCTGAACCGTTCGCGCATCGGCCGGGGCTGGGTGGCGATCCGTGAGGACGAGCTCGCTGCAGAGGCGATGGGTGTGAACACGTTCGGCCTGAAGATCCTCGCCTTCGCGGGCGGCGCGTTCCTCGCGGGGCTTGCCGGCGCGGTGAAGGCCCATTACGACGTGTCTGTGACGCCTGACCAGTACGTGTTTCTCGAGTCGGCGTTCCTGCTCGCCGCGGTCGTCCTCGGCGGTATGGGTACCGTCATGGGCGTCCTGATCGGCGCGACGATCCTCAAGCTGTTGCCTGAGAAGCTGCGCTTCTTCTCCGACTACCGCCTCATGCTGTTCGGCCTGCTGCTGGTGTTCATGATGCGGTTCCGTCCTGAAGGCATCATCGCCGACGAGCGCAGGCAGCTCGAGTTCCACGCCGAGGATGAAGAACTGGCCGAGGATGTCCAGGAGGAGCTGATCGCCTACCACGATCACTTCAACCCTGACGCCGTGACGACGGAGGACCTGCGATGACCGCCGCACCTGCCCCTGCGACAGACGCACCGGTCACCGAGGACGGCGTCCTGCTCGACGCCAGGAACGTGACGATGCAGTTCGGAGGACTGCGTGCCGTCGGGGACGTCAGCATGCAGGTCCACGCCGGCGAGATCGTCGGCCTCATCGGCCCGAACGGTGCCGGGAAGACCACGTTCTTCAACTGTCTGACAGGGCTGTACAAGCCGACGGCCGGCTCTGTCACCTTCGCCGGCCAGCCTCTTCCGCCCAGGCCCCGCAAGGTCGTGTACGCCGGGATGGCGCGCACCTTCCAGAACATCCGGCTCTTCCACAACATGACAGCGCTCGAGAACGTCATGGTGGGGCGCTACTGCCGCACCAAGTCGAACGCGTTCGATGCGGTCTTCCGCCTTCCCCGGCACCGCCGGGAGGAAAGAGAGGCGACTGAACGCAGCAGGGAGCTGCTCGCGTTCGTCGGGTTGGAGAACAAGGCGGACACCTTGTCGCGAAACCTCCCGTACGGCGATCAGCGTCGTCTGGAGATCGCGCGTGCTCTCGCCACGGACCCGAAGCTGCTGCTGCTCGACGAGCCGACCGCCGGCATGAACCCGCAGGAGACGCGCGAGGCGGAGGACCTGATCTTCCGCATCCGCGACCTGGGCCTCGCGGTGCTCGTGATCGAGCACGACATGCGGTTCATCTTCAGCCTGTGCGATCGCGTGTACTGCCTCGTACGTGGCGAGGTGCTCGTCGAGGGGGCGGGTGACATCGTGCAGAACGACCCCCGTGTGATCGAGGCATACATCGGCGCTCCGACCGTGGTCGAGGAGGACGGAAACGATGCTTGAGGTCAAGGACATGGTCGTCGCGTATGGCCGCGTGAATGCCGTCAAGGGAATCTCGTTCACCGTCGAGAAGGGGCAGATCGTCACGCTCCTCGGCACGAACGGTGCCGGCAAGTCGACGACGCTGCGTGCGATCTCCGGACTGCTCAAGCTGGTCTCCGGGTCGATCACGTTCGAAGGTGAGAAGCTCGACGGCATCCCCGCTCACAAGGTCGTCGAGCGTGGCATCGCCCAGTCGCCGGAAGGGCGTCGGCTGTTCCGCCGGATGAGCGTGGAGGACAACCTCCAGCTCGGCGCCTTCTCCCGCAAGGACGCAGCGGGTGTGAAGAAGGACCTGGCGGACATCTACGAACTGTTCCCCGTACTGGGGGAGAGGCGCCACGAGGCGGCAGGACTGTTCTCGGGTGGTGAGCAGCAGATGCTGGCCATCGGACGGGCCATGATGAGCCGGCCCAAGCTGCTCATGCTCGACGAGCCGTCGATGGGCCTGAGCCCCATCATGACCAAGACGATCATGAACACGATCGTCAAGCTGCAGTCGGAAGGCGTGACGATCCTGCTCGTCGAGCAGAACGCCTCGGCCGCGCTGTCGCTCGCTGATCGCGGGTACGTTCTCGAGGTCGGGCAGATCATGTTCTCGGACTCCGGTAAGGCGCTGCTCGGCGACGACCGCGTCCGGAAGGCGTACCTCGGCGCCGACTGATCTCGGCGAGACGTCGCGACAGGGCTGGGAAATGCGATCCGGACGTGGCAGCATGGCGCAACCGTCGTACGCCCGTGAGTGATGAGTGGAGCCGCCATGCCTACGCCTGAACCGGCTGACACCCATGACGTGATCCGCGTGGTGGGCGCCCGCGAGAACAACCTCAAAGGTGTGACGGTCGACATCCCGAAGCGACGCCTGACCGTGTTCACAGGCGTCTCCGGCTCGGGCAAGAGCTCNNTCGCTGGTCTTCGACACGATCGCCGCGGAGTCGCAGCGCCTCATCAACGAGACGTACAGCTCGTTCGTACAGGGCTTCATGCCCAACCTGGCAAGGCCCGATGTCGACCTCCTGGACGGCCTGACGACGGCCATCCTCGTCGACCAGCAGCGCATGTTCGGTGATCCTCGGTCCACGGTCGGGACGGCGACGGATGCGAACGCCCTGCTCCGCATCCTGTTCTCTCACGTGGGGGAGCCCCACATCGGGCCGCCGACCGCGTTCTCGTTCAACATGGCCACGGTGCGCGCGAGTGGTGCCATCACCGTCGAGCGCGGCGCGGCGACCAAGGCGCAGAAGGCGTCGTTCTCACGGCTGGGCGGGATGTGCATCCGGTGCGAGGGCCGAGGACAGGTGACGGACTTCGACCTGACCGCTCTGTACGACGCTGACCTGTCGCTTCGTGGGGGAGCGTTGAAGGTCCCCGGCTACAGCATGGACGGCTGGTACGGGCGGATCTTCGCCGGGTCCGGGCTGCCCATGGACAAGCCGATCGGGGACTACAGCAAGAAGGAGCTCCACGACCTGCTCTACCGGGAGCCGACCAAGATCAAGGTGGAGGGCATCAACCTCACGTACGAGGGCCTCATCCCGAAGATCCAGAAGTCCATGCTCGCCAAGGATCCCGAGTCGATGCAGCCGCACATCCGAGCGTTCGTCGAGCGGGCGATCACGTTCGGTACGTGTCCCGAGTGCGACGGCACCCGGCTCAGCGCGGAGGCGAGGTCGTCGAAGATCTCCGGCATCAACATCGCCGAGGCCTGCGCCATGCAGATCAGCGACCTGGCGGCGTGGGTGCATGGCCTCGACCTGCCATCGGTGGCGCCATTGCTGCAAACACTAGGTGAGACGCTCGACTCGTTCGTCGAGATAGGGCTGGGCTACCTCAGCCTGGACCGGCCATCGGGCACCCTGTCCGGCGGCGAGGCACAGCGGACGAAGATGATCCGCCACCTGGGATCGGCGTTGACCGACGTCACGTACGTGTTCGACGAGCCCACCATCGGCCTCCACCCGCACGACATCCGGCGGATGAACGACCTGCTGCTGCGGCTGCGCGACAAGGGGAACACCGTGCTCGTCGTCGAGCACAAGCCCGAGGTCATCGGGATCGCCGACCACGTGATCGACCTCGGTCCCGGTGCCGGCAGCGCCGGGGGAGAGCTGGTCTTCCAGGGCACCGTCGAGGGGCTGCGGGCGTCCGGAACCGTGACCGGCCGCCACCTCGATGACCGCGCCCGGGTGAAGGAGACCGTACGGACGGGGGCCGGGGCCCTGGCGATCCGCGGCGCCAGCGCGCACAACCTCAAGAACGTCGACGTCGACATCCCGACGAGCGTGCTGGTAGTCGTGACCGGCGTGGCGGGCTCGGGCAAGAGCTCGCTGATCCAGGGATCCGTGGCGGGCCATGAGGGCGTGGTGGCGATCGACCAGACGCCGATCCGCGGGTCCAGAAGGAGCAACCCCGCGACGTACACAGGACTTCTGGACCCGATCCGTACGGCGTTCGCCAAGGCCAACGGCGTGAAGGCGTCGCTGTTCAGCGCGAACTCCGAAGGTGCGTGCCCTGCATGCAACGGCGCCGGTGTCGTATACACGGACCTGGGCGTCATGGCGACCGTCGCGACCACGTGCGAGGAGTGCGAGGGGCGACGGTTCCAGTCAGCGGTGCTCGAGTACAGGTTCGGCGGCCTCAACATCGCCGATGTGCTGGACCTACCGGTCGAGGAAGCGCTGACGTTCTTCGGCGAGGGCGAGGCCCGTACGCCCGCGGCGCACAAGGTTCTCGAGCGGCTCGCCGATGTCGGGCTGGGCTATCTCAGCCTCGGTCAGCCGTTGACGACGTTGTCCGGCGGCGAGATGCAGCGTCTGAAGCTGGCCGCCCAGATGGCGGACAAGGCGACCGTGTACGTGCTGGACGAGCCCACGGCGGGGCTGCATCTCGCTGACGTGGCCCAGCTGCTCGGGCTGCTGGACCGCCTGGACGACTCCGGCAGGTCTGTGATCGTCATCGAGCACCATCAAGCCGTCATGGCGCACGCCGACTGGATCATCGACCTCGGTCCTGGCGCCGGTCATGACGGCGGTCGGATCGTGTTCGAGGGAACACCGGCCGAACTCATCGCCGACGGGTCCACGCTCACCGGCCAGCATCTCGCGGAGTACGTGGCCCGCTGACCTGGAGTGCTGCGTCAGCGGGCCACGCGTGGTCCTCAGTCGACCGAGGCGATCACCGTACCCTGCACGACCACGGCCTCCTCGAGCGCGTGGAGATGGACGGTTCCCGCGACAGGAGCAGGGATCTCCTTCGAGACCTTGTCCACCTGCACCTCGGCGAGCAGCTGCCCGGCAGCGACCTGCTCCCCGTCACGGACGAACCAGGTCGCTACGACCCCTTCGGCGAGGGGCTTCTCCTGCGACATCGTCGGGAACACGACGTCCACGTCATGCCCCCATGACCGCCCGGATCGCAGCCTCGATCCGGCTGGCATTGGGCAGAACGGCGTGTTCGAGACCATGAGCGTACGGAATCGGCACGTCGGGGACGGCCACCCTCTGGACAGGAGCACGCAGGACGCTCGGGTCCCGGTCGGTGATCGTCGCGACGACCTCGCCGGACATGCCGAACGACAGGTAGTCCTCGTCCACGACGACCAGCCGTCCCGTGCGCGACACGGACTCCCAGATCGCGTCACGGTCGAGCGGTACGAGGCTGCGCAGGTCGATCACCTCGGCGTCGGCGACACCGGCCGCCGCGAGCTGGTCCGCGACATCCAGGGCGTGATGCACGGACAGCGAGATCGTGACGACGGTGCAGTCGGTTCCCGGCCGGGCAATGCGTGCCTTGCCGATGGGCACCTCGTACGCACCTTCCGGTACGACGTCCGTGGCGCGTGCGTTCTTCGCCATCCACGGGAGACCCATCACTCCCTTGTGGAACATGTACACCACAGGGCTGTCGTCGCGGATGGCACTGATCATCAGGCCCTTGGCGTCGTACGGGGTGCTCGGCACGACGACCTTCAGGCCAGGTACGTGGGCGAACAACCCCCATAGGCACTGGCTGTGCTGTGCGGCGTCGGAGTAGCCCCCGCCGACAGCGGTGGTGAGCACCATGGGTACCTTCACGGTACCGCCCGACTCAAAGTGGATCTTCGCCATGTGGTTGTAGATCTGGTCGAAGCAGACGCCCATGAAGTCCGCGAACATGAGTTCGGCGATGGGCCGCATGCCCTCGGTCGCGGCCCCGATCGCGAGTCCGATGAACGCGGTCTCCGAAATGGGTGTGTCGATGATGCGCTGAGGGCCGAACTGCTCCAGCAGGCCGCCGGTGGATCCGAAGATCCCTCCGTACGCGCCCACGTCCTCACCCAGGTAGAAGACCTCGGGATTCGCTGCCATCTCGGTGGCGATGCCCTCGGACATCGCCTTGGCGGTTGTCAGCCGGCGAGTGGTTGCTGCCGGCGCGCTGCTGGTCTCGGTAGCGGTCATGACCGCGCCTCCTCGGCGGTGGTGGAATCTGCGAACACGAATGCGGTGGCCTGCGTCGGATCGGGGATCGGCGAGCTCTTGGCGAAGGCGATGGCGTCGTCGACGGCTCTCAACGCGTCTGTCTTTGCTTGGGCGACCGCAGCGTCGTCGAGGATCCCGGCAGCGCGGAGAGTGGACTCGTACGTCGGAATCGGGTCGCGATCGGGCACGCCCTGGAGGTCTGTCCGATAGCCCTGGGCATCCCCTTCGAAGTGGCCCCACAGCCTCAGCGTGTGGACCTCGATCAAGCTTGGGCCACCGCCGTCACGTGCGCGCTGGATTGCACGGCCGGCCGCCTCCCACACGGCTTCTACAGCGTTGTCCTCGATGCGCTCGCCGGGGATCCCGTACGCAGCGGCCCGGTCAGCGTTCGACGGAACGGATGTGGAGGCGCTGCGGGGCACGGAGATGCCCCAGTCGTTGTCCTCGACCACGAAGACGACAGGTAGCTTCCACACCGCGGCCAGGTTCAACGACTCGTGGAAGGCGCCCTGGTTGGCCGCGCCTTCGCCGGTCACAGCAACGGCGATCCGGTCCGTACCCCGCCTCGAGAACGCGAAGGCCTGGCCCAGTGCCGGCGGGTAGCCCTCAGCGATGATCCCGGAGCAGCTGAAGTGCGTGTCCGGATCGAACAGGTGCATGTGGCCCCCGCGCCCCTTGCCGAGGCCCGTCTCGCGTCCGAAGATCTCAGCGGCCAACTTGCGGAGGTTCATCCCGTGCGCGATCGCGAGATGGTGCGGGCGGTGCGTCGCGGTGACAGCGTCGTCGGCGCTGAGATGGTCGCAGATGCCGACGGCCACCGGCTCCTGCCCAGCCGCAAGGTGCATCTCGCCGGGGATCAGTCCGGCGCCGATGTCCCACACGGGTGACTTGTCGGCGTGGTAGTCGCGCAAGATGGCTTCCTCGAAGGTTCTGATCAGCACCATCTGGCGGTACATGGCAAGACGTTTCGCGTCGGTCAGCCCTTGCCCTCTGGTGGTGGCCGGGCTCGTAGATGTCAGGGTCATCTCGTACTCCTCACGGGACACACTCGATGTACGGGTTCGACATCGAACCCGCTACGTCCGATCCTGCCCGGGCCCGTACAGGTCGTCACCAGGGAACTTTTCAGATGCTGATAAGGCCTGCTGTGCGCGGCCTCACACAGCCAGATCAACTGCGAGGTGCTCGGCGGCTCTTGTCAGAATCGCGGATCGACGGCGGGTGCTCTCCAACGCCGGCGCGGCGACAGACACTGCGAGCGCTCCGACCGAGACGCCGCCACGCGGGTCCACCAGCTGCACCGGGGTCGCGAGGCACGCTATCCCCAAGCTGTACTCCTGGACATCGACGACGACTCTGCCGCCCGGGGTCTCGGTATCTCCGCGAGACAGACCACGAAGCAGTGAACGACGGTCAGTGAGGGTGTACGGAGTGAGGTCCGCGAGCGTGTGCCGCGACAGGTAGTCGCGGCGTCCTTCCTCGTCGAGGGCGCTGAGAACCGCCTTGCCCAGCGCGGTGGCATGGCCCGACGAAGCCAGGTTGACCCAGAGGTCGACACGCGGCCTGCTCGGGGAGTCGACGATGTCGACGAGTTCAAGCTCACCGTCGCGGTAGAGGACCAGGTACGCAGCCGCGCGAAGTGTGTCGTGGAGCCCGGACAGGATCGGCCGTACCCGTTCACGAAGCCGTTCAGGCTCGAGACGGCCCGACAACGCTGTCACGTGGTCGCCCAGCACGTAGACACCGTCCAACCGGACCAGGTAGCCCTCGTGGACCAGAGTGGCCAGCAGGTGGTACGTGGTCGGGAGCTTCTCGCCGGTCGCCCGCGCCAACGCCTTCGCCGTCTGAGGGCGCGCGCTCGATCCCACGACGTCCAGCAGGCGGAGGGCTCGCTGGACGGAAGCGATCAGAGTCGGTGCGCCCTGCATGGCTCCTCCTTCCACAGCGCTGAGGCCGGATCGTCCGCATCTCACGTTAGGTCGCCATGTGGCTCTAGGAAAGGGCCGCTGGAAGAATCTCCGCCTGCGTGCCCTGATCGTTCTCATGAAGTCCATGGGGCGCTCACAGGGGATTCCCAGCAACTCTGACCTATACCGGATGAGGACGAAAGGTCAGTGAGATGAGCGAACACCCAGACGACAGCTTCAGTGGGCCGGGGCCCTCGTTCCAGCCCCCGAGCGACGCATGGCCACCGCCGACGCCGCCGCAGGGATGGGCCGACGGCGCGGGAAGCCCGATGCCTCCACAGGGATGGGCCGACGGCGCGGGAAGCCTGACGCCTCCACAGACATGGGCCGGAGCCGGGATGCCCACACCACCTCAGGCCTGGGCCGGCGGAGCGTGGGCCGGGGGAGAAGGGGCCCCGACGCCTCCGTCGGGATGGGCCGGGGGAGCGGGGAGCCCGTACGGCAACCCGTACGCCTTCACTCAGCCTGTGCCACCGCCACCACCTCGGCGACGCCGCCACTCGGGGCTGTTCGTCGCGCTCGGCGTGTTCGCGGCCTTGGCCATCGGCGTCGCGGGCGCCGAGATCGGCCGGTACGAGGTGTCGTCCGCCGCAGTGCCCACGGTCTCGGGAACGGCAGCGCCGACGGCGGGCTCGACGACCAACCCCTCTGGCGCACCCAGCACGACGCCCAGTGACGGCTCGAGTTCAGCCGGCTCTTCGTCAACGACCGATCCCTCAGCGGTTGCGGCGATCATCGACCCTGCCCTCGTCGACATCGTCAGCACGTTCTCGTACCAGGGCGCCGAGGGTGCGGGCACCGGGATCGTCCTCACGGCCACCGGCGAGATCCTCACGAACAACCACGTCATTTCCGGCGCGACGTCGATCAGTGTGATCGACGTGGGCAACGGCCAGACGTACGCAGCCTCCGTCGTCGGGTACGACGCCGCTCATGACGTCGCGGTGCTGCAGCTCCAAGGCGCGTCCGGTCTGCAGACGGCTTCCATCAGCACGGCAGCGGCCACGGTGGGCGAAGCTGTCGTCGCGGCTGGTAACGCGGGCGGTACGGGCGGTACGCCGACGGCAGCGGCCGGGTCGGTGACCGCAGTGAGCCAGTCGATCACGGCGAGCAACGATCTGACCGGTACGAGTGAGCAGCTCAGCGACCTCATCCAGGTGAACGCTGCCATCCAGGCCGGCGACTCGGGCGGAGCGTTGGTCGATTCCAGCGGCAGCGTCCTCGGCATCAACACCGCGGGCTCGAGCAACTACTCGCTGTCGTCGGCCACGGGTCGTGGCTATGCCATCCCGATCGCCGACGCCATGGCGATCGTCACGGCCGTCGAGGCCGGGCAGAGCTCAGCGACCACGCACGTGGGGGAGTCGGCCTTCCTCGGGATTCTCATGGGGTCGTCCAGCAATGGACGGGTCAGGCGCTCGTCGGCGACCAGCGGTGCGCTGGTCGGTGGCGTCGTGCCGGGGGACCCCGCAGCCACAGCGGGCATCGTCGCAGGCGACACCATCACGTCGATAGGCGGCAGGACGGTCGACTCGGCGACGACTCTGGGGCAGCTCATGATCGGCTATCACCCAGGTGACACGGTCACGATCGGTTGGGTCAACGCCTCCGGCACCGCCCACACCGCGAGGGTCGCACTCGTCAGCGGGCCGCCCGCCTGAGAAGAACTGGCGCTAACCTCATGCACTCGGTTAGGAACTATTGGGTCAATGTGTCCGCGATTATCCAGCGCTCAAGATCTGTCGTCTTTGCAGTTTCAGAGAGTCGGGTACTGAGATTCCCCTTGTTCTTTCCTCGCGTGGCGATCGTCTTGCGAAACACTTCGCGATCGTTGATTACCTCGGCAGGGATAAGATAGACACGAAACCTCAATCGATCGGCGGTGACGCGGAACGTGAAGTCTGTTCCGAAATCCACGTCCACGTCGCCCTCGGTGACGACGAGCGCATAGTGGGTTACGCCATCCCTGGCCTGCGGGGTACGATCAGATCCCATGAACTCGATGCACTTATGGTCTTGACCGTCCAGCTTTCGAGGCTCGAGCACAGCGCGCTTTACATCGATAGCAAACGATCCACACGTAACGTCGACTTTTGCTCTATGCCCGCCTGACCAGATTACGGGCGATTCTGGATAGCGATCTTTCATCAAAGAGGCGACCAGCCCTTCACAAAGATCCGGCAGGAACGTCTTCCGGTGTGGCCAGGTTTGAAACGTTGTAAGCGACGTCGCGGGGTGGGGGAGTTTCATGGCAGGCATGCTACCGCATGCCGGTAGTTGGCGACTTTAGGGCCCCGTCCAGTCCCCACGCGAGATTCAAGCGGGGGTGCCGATATATGCCATCCTCGCAGGACCACGATCCTTGTCGCCAGCGCCCCTGGATCCATGGTCGGCACGCGGGTTCGCCGATTCGGCCCATGCCGTCGGCGGTGTATCTGAACGAGCAGCGAAGCGCCTCTCCCGGTCATACAGTGAGCGTGGCAATGGTGCCATTGGAATAGGGAGACCCATGTCAGACATAGCGACTGCACCGCAGGGCCCCGAGTTCGTGGAGAAGATCGTTCCCGGACGGTTCGAGGGGAAGACAGCAATCGTCACAGGTGCCGGATCGGGCATCGGCAAGGCCGTTGCGATCCGCATCGCACGAGAAGGAGGCCGAGTCGTCGCCGCCGACTGGTCGGCGGACCGGCTGGAGGAGCTGAAGTCTGAGCATCCCGACCTCGCATTCGTCACCGTCAACGGCGACATATCACAGGAAGCCGACGTGACCCGGATCGTCGTGGCAGCCGGCCTCGTGGTCGACTGCCTGGCCAACGTCGCCGGGATCATGGACGAGTTCCAGCCGATCCATGAGGTCACCGACGCCATCTGGGAGAAGGTCTTCGCCGTCAACGTCACCGGCATGATGAGAATGTCGCGGGCAGTGATCGGACTCATGGTGGCGGCCGGAAAGGGCACGGTGGTGAACGTCGCTTCCGAGGCCGGCATCCGCGGTTCGGCTGCCGGCACCGCCTACACGGCCTCAAAGCATGCCGTCGTAGGTATGACGCTGAGTTCATCGGTGATGTACGCGCCGTTGGGGATCCGGGTCAACGCCGTGGCTCCCGGTGGCACCAAGACGAACATCGTCGCCAACTTCTCCTCACAGATGGGTGCTGAACGGCTCGGTCCGTTGATGCAGGTCGTCCTGCCGCCGGCCGCCGAGGCAGCCGAACTGGCGGCCGCCATCACCTTCCTCCTGTCCGACGACTCGCCCAACATCACCGGCGTCGTCCTGCCGTCCGACGGAGGCTGGTCGGCGATCTAGCCGCGTTCCGCGAGTGATCCCTCGAACCCACCGTTTCCGGTGAAACGGTGGGTTCGAACTCCTCTGCGGTCTTCCTCAACCTGAGCCGATAACGTACATTATGACATCGTGCCTTCTGAAGTGCCCTCCCCTTGGAGCAGCAGCAGCAACAACACCTGTGTGTCAGTAGCAGCTTCAGACGACACAGAACGGCTTTGGGTGACACAACCGCTCCTGTCGGCTGGCAACGCCCTCAGACTTCGACATGTTCAGCGAGACATCAAGGCAAGATCACGACTGCGACATCCTCGTGAGACTTCGGACCCTTCGACACAAGACTGGT
>PMLO01000125.1 GCA_003158895.1 Propionibacteriaceae bacterium
CGCAGGTGAGTGTGAGGGTCGACGAGCGCGGGGAGAGCGACGAGACCGGTGCAGTCGACGCGCTTCTCGGTGCCGTCGGCCGCGACGATCAGCCCGTCCCGGATCGCGACGTCACGGACCCCGAGGCCCAGCACGTCAAGCCCGACCAACAGCGTCATCCTTGCGTTCCTCTCGTCGCGAGGACGCTACCGCACCAGCCTCGATCAGCCCTGGCCGTGCGCACCCGTGGCCGACGGTGGCGCGTACGGAGCGGGGCCGGGCTGCTGCCCGTACATCCCCGGTCCGGGCTGTTGCCCATAGGGAGGCTGGGCCTGAGGAGCCTGACCGTAGGGGTCGGGGCTCGTCGCCGGACCGTACGGGCCATAGCCGGGCTGCTGCCCGGGCTGGGGATACCCGTACCCGGCCTGCGGATACCCGTACGCCTGCTGCCCGTAGCCCGGCACGTTCATCGCGAAAGCATGGTCGACGGGGCCGAGCTGCAGGCGGCGGACCTGGTCGCCGTACATGGCGGTGACGAAGGTGTGACGCAGCGGCACAATCACGAGCTGGATGATCAGGCTCACAGCGGCGACCGCCGTGACCATCAGGGTGAACGTGCCACTGCGCAGCATGCTGAGGACGGCACTCTCCGATGACGCGGAGGACGTGCTCGACGACACGGCGGGGACGAAGACGTTCATCGCGACCGAGACGACCTGCTGGGCGGCTCCGGCGATGAGGGAGAACACGAACAGATAGCCGAACGTGCGCCAGAACGCACCCTTCGTCAGGCCCCAGGCGCGCCGCAACGCCGCGATGCCCGATAGTCGCTCCACGGCGCAGACCTGGGCAACGTAGGCCACCTTGACGGTGATGACGAACGCACCCACGAGGACGACGACGAGCAGGATGACCGTGACCGCCAGCCCGCCGAGGAGAGCGAGCGCTGTGTCGGTCGCGGAGGAGCTCGAGGAATCGTTCAGGGCAGCGGCGAGGAATGCCACGAACGAGAAGATCATCGGCAGGGCCACGAGCGTCACGCTCACGAGATAGGCGAGCATCGCGAGTAGGTAGAGACCGACGATCCGGCCGACGTAACCCTTGCTGAGCACACGCAGCTCTGCGACCGTCGGGAACCGCCCCTGGAGCGCTTCGTTGGCGCACACGACCATCAGCCCATCGAAGTACAGGGAGACGATGCCGCCGATGAGGACGGCCAAGAAGAAGCCGCCGAAGATGCCCAGCATGGCGACCACGACGGTCGACTGGCTCGGGGCGCTGTTGACGGCCAGACCAGGGAGCATCACGATCAGGGACAGCACGAGAGGCACCACGATGGCGACGAGCATCACCAGTTGCTGAAGAACTGTGATCCCGAGGAACGCTCCGATCCGCCGCCGGAACACCGAGAACGTAGCGGTGAAGACGTCACCAAGACTCATCGGGCTGGGTGGAACCTGAACCGGGGCTGTGCTCATGGGACCAAGCCTACGGAGTGGGTCGGCGCGGGCGAGGCGCCCCCACCCCGATCGGACCCTGGCGAGGGCCTAGTTTCCGATCGTCCGACGGCTGCCGCGGTACGAACAAAGACGTCCCCCAGGCCCATGGGGCTCTGGGGGACGACAATGGGGGTGGCCATGCCATGAGGCTAGGACCACCTCGGGGTCACGACTGGCGCGGGGAGCGAGATCCTGCCCCGGCACCGGCCAGCTGAGGAAGCTCGTCCTCGTCGTCCGAGGTGGTCGCCCCGGAGAACTGCGACTGGTACAGGTCGTAGTACGCACCCTTGGCCGCCAGCAGGCTGGCGTGGTTGCCCTGCTCGACGATCTGGCCGTGCTCCATCACGAGGATGACGTCGGCGTCGCGGATCGTGGACAGGCGGTGAGCGATCACGAACGACGTACGGCCCTTGCGCAGAGCACCCATCGCCTTCTGCACCAGAACCTCGGTGCGCGTGTCGACCGAGCTCGTGGCTTCGTCGAGGATCAGCAGCGCCGGATCGGCGAGGAATGCCCGCGCGATCGTGATGAGCTGCTTCTCGCCGACGGAGACGTTGCTGCCCTCTTCGTCGATGACCGTGTCGTACCCCTCGGGCAGGGCGTGGACGAAGCGGTCCACGTACGTGGCGCGAGCCGCGGCCATGACCTCCTCATCGGTTGCCGTCGGACGGCCGTACGCGATGTTGTCGCGGATCGAACCGTGGAACAGCCACGTGTCCTGTAGGACCATGCCCAGGTTGCTGCGCAGGTCGGCCCTGGGGATGGAGCTGATGTCGACGCCGTCGAGCGTGATCCGACCCGCGTTCAGCTCGTAGAACCTCATGATGAGGTTCACCAGCGTCGTCTTGCCGGCACCGGTCGGGCCGACGATCGCGACGGTCTGGCCGGGCTCCACCTCAAGGTTGAGGTTCTCGATGAGCGGCTTGTCGGCCAGGTACGAGAAGGCGAGGTTCTCGAACGCGACCTTGCCCTGTACGGGCTCGGGCAGGATCCCGGTCGACTCGGCGCTCATCTCCTCGGCGTCCAGCACCTCGAAGACGCGCTCGGCCGAGGCGACACCTGACTGCAGTAGGTTGGACATCGACGCGATCTGCGTCAGCGGCTGGGTGAACTGGCGCGAGTACGTGATGAACGCCTGCACGTCGCCGAGGCTGAGCTGGCCGGCCGCGACCCGAAGACCACCGACGACCGCGACGAACACGTACGACAGGTTCCCGACGAAGAACATCACCGGCATGATGATCGCGCTGATGAACTGCGCACCGAACGCCGACTTGTACAGCTCGGCGTTCTTGTCGTGGAACGTCATGTTCATCTCCTGCTGACGACCGAACACCTTGACCAAGGCGTGGCCCGTGAAGGCCTCCTCGATCTGGCCGTTGAGCTCACCGGTGTGCTTCCACATCGCGGCGAACCGCTTCTGCGACTGCTTGCCGATGACGATGACGAGGCCGACGGAGACGGGGATCGACACG